>JAHRVB010000037.1 GCA_019090895.1 Kangiellaceae bacterium
GCAACTAGCAACTAGTAACTGTCTTTTCCTATCCCCTATCTCCCAGCTCTTAGCACCTGTTTTTCCTATCCCTTTTCTCTCCCTAGCAACTCGCAACTAGCAACTGTCTTTTCCTAGCTCCTAGCTCCTAGCCCCCAGCTCCTAGCTCCTGTTTTTCCCTCTGCAACAATCCTGAAATCACCGAAACAACCAAACCAATCATAAACACCGTCAGGAACATCAGTGCGAAGTTAAAAGTTAAATCCATAAACATTTCTTTTTCTTTTTCTAGCTGGGCGATTTGCTGCTCAATCACTTCAGCCGATGCACCACTGCTTTGGATACTTTGAATGTAATATTGATAATAAGTATGCATAAACTCAGGATCAATATAGGTCACGTAAATCACGTTATAAATGCCAAACATTAATCCGGCGATAAAACTAATACCTGCACCAATAGCGAGTATTTTAAGGAAGCCAACGGTTTGCTCCGGATTTCGCTTTTGGTATTCTTTGACCGCTAAAAAGATCATCATCAACGACAAAATAATGGTGGAATAACCAACAATTTCACCCGTCTTATAAGTCTCTGGACCGTAACCGATAATCAATCCCGTAATGAGAGGAATCATGACAATAATGGTTCCTGCGATTAAACCGAATTTCATTATGTTGTTTTTCATGTTGATGTATCCTGTTTTTATTTGGGCCAAGGCCGATAATCATTTTGAGACTATAAAATTATTCGAATTGTTGTCATTCGGCAATCACCCATATGGGTGATAAGAAAATTAAATGATTAATTTCAGTAACTTAGCTTCAGAAGATGCTTGAGTTCGATTACTAACCCCCAACTTAGAAAATAAACGACTCATATGAGTTTTAACCGTATTAGGTGAAATTTCAAGACTTTGTGCAATTTCCTTGTTGGTATAACCGTGACATAAAAGCTGTAATACCTGCTGCTCTCGCTCACTAAATTCCGATAGCTTTTGTTGATCGATTTGACCGGCAATGGATTGTTCAGTGCTGCTGTTGTTTTGCTCGTTCAGTGCTTTTCTTTGTATATCCTTGTCCGTCGGACTATGTTTGTCCTGTTGACTATATTTAGCCCAATAGCTGGCAATAATGATTCCAGCCAACAAAAAAATCCCAGCGATAATACCGAGATAACTTTCCAAGCTCATTTTATAGCTAAAGAATTGATACTCTAAAAACTTAAGTCCACTCAACGCAACAAACAAGATGAGTGCATATTTAATGATTAACTTAGTCATTAGAACTTTAATCTGCTCATAATTTATTCAACCAATCTAACGGAATTAATCCATGATACTGTGTCAGTTAGATTTATTCTATCAATGCCCCAAGCATTGTCTAAGTCTTTCATCTTTAACTCGCCACTAGTAACTATCTTTTCCTAGCTCCCATCTCCCATCTCCCATCTCCCATCTCCGTCTTTAACTATCTCTTCCCTATCTGCAAAAAGCTTGTCTATACTCAAACAGCACTCAGTTAACTAATCGAAATCGAAATAATTATGCGACTTACCCAAATATTATTAGCCGGAATGTTAACACTACTCTTTATCGGTTGTGGTGGAAGTACCACTGATGAACCTGTAGTAATTACCGATCCACCCGATCCAACTCGCAGTTTTAAAATGGGCTTTACCCCGTGGCTCTATGAGGCCTCACAGGAAGCGATTGACGTTACTTATTCTCGACTTATCACCCATGGCGATATCATTAAACATCACCTTCAAGGTGGTATTCCATGGCAAGAGTCCCTAGACGGCACCGATTACCATCCCAACGTAGAATCTGAAATCCAGGGGCGTCTAGACAAGACACCTGTTGGAACGACTGTTTTTCTTGCGATTGACTCATTGAACACTGAACGTGACACGATTAGTCCTAATTGGGGCGAAAGCGATAACCAAACCCACACCGGCGAATGGGTTGAACGTTCTTGGGGGTCGGCTGAAGTGATCCAGGCTTATATTAGTTTTGCGATTGATATGATCGACCGGTTTGAACCTACTCATTTCGAATATGGCACTGAAGTGAGTGAATTGATTTTAAATAATCCGGCTGGCTATGTTGAATATTTGATTTTCGCAGAAGCTGTGCATACTACGCTTTCAGCCCTTTATCCAGAATTGAAGTTAATGACATCAATCGCGTTCAAATCACCAGATTCAGCCAGTATGCAATTAATAGAAGCGAGTTATGGGCAGTTAATGCCATTTACCGATGTACTTGGGATCAGCACTTATCCTTATGTCTTTTTTGATCATACGGACCGTGGCGATACGGCAAATCTTCCAGCAGATTGGTTATCCCAAGCATCTGACATTGCTGGCGATAAACCCATGGCGATTTCTGAAACTGGCTGGATTGGTGAAAATCTAACCATAGATGAATTTCAATATTCAGAACAAAGTGATGAAACCAAACAATCCAGTTATGTCAATATGCTGCTCTCTGAGTCTGAGGCATTAGAAATGGAATTTGTTATTTGGTGGACAACCAGTGACTTTGACACTTTATGGAACAATGAATTACAACAATCACCGGTTGCCAAAATATGGAAGGATATTGGGTTGTATGATCAGAACCAAAATCAAAGAATGGGATTAAGGTCCTGGGACGATTGGCTAATTAGAACTCACTCGATTGAGTAATTAGTAATTTCCAGCTCACTTGTTTTCCTGTTGGCCTATTTTCATGATTACTGACGCCAAAATAAAGTAGCATTGTCTACGGTAATTTCTTTGGAGTATGGCGGGTCATTCTTATTATCCGTCCAAATTTGAACCAACACTTTGTCAATATCGTGAGTTAGTTTTATGCTTCGGTTTATTTCTCCCTCTCGAAGCTTTTCCATCATTAAGCGAGAACCAAAATCAGGTCGCCATTGATTATTTTCATGCCGGGCATATTGACTGAATAAAGAAACAAACGCACGCCGTCCACTCAGTTCGGGTAGTTTAATATCGACAGTAACTTCACTGGAAGTTTCATAGTCAAAATTATCAGGGGCAACCAAATCCTTCGTTTGTAAAACTGGCGGTGGTGGCTCCGGAACCACACTGGTTGGTTGACTGGTACCACTTTCGCCACCGCCACCTCCTCCGCCACAAGCGATTATCTGTGAAAAGACCGCAATCATAAACAATCCAAAGACTATATTAGTAACCTTCTCATTAATAATCTTCTCATTAATAATCTTCTCATTAATAATCTTCTCATTAATAAATTCCATAACAGACTCCTATTGATAAATCTTTTCGATAACAGCGTTTTCCGAAATGTACCAGTCAGAGTTTTCTTCTCCACCACTCTCAACCCAATCTTGAAACATAGGATAAGCTTCTAGAATGTCGACTCTTTCTTTGGGGTAAAGCCAATCCGTGCCGACTTCTATCGCCCATGGTAAATTTGAGTTGGTTTTGTAGTATCGTTCGCTACTAACATCACTCGTATCGTCACCGGTTCCAAACAATGATTGATCAGCAAGGTCGGTCATAGGTTGGTCCACAAGGTGTATTTCGAGGTCCCTGCCTGGTGTCTCCGTAAATCCCTCTCCTCTGCCCCAAAAAGAAGAGGCGAATATAAATGGATTGTATGGCGCATCAGGCATCGACGCTAAAGTAGGTGGTTGAGAAAAGTTAACACTGATTTCAAAACTAAACTCAATCTCATCGGTACATGACGTTTCAGTTCGGTAAAATCGGCAATCTGAATCTACATTTTCCCATAGGTCATCTGAGACTTTAATGACTACTTCCGATTGACCTTCTTCTAACGGATTAAGTGCTTGTAGTTCGTTATTAAATAATGTTCGCAGTCTATCCTGATCGACAGAATCTCGATTTAAACCCGCCAAATGAACGGCGAATCCATTATGATAAACAGCGCCCATCGCGACCAGGGTCCCATACAAATCCACGCGAATAATTTCGCCATCCCGAACCAGCTCGACAATTCGGTATTGCATCACCACATCGTTAAGATCGTAATCACCAACTCCCGGCCAAATATCTTCGTACGCTAAAGCGACCCAACCGCTCTCAGAAGGATAATACCGGTAACTAATATCGGGCTCAGAAATCGAAACAGCATGGTCTTCTACTTCGCCATCGGGTGCGCCCCCTACGGCAGTTAATTCTTCTGAGCTTGTTAATCTAAATCGAGACCAAGAATTTCCTGCTATTGCGGTATCGGGTACTCGATAAGAAATAAGGTGTGTTCCAGTCGTTAAGAATTCTGAATCGATAAACTTTTCCGTCAATTCGTCAAAACTTCCGTCACTGTTCCAATCTATCCAAGCGTGTAAATAACCTTCCCCTTCAACTATGACTTGAACTAATCCATCCAATCCAATCTCGATGGCTGTCACAAACCCAATACCATCTTCATCATCAGTGTTGGATTGGTCATCATTGACCGCAAAAGGTAAACCATCAGACTCACCATCAGGAATTATAGAACCGAGATATAGGTCTTCAGTTATTTCATGACGAGGACCGTTATCTGCGAACAGTGTTGAGTAACTAGTAGGCGCATCCCCCCAGTCAGTATTTTCAATCGCGAGCGGTGCAAAGGCACAACGAGCACCGTCATTTTGATTAGAAAAAGGGCCCTGCGCAAACAAAACAGCTTCAGGTTCGGGAGAATCAGGGTCAGTTAAATCGATTCTAAAAATATGACCATCAGAATTTCGACTCACATAATAATAGCCATTCACATCAAAATAGCCGGCACCAAAGGTTCCGGTTTCGCCAGTATCTCCGAGTTCGACATTAGCGCCTGTTTCTGTCGATATTTGATGCAACATACCGGTTTTGTTATCAACAGCATACAACAAGCCATTACCTGGATGAAATGCGAAATCCGTTAATTGCAACGAAACATCGGCGCCCACAACCTCAACAGCCTCGAGATAATCGTCTCGGGAATCATCGAGATTAATACGGTAAAACCCGGTGTTTTTCCGGTACACATAATAGTAGTTGGCAGAGACATCGCCGACATAAAAAGTTGTATCGCTTGGCAAACCAGTGACATTTAAAACCGTTGCTTGAAAATCACCACCGATTTGAACGACCTCATAGGTACTGGTATTAAATCCGTAGATATAGCGATCATCAAAATTGAATCCAACACCATTAATATTTCCATCGATTCCTACATAGTCTTCTAACAGCGTATAACTTCCGGTCACCAGATTTACACCGTATATTTGCACGTTATTACTTTGAAAGAGGTATGCTTTGCTCGGACACTCATCGAATGGGTCGGCATTTGGATTAGTAGGCCACACAACGAATACAATCAGAAATAGCGAAGTAAAAACCTGCCCCAGCAATTTAAACATGACTAGACCCCTTTACCGTTAGAAAAAAAATAACAACTTAAATACATGGTTGCAAATGCCTTGCCAGATAAATAGATATCCATTATTCTAATAATTTCAATAGGATAGAAACGAATGAAGCATGCAGGGAATAAGATTGAGCGTTTTGCTTCGCAAAATGCAATTGCGATTTAGGAATTGAAACAAGAGATACTAAATTCGAGCAGCGAGTAAATAAAAAACATCCCTTACTCGACTCGATACGGAAAATCTAGAGATAGGTGATAGGAAAAGAAGATTCGGATTTCCGGCTAAAATGAAATCCTATTTAACTAATTTCTTAAACAGATTTCGCCAGTCTGCTTGATAGACTTCCCAAGCGTTCTTAACTTGTAGTCGACCGTTATCACCCCATTCTGACAAGGGTAGATGAGGTATTTGTATTAAAGCTTTTACTATTGCCTGCGGTGTCAAATCTTCGAGTAACAATCCACAAGGTGGTAAACAGTTTTCGCCTGGAGAATTGACTTGCTCACTTAAGCCATCAATATCGGACACTAACACAGCTTTTCCTGCGGCTTTCGCTTCCAAGCACACTAATCCGAAGGCCTCACTCACGGAAGGAATAACCACCAAATCACATTGCTGTAGAAACTTGGGAACGTCTTCTATCCGACCGACGAATTCGATATTTGTATTATTCCCTGCTTTATTTTTTAGTTCATTTTCAGACGGCCCATCGCCAGCGATGGATAACTTTAGTTGTGGATGATTGACTTGATTAAATGCTTCAATTAAATTACTAAACCCCTTCGCTGGGCATAATCGACCATAGGCAGCAAGTTTTATTGGCTTGCCTACTTCTTTTTGTTTTAATTTTAAGAAATCCGATAACTCTCTGCATTGCGGAATTATGGTTAACTTATTCGGTTGAATAAGTTGCCTCTCTCTTATCCAGCTCCCTTGACCGTGTGAAACTGCAATCACTCGATCGAATATTTTATAATTTAATCTAAGCATCCAGTGAAATCGTTTTACTGATGGAACGCTTTGCTCAAAGGTTAGTGTATAGTGATGCTCTTGTAGTATCAGTCGACTGGATGGATTGCATAGTCGAGTGATAAGGTTTGGCAGCAAAGTCGACCAACTAGAAGCATAGTGAACCATAACAATATCAGTAGCATAATTCTTTCTCAGCCAACTCTTGGGATTAACAACAGAAAAATTAAATCGATAATTGTTCGCGAGCTCCGATTTTGACAAACTCTTAACAACCGACAAGATGCCACCCATTTTTTTATCATTGAGTAAGTTTTCAATCAACGGCTGACGATTATTACCCAATCCATCAGGCTCTTGAATACCTCTAGAAAAAAGTTGCTTCATCTTTAGGTAGCTGCTCCATTTCAATCGTCTTAGTGGCAGCCGACGAGTTCTTTTATCATTTAAAAGATTGCTAGCCACTTGATGCTTTCCAGCTTGCGCATTTAGTTGAACCAGATGCAATAGATGGCCAGCAATATAGCGCTGTACTGATTCAATCCTTTCGTTTTGGACCAAGTTCTCATTGAGTAAGCTCTGCAAATTTCGACTATACTCGAGCTCTTCAAACGGGATGGAATCAACACTCACCCTATTTTCTGCATCAAGGACATATGAAATATCAATAGAGGGATGAACCGCAATGGAATAGTTAAGTCCTATTCGAGACCATAGGTCTTGGTCTTCACCTTGCTTTTGACCGACTGGAAATCCGCCAACAACTTCTAACACATTTTTAGGGATACAAATACCTGAAGCAACGATTGGCAAGTCACCTCTAGAGGCAACGTAAAAATAGTCATTTATTAGAACAGCTTCATCCTTAACAGAGAAGATTTTACAAGGTGTATTCTTATTTCCTCGAGAATACTGATATTTCGTACCGAAGGCTCCAGCTTGTGGATACCTATTAATCAATGACTGAATATGCAACAAAAAATCCTTAGCAATAAGATCATCTGCATCGATGAATACTAAATGACCGAATTTTGCATGGGCAGTACCGGTATTTCTAGCGACAGAAACACCAGCATTTTCTTGTCTTAATAGGCGTAATTTTTCACCGACAAATTGCTCTGCAACTTTGTGACTTTCATCCGTTGAGCCGTCGTCGACTACAATTATTTCGAAATCTCGTACGCTCTGCTGCAAAATTGAGTTGATGGTCTTCGCGACCGACGCTTGCTTGTTATACAGGGGGATAATAAATGAAAAACCCATTAGATTTTTCCTCCGGTTTGATTTTCTTCAAGCGCCAACGGAGCCGATGTTTTTTCTGTATTTAGAAATCGTTTAACCGCCCAACGACAATACAATGGTAGTAACAGGTGGACGACCAATATCGCTGCGGCGACACCAACAACGCCCCATTGCAGGCCGATAAATATAGAAATCATAAACACAATGCTAAATAGAATATTCCATTGAAAGTCTGTCTTCGTCCGACCAAGCGCTTTTAACAGTTCAGATGCACTCTCACCAATGGGTCTAGGGATAGCCGAAAGACAAAGTAGAATCATCACAGGAATGGCGGGACGCCATTCTTCACCAAAAACAACAGGAACGTACCAATTGGCTAAAAGGGCTTGCATTGAGATAATCGGAATTAGTACCAGTGCAGTTAGCTTTATCGCTTTAAAAAATTCCGTTTTCATTTGGTCTATCCGTCGTCTATATTCGCATAAATGGGTAAATAGCGATAAATTGAATGCTGAAATTAGCGAAAGACTAATGCCTAAACCGGCATTTTTAGCAAAATAATAAAGTCCCGCAGCTTCCAAACCTAAGAACGAAGCAACAACGATATTATCGACATTAAGCCGAATTACTTTAGTCACTTCTCCGCCAAGGATGTTCTTTCCAAAATGAAATATCTCGGCGACGTTCTTCATTTTCTTACCGGGCTTACGAATCCATTTTTGCTGCGACAAAGTACCAAACACCCATATAGGTGCAACCAGAACCTTTGGAATAATGATTGACCAAATACCAAGACCGAATACTGCAAGAATTGCCGTTAACAAATTATCGACCGTAATTTGGCTCGACGAGATAAGTGCAGTAGCGTGTAATCGTTTTTGACGCTGAATTAGAAATGCCTGTACCAATGCAAAAGGCATCATTAAATAAACAACCGAAAGGAATGCAATCATGTAGGCCATGTCCATTTGCTGATAGTAGAGCCCTACAAATATGCCTACAGTACTTTGAATAAAAAACAGTCCTCCACAGAATAACCAATTCAATTTATAGGCCGTATGGCAAACGTCATCTAACTCTTCGTATGTCGCTTGAATTATTTTTGCCCCAATACCATTTTGCGCCAGTACTTTAACGAGTTCGTTTACTGTCAGTGCCACAGCAGCTATGCCAAATTCAACTGGGGTTAAGTACCGAGCTAATACTACCGCGGTTAGTAATCGAGTCACTCTGTTAGCCAGTTCCGCACTACCCAACCAACCCGCATTCCGTAAAAACTGACTTGCCAAGGCCGACTTTATTTTTGTTAGAAAGCTCAACATCATATTATGAATCCTTGATTGGTGATCCTCAAAACTCGTTTGTATAATTGGTTTAATTTGTGACATCGATGACTCCCTACAAATTAACGACTGATTAACACTCTAGCCTCTTTTTTCCTGCGCTCTTCATTCTCAGCAAAAGGTGAAATATAAGGTTCCTTGTGTGCGATCCCTAATACAATTAGCGCTGGCCAGAATAAATAAGACAATATTTCTAAATTTTCTCCAAAGGTATATAAGAAAAGGATAATAATGACCCCTAGTCCCACTTTAGCTGTTTCGCTCGTTTGGCTCTTAACTAACAATTCAATAAAGCTATACACGACTGCTATTGCCAATGCCGCAAAACCAACGATACCCTTTACGAAAAGCAAACCGTACCAACTATGGTGTGAACCTATAGGCATATATTCAACCAAATGAGGTCCACGTTCGACGATTCCATGTCCCCAGATCGGCGCTTCACTTTGCCACCTTTCTACTGCGATTCTCCCAAGCGCTTCTCTCACTCGACTTGAGTCAGCCCTAGCCGCTCTGAATCCGCTGGCCACCGAGTCAAAAATCTCAATCAGTTTCGGCGCAAATATACCGGCTAAAAGTGAACCGACTGCACCTTGCATCAACACACTTAACTTAAAGATGTTACTCATAAAATAAAGAGTTAGGGGTAGAACAATGGCAACGACCAATGCCAATCTTGATTTACAAATAACAATCATCAATAAACTGCCAATTAATCCAATCCAGAACCAATGTTTTTCTTGCTGTAGTGCAAATAACATATAAATACTTGCGATAAAACCAACAGCGGGTGCCCAGGGCGCGAATAGAAACCATCGAACACCACCTTCTGGTGTAATGCTGTAAAGAGAGACTTTAAAAAATTCAGGGCCAGGACCACCGACTATTTGCAGCGGTGAGATATATAACTCTTGTGGAAGCCTTAATAAAAAAGCTAGCAGTAACACTGGAAATATAATGAGAGTTTGTAAGCACACGATGCTGGTTGCTCGATAAATGACCTCTGGTCGAATATTTAAGCATCCAATCAAAGGAAAAATAGCCATTAGCGCCCACCCCTTAGCCCAACCGACGGTCGACTTAACCGTTTTTGCAGTGCCTAGCTCCCAATCGATATGACCGAGCCACAGTGCAATTAACATTGCTAGCATCGCGACAACCCACACCCAAACGCCTATAGGGATAATGATTGGTTGTGCCAATTTCTCACCACCGTTTTGTCGCCATAGTTGTTTTAACAAATAGGCAAACATAATCCAGCCTATTACGGGAGCAACAATATAAAGTGCGCCGAATAGATAGAATACGTAAGTATAGGTAATTGAATACCAGACTACGCGCTCTTCAAAATTCTCTGGATGTATGGTCTTCTTTTCCATAATATTAACAATCCGAATAAAGTGAAGAATGTACTGGCGGTTGCACCAAGTACGGCGAATAACTTATTGGGTGAACTGGGCCTAAATGGCAAATTCGGTTTATCCAAAACTTGCACCAATGGGTAAGAGACGAACACATCTGATTTTGTGGTATCTGTTCTCGCTAATGCTGAAGTAAAAATTGCTTCGGCAACTTGATGGTTTCTAATGAGCTCGTCCAAGCGAGAAGCCGGTAACGTTAAGCTATTTCTTTCTTTAATTAGTTCGGATATTAATATCTCAAACGATTTTATTTTTCTGGATAAGCCATTCTTGGTCACATCGAAATCGACCAAGTCTCTTAATAGTTTATTTCGAGTTTGATCACTTCCTAACTTTAGTAATTCCTTTTTAATTCCAGCCGTTGAACCAACCAATTGCTTATAACGTGAATCCAGAGCGGTCTTAGCGCCGTGCAATTGCGAGCTGGCTTTTTTAACACGCGGATGCTGCTTACCCCAACGTGCTTCAGCATTATTAAGACTCAATTCCTCCTCTGAATACTTGGTAATTAATGATTGAAATAAGGAGTCATTCTGCAACACTAAAGAATCACTTGCTTGCTTAGCTGAAAGTCTCATGTTTTTTTGAAGATAATTTCCTTTGCCATCTAATTCATCTAACTGAGCGATAAGTTGTGCTTTTTCTCTTCTTAATTGTTCAATTGATGTCACCAATTGGTCGAACTGTGACATGGAAACTAGATTAGACTCCGATTGAAATCTAAGAAGCTTTTGGCTGGCTGTTTCTAGTTTTTCCCTAAAGCCTTCTAGCGCTTGTAACGCACTGCCTTCTTGCTGATTTATTTCATCGTCACGAAGTCTATCCAAAAGGTCCATTAAAGATTGGTGTAGAGCTTTAGCCTTGTTTTGCGCTTGTTCAGGTGAATTTCCCTCAATGGTGAAATACATCAAAGAAGTTTGATCGACTAGTTTAATTCTCGGCACTCCAAATTCGTAGCGCGCAATGCCTACTATTTTCGCAGCGTTTGCGATAACTGACCCACTCATCGCAAACTCTTTATAGTTCGCTTTTGGACTCGTAGAACTATTCGAATAAGGCGAAGCCGCAGCTGTAGAAGTTTGACCTATATCGACTAAATTAACATTCGCACCTGCGCCTTTCCCCGGTAATACTAACGTCCAACTGCTTCGATATGCAGGTCTGGAAAACTTTATATAACCTATCGTCATCCCCCAAATCAAGGAGAGTAACAAGAAGCTCAAAACCATATAGCGAGGTACTCTATTTTTATTATGAGGTGACCAAAGCAAAACCCTTTTAATCCAGTTGTTTTTCTTTTTGGCATTATATGGCTGAGTCATATTCAATCTCCTTGTCCTATACTAGACAACAGCAAGAAGGGATTGAAAAGTTCACTAAACGTTCTTGCCACTGCTCTTATATTCGTTACATTAGAGTCATAACAGGCGATCCCATCGTTTGGCATTAAATAAGGGTTAAACTCGTCGCGATTATGATTTCGAACTAAGTCTTCTATCGACCGTTGCACCACCTTCGTTTGACCGGTAGTAAAATCGGTAGTCACTAGAATGGCTACTCGAGAGGCATTGGTCGAGACCGTCCCACCAACACAATTAGCTGATATTAGCCCTCTTAACAGTCGAGTTCCGAACGGAATACTTCTTGAATGTTCTCCTATGGCTGACTGCGCGTTACTATCAGCTGGAGTCGACAAGTTAGATATAAATATTTGAAAGCCTGGTGGCGTTATTTGAGAGGGTCTCATCAAATTATTTTGGGTAACACCTAATGATGGAATCACTACTTGGTCGCCAGCCACTAAAGCGATGTCTTCGAAATAGTGCCCCTCAAGTATGCCTCGAATATCGTAAGTGCTAACGATCCCATTTCTAATCATTTGTATTTGACTTAGGTCTGCATCGGGTCTTACACCGCCAGCACTTCTTATAGCTGTGGTCAAAAATCTTTCAAAGGGAGCATCACCACTTTTTTGGGTTTGCATATAGGTTTTATGCTCGATGCTTCGGTTATTGATGGTGACACCACCGGGAGAAAAAACAGCTCCTGAAACAATGACTCTTACCGCCGACCATTGTTGGATTCTACAACTTATGGACACTTGTCCTCGTTTTAGCATTCCGTGGATGATTAGATGGTTGGCTAATTGAGTTTCAACTTGTTGTACCGTTTTACCCAAAACAGAAAGTGGTGCTACATAAGGAATATTTAACATGCCGTCGATATTAATTTCATAGATTCCACTGAAATCTTCACCATCGAGTACATCAACTACTAATCGGTCACCTGGTGACAAGGTTAAAGGTGTATATCGGTCGACTTTATAATGCTGAGTTTTGGGTTGATGTTTTGTCTGAATAGAATCGATTAACGTGGCTAATTCTAGCTCGCTCTTTTCCGTAGCAGGATCCAATTGATAAGAAACCTTTGCTAGATTAGAGCAAGCTGATAATATCGATACAAATAGTATTAATATTATTCGAGGTATTATCAATTGACGGTCCATCGTTACACTCCCATCGCTGCAATTGCTTTTTCTTTTGTGAAAAAAACTCTAAATAAATTGGCAGGAAAGTGTTTTCTCATTGAGTCAACAATTCCTTTTGTTGGAGCGACAAATGCTAACCAACCTTTTTTAGATTTTGCAGTTTGCGAATAGTCCAAAAGAAACTCTAAAGCTTCCTTATCTATTGAATTTAGCTCACTTAAATCAATTAGCAACTGAGATTCGCCTCTATTCACAATATAATCAAATTCGTCTCGAAGTCTGTCGACTTCATCAGCACAAAAATCCATCATTAATTTGATTTCATCAACCTGCTTTTGTTTGCAATACATCATTAACATCACTAACTCCTTGGTTGCCTACTAATTATTTGGTGAGTAATAAATTGGTTTAGCCTTAGTGTTGCAAAGGACTTGCCAACTATGGGTTATCGTTACAAACAAAGGGCTATAGCGATTTTCGATGGCTCGAAATAGGACCTTAGGGAATCGTATTTCGCAAATTGCAATTTGTATTTCGCGAAATGAGTGGATAGAATTGCAAAATGCGAAAAAGCTATGGTTAGCTAAGAAGCTTGAGAAAAGCCTAAATAATATGGAGTGAAGTGAAGGTCGAGAGTCTACGGGCGTAGATTCTCGAGCATAGACTCCCTTTTAGAGATTGACAATCGAACGCTGAAGCTACGTCTACCCAAATAATTGAACAATGGAAGGCTCTTTTCCCTTAGTTTTCTGCATGGTTTGCTCCCTTCGCTTCGCCTCTATTTTTGCAGCTAAATCAAGCAAATGGTCTTCAAAAACTTGTTGATCAACTTGCTCACATTCAAGCGCTTTTTGCATAAATGCTTGGTAATAACCTTGCTTACAACCACAATCGTAAGTACTTCCTTTAATTGTTGAAGCAAATACAGACTCTTCTTCAAGTAAACTAAGAATAGCATCGGTTAGTTGTATTTCATTACCAGCGCCAGCTTTCGTTTGCTCCAAGTGCTTCCATATACTTGCAGTAAAAACATATCGGCCTACAACCGCTAAATTTGATGGCGCTTCTTCTATAGATGGCTTTTCGACAATATCAGACATTTCTAATAAATCATTTTTTGCCGTCCCTGCAACAATCCCGTAGTTGGAGATTCTCTCCGTTGCCACTGGTTCCACTAATATTTGGCTACTCGCTGTTTTAGCGTAGTCTTTAACCATTCGTGTTAAATCACCTCGTTGATTTCCATACTGCTCCACTAAAACGTCGGGCAGCAATACTGCAAAGGGTTGCTCTCCAACAACATCTTTTGCCATCAATACAGCATGACCTAATCCCAACGCTTGATCTTGCCTTACTGAGCTAATAGTAACCCCTTCGGGCGAAATGGCTCTAACTTGCTCTAACAAACTGTCCTTATTCGATTTTTCTAGTGAGGCCTCTAACTCAAAGTTTCGATCAAAATAGTTTTCTAATCCGGTCTTACTCGCGTGATTGACTAAGATGATATGTTTCATCCCCGCCGCTTTACATTCCTCAATGATGAAATGAATGATCGGTTTGTCTGCTAACGGTAATAGTTCTTTTGGCGTCGACTTTGATGCAGGTAACATTCTTGTTCCAAATCCTGCGACTGGAATGACGGCGGTAGTAATCATAGAAACACCTTTGAAAAAGTTAGTGGTACTTGTATCTTTGCATTATCCAGGCCAACTGACGAAATATCTCTAAGACCCTTAATTTGGAGGTCGCAAATAAAATGTTTGTAAGAAATCGGATTACAATTCGCATTTTGCAAAACATTTTGCGAATCGAATTAGAAATATTTTTCGATTATTACTTCTGTCAACTTAGAATTATTACAACGAAAAACTTGAATCAATAAAGCTTAATTCATCAGCTAGTTATTTGATTTAAAACGAAATCCACTCTGTTAACTAGAATCGTATTTATATTTCTTAATCATTTGTAATCGATTTGGTATAGCAATTGCACTTACTCAATTACCGATTATATTTTAAAGGGCTGGTGAAAAATGAACATTCGCAGTTTAGATTACATAGGAATCTTAGGATATAGTGAGAGCTCGTCAGATGTATTACGCTCTAAAGTAGAACAGCTTACCAGTCAAATAGTCATGCATGGCATGGGAATTTGCGCTGGGTCGATTCTTGGCCCTGTTTATTTTGCTTTCCGGCAGGCGAAACTTCTATCGGGCAATACGCGCTTGGTGAGTAGTTCATCAATATCTCACAAAGACCGGCATCTTTGTGACATCCTCGAAATGGTGTCTACCCAAGAAGAAAAGCACGAACTAATTGCTCGTGTGTGTATTGGCGGGATTATCGTATCGGATGACTTTCAAACAAAACACTTGATCAATTGCTTTGAGAATGAGAATAAAAAAGTACAGCATTTATCGGACATAAATGTCAAAAACCTATCCAATGTCGAAGTTTTATTACGCGCCGAATTCGCGAATGAAATGCTCAAAAGAAAGTTAGGATGAATGCCTTCGAATGCCAGTAATACTTATTATAAACTCTGGGAATTTACCCATAAAGTTGAAGGTATTTTTCGTGGTTACAATTCAAGGAATTACGCCTCTTCCGTAGTTAGTTTTTTCCAGGATTGTATCTTTCTGTAAATAGTTGACGGACTCACTTCCAAGGCCGCTGAGGCTCGCGGAATATTACCATTAAAGTGTTCAATCGCATTTTGAATGGTTTCTTTTTCAGCAAGCCATAAAGGTTTAATTTGACCGTTAAATGGCGTCACTGTGTTTTCAATCACTGAATTATTATTGACGGTTGATTGCCCGTTCGCCGATTCTCTCGGTATTCCATTCTTTAACATTTCATCGGTAATTTCTATACCGTCATTCAGAACAACCAAACTATGAATTAAATTTTCCAATTGTCGAATATTTCCGGGCCAACTGTAACAACCCAATCTAACCTTAGCGGCGGTTGAAAAACCTTCGAATATTTTTCCAACAGATTTAGAAAACTTGGTTAGAAAGTGTTCGGCTAATAAAACGGCATCTTTACCACGCTCGGCTAATCGAGGTAATTTGATAGAAATGACATCCAATCGATAGAACAAGTCTTCTCTGAAGTCGCCTGCACTTACCGCATCTCTCAATGGCAACGAAGAAGCGGTAATGATTTGCGCTTCAAATTGTTCTACTTTATTTGAGCCGATCGCGCTGAATTCTCTTTCTTGCAAAACACGTAATAATTTGGCCTGCAAAGACAGTGGCAAACAGGTTATTTCATCTAGAAAAAGAGTTCCTTTGTGCGACGCTGCCAACAACCCTTCTTGTTTTGACACCGCTCCAGTAAACGCGCCTTTTACATGACCGAACAACTGAGATTCCATTAATGATTCAGAAAAATTTGCACAGTTTATCGCTATAAACTTGTCATTATTACGACTACTCTCAAAATGACATGCCTTAGCGGCAAGTTCTTTACCAGTTCCCGTTTCGCCGGTAATGAAAATAGGGATATTACTGCTTGAAGCTTTTGTTATTTGCTCGAACGTCTTAGACATAATGATATCGTTAGAGAGCATGCCGTGAAACGAACGACTTGTTGTTCCTTTTTTTCTTTTCTGATTTTTTTGAGTATTGATAGATTGATTAACTAAATGAACTAGCTCTTGATTGTCCCAGGGTTTAGATAGATACTTCTGTATAGTATTATTGTTAAATGCGTCGGACACATCTTCGAAATCATTGTAGGCACTTAATAACACGTTTACACATTTAGGATACATGGCTTTTATTCTATCGAGCAGTTTGGTACCCAACATATCAGGCATCCGCTGATCTGAAATAACCATATCTGGTTTGTTTTTATTAACAAACTCAAGTGCTTCAAGAGGGTCCGAAAAATACTCTATCGATGCTGACACTCGTCTTAGTGCTACTCGAATCGCAGACAATATGGAGGGTTCGTCGTCGACGATTACCAAAAGCTTATCCCTATCACCCATCGCTTAATCCCCTCGAACTTTCAACTCCCTGAATCTTGCTTCTAACTTTTGAAGAAGGGTTCGAGCTGAGTTTTCTCATTGATAACCGATACGTACAAGTTAATTCCTCGGTTACTTTCATATTCCATTAGTGCCTTGATCAAATGTTTTGAAACTAAAGTTCCGCTTGCGAGTAATAACATCCCGCCAGAGGTATAGAGATCAGTCGCGATAATACTGCCTAGCTTAAGGTTAGTCACAGCGACAATGGATTCTCCTTCCACTGGTTGCCTTACCCGGTGTTCTAAATAAAATTCTAAATACGCGTCGACAACTGCTGGGTCATATTTTAGTCCTGAATTTTCCGATAAATAAATACATGCCTGAGAGTCATTGTCAGGATGTATCGATAGCTGTTCAAAAAAATCGACGACAACTCTTAAGATCTTTGCGGCCAACGGTATTTGATCGGCTATTTTCCTCTTTGGATAACCACTTCCATCATAGTTCTCGCGACAATCCTTTAGAATTTTACCAACACCGTGCATGTGTATTAAAGGTAGTAGTATTTCTTCAGCTAAACAAGGAAATAGTTCGAATTCGCGGCTTTGGTCCAATGTCATCGTAGCGCGAGCTAACGTACTCAGTTCTGGTGGAAGAGCCAATTTTCCCAAATGGTAGAGTGCTGCAGCGTTTTCTACATCATGAGCGATAGCAGCTTTCAATCCCAAAGTTCTGCACATGGACTTTAGATGCATTACCAACTCACTTTGGTATTTCTTTAAGCCAATATTCTTGATGTCTAGCAGTTCAGCAAAAACTCTTACGGTTTGCTTGTGAGTTTCGAACAGTTCTTCTTTAGTGAAATCGAGCACCGACGCTGTTTGCTGCAAGTCTTCGTTTGCTTCCTTAACTTGTAGCGTTAAAGAACTATTTGCTTGTTGTAACTGTTTTGAGCTCTTAATCGCTCGGTCGAAACTATGCTTGCGACTATCATTTAAATTTTTGTAGATTAGAGCCTGTTCAACCGTTTGTTTTAGTTCACCATTATCCCAGGGCTTGTTCACATAACTGTAAATTTTTCCGTCATTAACCGCGCGGGCAGTGGAATCTAAATCAGCATATCCCGTTAATAAGATCCGCACGGAATCGGGCGCAAATTTTTCTGCGGCGGATAGAAATTCAGCACCATCCATTTCCGGCATTCGCATGTCCGAAATGATAACGTCATAGTGAGTTTTAGTTAAATCCTCGAGTGCGCTCATAGGTGATAATTGAATATCAGCTAAATAACCCGCGCGTTTAAAAATTCGGCGAAGGGAGTTTAAAACCGCAATTTCATCATCAACGCATAAAATCTTAGGCTGTTTGACATTAAGTACCTCAACCATGACCTTACCTCTCTCTGTTGGTTGGCCTTGTCTATCATTTAAGCATAACCTGCCTAACCTGTCAAATATGACATATCTACATTTGTTTTATATTGATACTTTTTGCCCTCTCCTTTATGATCAGTAATAACGTTTATGTAACCTTATTCTCATCCAATTGGGAGCTAATTTGAAAAAACAACCAAATGTACTCACAACCGGCGAAGCAGCAAAATATTGTGATGTTAATTTTAGAACGGTTATTCGTTGGATAGAAAAAGGCTACTTAAACGCCTATAAACTACCTGGCAGAGGCGATAAACGGATCCCTAGGGAATCTCTGGTCCGATTCTTAAAACAGCACGATATGCCTATTCACGCCGATTTAATTGAAACTAACAATCGTGTTCTCATCGTAGAAGACGAACCGAAAATGGCGGACGCGATCGCCCGACTGT
Source organism: Kangiellaceae bacterium (assembly GCA_019090895.1). GTDB lineage: Bacteria > Pseudomonadota > Gammaproteobacteria > Enterobacterales > Kangiellaceae. The sequence goes on from JAHRVB010000037.1 coordinate 18,639, forward strand.
TAAAAAGAGCAGGATTGCAAACTAAAATAGCAACTAGCGGATTCGAGGCTGGTGAATTACTGCGGAGTTACCAGCCGGCTGTTATGACTTTGGATATTGGAATGCCCGGGTTAAGCGGTATCGATGTGCTTAAATATACCAAGGCGCAACAGGATTTTGCCGAATTGAAAATAATCATTGTTTCAGCTCAGCACCAATCGGAACTTGAAGAATGTCTTCGACTTGGCGCCGATTTGGCCATCAATAAACCGTTTGAAAATTCTGAACTCATTGAATCGGTGAGTCGTTTAATTAAGCATTCTGAAACGCCCGAAATTGATTAACCACAAGCAGAGTTATCAATTGTGTATAACTGAAAATGATTGTATTAATCGAAAAACAGAATTCTAATTCTTCTCAGCCAGTCGCTTCTTGCCTATGGGCAATTTAATAAAAATCGATGTCCCTTTACCAAGTACGCTTTCTACTCGAATTCGACCCTGATGGTTTTCAATGATCTTGTAAGAAATGTGCATGCCCAACCCTGTACCTACGCCCACGCTTTTAGTGGTAAAAAATGGATCAAACATTTTCTCTTTCGTTTCAGCCGACATTCCTTTGCCTGTATCGGTAATTTCAATCGTTAACTCATTATCGAAACGCGTTGTCTTTATTGTAATATCCCCTCTTTTATCAATTGCTTGCGCAGCATTAATCAAAAGATTGAGAAAAACCTGCACCAACTTATCGCCCCAGCATTCTATTTCCGGCAGGTCTGTAAAGTTAAGTTTCAAATTAGCCTTATATTTAAGTTCGTTAGTACCCAAGGAAATCGCTTTATCAAGGAGTTCATTAATATTTTCAGGTTTAGGCGTTTCTTTATCGAGATGAGAAAACTCTTTTAGCTCCGAAACAATTTGAATGACCCTCGAGGTGCCGTCGAGAGAAGAGCTGATTATTTCTGGTAAATCCTCAAATAATTCTTCAGGCTCATCATCAAATTGAATTTTCTCGAGTTCTTTTTGTTGTACTGCTATATCAATGGTTCGGAGTTCGCCGCGATCAAAATAGAGTCGGTATAATTCGCGCAGCGGCGCTAAATCTTCCAGTATTTCTCTGACCGATTGCAGATTACTTTTTATAAACGCAATGGGATTATTAATCTCATGTGCCACCCCTGCGGCTAAAACACCAATAGAGGCCATTTTGGCAGATTGATGCATCATCTCTTGGTTATCGCGTAATTCAGCTTCTGCTTCGAGTTTTGAATGAGTTTCAGTGACTAATTCGTCAATGGAGGCTTGTAGATCAGATGTCCGCTGTTCTACTTTTTGCTCTAACAGCACTTTATGCGCCTCAAGTTCTTTTTCGACCTTTTTGGAATAGTCTATTTTTTCCTGCAGCTCAATATTACTCACAGCAAGTTTGGTATTGATGTCAATTTGTATAAGCTTGGATCCCAGCATCGCCGCAACGGTGGTTAACGCCCGTAAATGTTGTTGTCCAAAGAAGTCTTTGTGAGGGTCTTCGCAGTCAATGACCCCACGAATTTGACCTTCGTAAATAATCGGCACCGCAATTTCAGAAAGGTTGCTTTCAATATCAACGATATAATTACTTTCTTGGCTCGCGTCAGAAACAATGATTGACCTGCCTGACAAAGCGACACTTCCAGTGACTCCTTTACCCACAGGGATTTCAAGGCGATTGATAATTTCGTACTGATAAGGATTTTTTATTCCAGAGGCCGCCTTTTGAATAAGGCACTGTTTTTCGACGCTCAACTCGTAAATCACACAATCAACAAAACTTAGTTTGCTAACAACATCCTTAGCGACAAGCCAGTAAAGTTGCTCTTTCTCGGTTACATTAACCAAGTTAACTGCAAACTGGGATAACACTTCCAGTTGTTGCTCGCAGTGATTGTTGTCAATTTCTGACAATCTAGTATTCCCTATCTCATTGTATGTAATCAAGTTTACACTTGTATCACCTAAAGCAGCCGAGTTTCGCGAGGTCTGGTTAACTCAACCCGTTAGAATTGAGTCCGGTCGCTTTCCTGGATTGACACGCCTGCTCAGGTTCTACAAATACGTTTTTTGAAATTATAGTTCAATAATCGGGGAATCATGAATTCATATATAGAATCACCTCCTTTTACAAGCGGGCATCATTGCGCGAATTGCCTGTCGTTTTGTTTTACTATCTCCGTTTATTTAAAGCTTCCTCGTCCACTCGCATCCATGCCTGTTACTTCCATTGATGCAAAATACCAGATTACACTTAATTCCATCATTTAAAAATTGCGATGCTAATAGGCACCTTTGCCAGATAGGACCGCCGGTAGGGTTCTTAACAGTATTTTAATATCCGTCCAAAAAGAACAAGTATCTATATATTGTTTATCGAGCATAATTTGTTGGTTAAAACTCAAATCCGACCGCCCACTTACTTGCCAATAACAGGTAATTCCAGGCAGTACTTTCAAACGGGCCTTGTCCTCTTCAGAATAGCGTGCGACTTCTTCTGGCAAAGCAGGCCTTGGTCCTACTAAAGACATTTCTCCACTGACGACATTCCATAGTTGGGGTAATTCATCCAACGAATATCGTCTAAGATAGTGACCTATTCTAGTGACTCTAGGATCGTTTCGAAGTTTAAATAACACGCCTCCGGCAGAATCATTTTTGTAATCATTGGTCTTACGCAACTGGTGAGCATTGGTTACCATTGATCGAAATTTCCAAAACTTAAATAACTTGCCATTTTTTCCAACACGTAGTTGGGTATAAAGCGGGCTGCCAGGCGATTCAATCATGATTGCTGTAGCTATCATTAAAAGTAAAGGAGAAAGCAAGATTAAACCTAGGCACGCACTCACAAGATCTAGCGAGCGTTTAAGTAGTCGTTGAGTAGTAGACGATATATTCGTTCGGTGCAGCGATTTCTTATTGGCAAATGATTCCTTTAAAACTCTGAATAAAAAAAGCGGATTACCAAGGATATATCGTCGCCACATTCTCTTAGGTTCATTAGCCAAACGCCAGGTCCACTCAAGCCCCATTTTACGTAACAAACTGGGCGCTCTCGAAACTTTATTAGCAAAGAAATCAAACAAGCCACCAACACTCATCACAACAGGAACTTTCAAGCTGTTACTGTACTTGTCTAACCAAAATTCCTGCATCGGCGTCCCCATCGCGACTAATAAAATGGAAGGATTACTTCGATTAATCGACTTGATCGCACGGCGACAACTAAGGTCATCGCTAAAATAGCCGTCATGGAACCCCGCTACCTCTAATTTAGGATTAGTGATTTTTATATTTTTAGCAACTTGTTCAGCAACACCTTTATCAGCTCCTAATAAATAAATGCTACCACCTGAGATCTCCAGTGCGTCGCAAAGGAATGGAAACATATCGGTTCCGTTGATATTGTGCTTTAACCGCGAATGTGAATTTTCAGTAAGACGAGACGCTAACATCACCCCAGAACCGTCGGCGAAAACTCTATCGCATTTTCTATAATGTTCCGTTAAAGTTCGACTTGAGTAGGAAATATTTAAGTTATTAGCGTTAACAAATCCTATTTTTGTTTGAGATAGCTGACTTGACTGAGGTTTGTTAGTCGTCTGAAGGACAACCCAGCTAACCGCCTCACTCATAGGACCTTTCCAAATATCAACATCGAAAAGATTGAGTGGAGCTTTTGACGGTTCACTTTCTTGGTGCTCAAAATCCGCTAGATTGATCGTTGAAAGCGCTTTATTTCTATTCGAGTTGCTCATCCTACACCTCATAGCTTGTTTGCTTACTAGAGACATATTGCAACTTTGATACCGATTCGATTATTTTTCTCAAAATCTTTTTAAAACCCTATGAATAAAGGGTATTAGTGAGAAGTAATCAGTTTACAGCCTCAATTACTCAATTAGAGTTCGTTTGAAAAACAGTGTTGTTTTGCATATTGCGAATCAATTTGAAACACAAAATGCAAACGAGGAGATAGTCAGACAGAGTAATCGTTATTGCGACTATTTAAATTAAGAGGTTGGAAGCAGGTTCTTTTTCTGAAAGTAACTAATCGCATTGTGGTCAAGTGGTAAGGCCTGACACTCAATGATCGATAAGAACTTGGCGTCAGTAATTTCAGCACCATCGATGGACAATAATTCGAGTATTGCTTCATCACAGTGTTCATCTAATCGAGCTTCAAAAATAGTGTCCTTGCAATGTGTTTTTCCACAAGACTGTTCAAACTCATAGAACAAATTTGGATCGATAGACGACAAACTCAATCCTGTCTCTTCTTGAAGCTCACGCTGAGCACATTGGATTGGCGTTTCACCTTTGTCTATGTAGCCTCCAGGAAAACTGTATTGATGCCTGTAGGACGCCTTAACCAAAAGAACTTGGTCACCTTTCCACACGGCAACTTGCGCACCTTGAGTCGACTTAACGAAAAAACGCCTAAAGACTCTCCATCCCAAGTAAGCCAGTTGGTAACCCGTTCTTTTTAGTAAAATATAAATCCGTTTCATCGTTATTTCTCTCATTAAATTTGTTGCCCATTAGAAATCAAAGTAGTGGTAAAAATTGGACCAATCTAATCTAAAAATAGATTGATATTAGATTAAAGGAATCAGCACCACTTCATTTCTCCGACAGATTTCTAACCTGCAAATCGAATACCAAATGGACGATGGCATAGAAACTGCAAAGTTCACTCTGTACCGATTCAACTATAAAAAGCTGATTTGATAATAGAGACTTACCAAAGTATAGAACAATTACTCAAATAGAATTTTCTTGCTTATGGGAAGACTAAAAATTCAATCCAAACCGGAGAAATTAAAATGGCCAAAGTTTCAGTAATCATGCCCGTCTATAACATGGAAAAATATGTTAAAGCCTCAGTGCAGTCAGTCCTGAATCAGAGCTATCGTGATTTTGAGTTGATTGTTGTTGACGATGGATCCAGCGATTCCTCCGTGAAAATTTGCCTCTCTATGAAAGATCCAAGAATACGCATTCTTCGTCAAAAGAATAGAGGCTTAGCTGGCGCGAGAAATACAGGTATACGGTTTGCCAAAGGCGAGTATATCGCGTTTCTTGATTCTGATGACCTTTGGGCAAAAGACAAACTCGCATGGCACGTCGATCATCTTGACAATAAATCTCGCGTTGGGGTGAGCTTTAGCCAATCGAGTCTAATCGATGAAGAGGGGATCCCATTAGGGATTGCGCAACTACCCAAACTTAAGGATATTAACTTCAAAGACATAATCTGTCGCAACCCAATTGGCAATGGTTCTGCGCCTGTGATTAGAAAATCAGTTCTCGAAAGATCAAGTTATTGCCGCTATCACAAGGGGGTTGCTGAGGTGCAGTATTTTGATGAAGAATTTAGGCAGTCGGAAGACATCGAGTTCTGGCTTCGAATTGCAATTCATTCAGAACTCAGATTCGAAGGCATAGCAAAATGCCTGACTTACTATCGAATTAATGATTCTGGCTTGTCCGCTAACTTAAGCAAACAACTGAACTCATGGCAGCAGGCAATGGACAAACTTGCATTAATGGCGCCTAAACGAATCTATCGATGGAAAAAACTGGCGGGGGCCTACCAGCTTCGATACTTAGCTAGGCGAGCAGTTAGAAATCAACAACCTTCACTTGCGCTCAAATTAATTATGCGAGCATTGACGACGGATCGATCAATTTTGATTGAAGAACCAAAAAAGACTGTCGAAACATTTCTTTCTTCATTGTTGTTAAGTGTGCTACCCAAATTTATCTATAGCGCTATCGAAAGCAGCTACCTCTTCTTTGCCCGATATTCGAGTCCGACTCGATAATCAAAAGCTAAGGTAACGTAACGTAACGTAATTAGAGCCGATTTAACCAGCGGCTCGTTAGTGGCCACATCAACGACTTAGGAAAGGTGTTTATCATGATTAGTCAATTCTGTAGCGGTTATAAGCGAGTCTATACCTTATCGAAATTGCTCGTCAGTTTAACTTCTGTGATTCTATTCTCAGGATGCCATGGAGCGGTATTTAATCAGGTAGACCATTCAACACGAAATGTACTGACGTGGATTGGTGCCCCTGTCAAAAAAGTCGTTCTCTTTAAGGGGCCTCCTACAGAAGTTTATTACTTAGGCGCCCACGAAATTTCATTGACTACTACGGAGTATTGGACACCTGAACTCGATCGATTCACGTCACTTTATCGCCCTTACGCTGCGCCAGTGAACCATCAAGTTTCTCGTCCAGAAGTTGAGCAAGTTTATCGCGAGAAAAATGCAGAAGGTATTTGGTTGCTAGTTTACCAAACACCATTAAGAAAACACAAAAAAGGAATTAGAGAATGTACTGAATTCTATTTAGTCGATTATCAAGGGCAAGTATCACATGCCGGCTATATGGGCAGTCTCATCGGCGACCAACGACACTGCCCTCTACCTATTAGGAATTCAAAAATAATTCCCTCCGAGAGAAAGCTCGAAGGCTAGTGATTAAAATCTCACTAACTTGCGCTAACTCTCACTTACTTAGCTAGTTAGTTTCTGTTTCAATATCTAGAGAATTCTGATTGTCTAGCGATGCATCAGAGCTCTCTAGTCGGCCTTCAATTCTTTCTGTTGGCAATTCAACAGAAACGCTTCTTTGTTCATTGGTGAGTTGCCCTTGATTCGAGCGAGTTTCTTGATTGACCTGAAAGATAGTCCCCGCTGATGCAAGGTCTTTATCATTCACACTAGCAATAGTTTCTCTGTTACCCAAAAACTCTTTCATTTCCGAAGTAATTTTATCGAGGTCATCGTCGGCTTTGTGTAATTCAAGAATTCGGCGATAATTCTCTAAGTTATTTGAACCACTTTCTGCAAAGCAACTGGTAACCAGCCGACTGGTCAAAATCCACGGCGTTAGACTAGAACGAACCACAACATTTTCAGACCGAGTACTATCGTGTATTCCAGTACCCGTACTCACTTTTGATTCAGAGTAGGTACCATGACATTGGAAATAAACTATCAATGATTCAAAATGCATTTCTGACCAAAATACTCTGGCCGCATTGCTAATGATTTGTCCAAAGACCCAAATGATTAATGGATATATCAATGCATCTATCGCCGGTATCATTGCATTTTGAATTTGAGTAACGGGTTCAATTGCCAAGTAAAATAGTAACGCTGCAATGGCCAACAACGACTCACCTATAATCGTTCCTCCGATTCTTAGTGACTTAAATAAAGGCGTTATTGGAAGACTCTTATAAACCGGTTGAGTCTCTTGAACCATCTCGCCTGAAAATTTCCCCTTGTCGTTACTTCCCTGCTCGACCAATCTTGCGTCGAAATCCCTATAAACTCGGTTAGGAATCTCTTTGTATCGGCGATTCGCCATCACCATATTCTCAAAGTTAATAAAGATTTCTTGCGGGTGAATACTCTCTTGCCAATTGGTTCTAAATTCTGAAACATCTGTTTGGGGATTGGCTAATTTTGCTCTTAAATAGGTCAGTGAAAGACCATAAATTGTTGCTACGGCGGCGAGCAGAGTGATAAACGCGATATAACTTCCTGCAGACAACGGCAGTTCAGGCAAATTGACTACATTATGATGCAGATAACTTAAGCCTACGGGTGCCAAAATAGAAAATACCACCATCAATACTACACCTTTTGAACCTGCGGGTTGTACAGAAGCACCCAACAATCGTTTGAGCGGTGAGCGGCGTATGCTCCAGACAATAAACAAATATCCAGCCAGTATAATACTTAACCAGTCTAAAACGGGTGTATTGCTGATCTCAGTTAACCCCGTACTGCCAGAAAACCAGGCTAAACCATAACAAAGGAATGCCAGTAAACTGTAGATCATACCTGCACCCAGTTTTTGGGCCAGATTTCTAATGGGATATGGCATAAATAATAATCGCGGCATCAATGTATGTAACATTCTTGCAAGCCATCCAGTAGGCTCTACAAACGTTGTATTTTTACGACCCATTAACATTTGTTCAAGATTCTTATCACCGTAAGCGATAAAGGGTTCTTTCACATGTGATTCACTCTTTCCTTCATTTTTCGCGAGGCTTGCTGGAACACCTCGTCCAACGTAAAAACGCATGACCTTAAACAAACCTCTACCCGTTGCAATCACTCCGTTGCTTAACAACAAAATACCGATCCCTAAAGATAACCAACCGGCGATTTTAGCACCACTTGCGACTAAGTCCTTCACTGCAAACAGCGCAATGACTCCCAAGACCGTGACAAAAAGTCCACGTATTGTTAAAACGAACCCTTCGAATTTAAAGGGATTTTTTATACCAAGTGTGTCCGAGCCGTATTCAAAAGCCATTTTGTTTCCTTATTATTTTTTTGCTATTTGTTTCTTATATTTTGTATTTATTGAGAGTTGTCAGATTATTTTCCTAATTGGTAGGGTAACCCTTTTTTGAGTGCCGTCTGGTAGCTTGGCATTGCATGGATTGTTTCTAAGAATTTATTCAAATTAGGATATTTTTCTGACATATTTGTTCGAGCAGCAGCAGCCTCAATCGAAAAACTCATCATAAAATCAGCGCCTGTTAGTTCATTCCCCGCAAACCACTTCGACTCTTGTAATTCTTGCTCAAGAAATTCCAAATGAGTTTTTACGTTGGGTGTAATAAAGCTGCTAAACGTTTTGTCCGCTATTTTTCTGGCTACGATTTTTGCTAAGAAAAACATAGGGGCTTCTTTAATTTTGTTAAAGATTAAACTCAATAACATGAACGGCATGATCGATCCTTCCGCATAGTGCATTCTTTCACGGTACTTTAAATACTCTTTAGTATTACGTGGTGGAACCAAATTTCCCTCGCCATAAGTATTTATCAAATATTCCACAATTGCCGCAGACTCCGCGACACAGAGATCTCCATCGGTTATCACCGGTGATTTTCCAAGTGGGTGTATTTTTTTAAGCTCTGCTGGCGCTAACATGGTTTTGCTATCTCGATGATAGTGTTTGATTTCGTACTGCAAACCAAGTTCTTCCAGCAACCACAAGATTCGCTGTGCCCTCGAATTCTCCAAATAATGCAATGTAATCATTTTATTTACCTATTAATCCAAATCATTTTTTACTAAGTTACTTCGAAATTTTTTGACACTAAATGAAATTGAGTTTTGCTATGCCGTTTCGATTGAATTCTAATTTTTTAAAATCCGTTTTCTTTACGCCAGTCTTCATCAACAAATTTAGTGAGATAATTACGGATTCCATCGGGTAAAATCACCACACAATTCTGACCCTCTTTTAGTGCAGGTGCCTGTTGCATCATCGCCATCATAGCCGAACCTGAAGAGCCGCCAACAAGTAAACCTTCTTCTTTCATCAATTGTCGAGCAAATTTGAACGAATCGCTATCATTCGTTTTGACCCACTGGTCGACTAATTCACGGTTCAAGACATCGGGAATAAAATCATAACCTATCCCTTCAACATGATAAGATTTAATTTCCTCTGGTCCTGCCAACAAAGAGCCTTCAGGATCTGCACCGACAATGACTGCGTTTGGATATACTTCTTTAATTCGCGTCGCTATGCCTGTTAACGTGCCGCCGGTCCCAACGCCAATCACTACCATATCGACATCTCCATCCAGATCATCAATTATTTCTTGACCGGTGCCTAAACAATGAGCACTGGGGTTAGATGGGTTTGAATATTGGTCGAGAATATGCGCGTTTGGCAGTTCCTTTTGCAGGTTCTTTGCTATTTCTATGTGGGAGTCGGGATCATCCCAAGCGGCTTCGGTGGGAGTTCTAATGATTTCGGCGCCTAACGCTTCGAGTACCACTTGCTTTTCGCGGCTCATCTTCTCAGGCATAGTAATTACAATTTTGTAACCGAGCGCAGCACCCGCTAACGCCATTCCTATACCTGTGTTACCGCTGGTCGCTTCGATTAATGTATCGCCCCGTTTAATACGACCTGACTTTTCTGCGTCTAGAATCATTTGTCGAGCAATACGATCTTTGGTTGAGCCCCCAGGATTCATAAATTCACACTTCGCGTAAACATTGCACGCTAAGGACTCAGCCATGCGATTTAATTTCACCAAAGGTGTATTACCTATAGTCTCGACAATATTGTTATAGCTCATGGAAATATCCTGTATTCAAATTTGATGTGTATTTTATATGGCAGAAATCAGTCACAGCAAGACAATCTTACCGAAAACCGATTTTCTTTTGTATTTAAAGAATCAAATCTGCACTCAAAAATAGATTCCTTAAGTCGTTGATAAAACAATGAAAGGTCTACATAAGGCACATCATAAGCTTGTATACTCCCGTATTTAGTACTTCTTAGGCCAAAAACATATGTTGAATTAACAAAAATAAGCTTGCTATTTGGATTTGTCATTCTATAATGACGATTCGTCACGTGACGGTTCGTCATTTATAACGTATCGAGATTGAAAATAAAGTATGAGCCCTAGAAGTATTAGTGAATTAGAATTTCAACAGCGCGAAACAGAGCTAATCACACTCGCCCGTAAGTTAGCTGAAGAACACTGCCTAACGACTCTAACCATTGATAAGTTAGTCGCTGAGTCTCGCTATTCCAAGGGCACGATCTATAAGCACTTCTTAGGTAAAGAAGATTTGTTGATGGCTATCTGCAATACCTGCGTCAATGAAATTCAGGAAATATTTGCGCAGGCGTTAAAGTTTAAAGGTAATAGCCGAGAACGAATTATTGCGGTGATGGTTTCTTACGTGATTTGGTCTAAATTACATCCCTCTCAACTGTTTATGGTGCTTTCGGCTCATTCTCCTAGCGTGTCTGCGTGTTGTTCAGACTCTCGCAACGACACTCACGCGGAAAGAGAAAGCTGTTTAATGGCAATGATGAACAAAGAAATAGAAAAAGCGGTCAATGCTGGCGATTTGTCCCTCTCAGAATATATGACGCTAGACCAAGTAACTTTCGCATTATGGTCTGCTTCATGGGGCGCGATGGCGCTGATTATGAGCAAAGGAGATTCGGTTAAATTAGGACCGATGGTATTAGAACGTGAGTCATATACCAATACAAAACTGATTCTTGACGGATTTGGCTGGAAGCCTCTTTCTAACGATTGGGATTACAGTCAGTCCATCAAAAATATTGTTAATGAATTATTTAAACCCGAAATAGAAACACTTGAACAAATGGGTAACCCATTTGTTTTTGTTTAATAGATGGCTCAATATTCTCAGCTAAGAGAACTCAAATTATGAATAATTTCTCAAATAAAATCATCAATGCTAAATGGCTTGTACTAATAGCCACTCTCCTATTTGTAGGCGCTGCGGGTTATGGCGCTCAATTTATGACATTTAAGAGTGACTACAAAGTCTTCTTTGCCGAAGATAACAAGCAGCTTAATGATTTCCAAGATCTTCAAAAAATCTATAGTAAAAGTGATAACGTTGCAGTCATTGTTGCACCTAAGAATGGCAACGTATTCACCAAAGAAGCGTTAACAGCGATTTGGGAGTTAACCAATGAAGCTTGGTTAATCACCTATAATTCTAGAGTCGACTCAATCTCCAACTTCCAATACAGCTACGCCGAAGAAGATGACTTGATGATTGAGGATCTGATTCTTGAAGCGGATGATTTGGACGAGCAAAGTATTGCTAGAACCAAAAGAGTTGCGCTTTCTGAACCACTTTTGCAAAAGAAACTAATTGCGCCCAATGGCGATTCAGCAGTGGTGAACATTACCATCCGCTTGCCCGGCATAGACAAAACTAAAGAGGTACCCATAGTTGCCGAAGCCGCTCGGGCATTGCGAGACAAATATAAAGCAAAATATCCTGAAATCGATTTTATGCTATCGGGCATGATTATGATGAATGTGAGTTTCCCTGAAGCATCCAAAGCGGATAGCAGCATCCTTATTCCAGTTATGTTTTTGGTGGTTGTTATTACTGTTTTTGGGTTGCTTCGCTCCGTGACCGGAACTATTGCGACTGTCGCTGTAATTCTTACCAGCATTATCGCCACTATGGGAATATGGGGTTGGACCGGTGGCTATTTAACTGGGCCATCGGCTGGCTCTCCTGTGATGATCTTGACTTTAGCTGTCGCAGATTGTGTCCATTTGTTATCGACCTTTTACTACAACATGCGCCATGGCATGGAAAAAAGAGATGCCTTGGTAGATAGTATCAGAGTTAATTTTCAGCCAATATTTCTTACTAGTTTAACCACTGCCATCGGCTTTTTAACCATGAATTTTTCCGATGCTCCTCCGTTTGCTGATTTAGGAAACATGGTAGCAATAGGTGTAACTCTAGCATTTGTATTCTCGATCACTATTTTCCCAGCCGTAATGATGTTGCTGCCAGTTCGGATCAAACAGGTAAAGGAAAAAAAGAAAGACTCAATGGAGAAACTAGCTGATTTTGTCATTGGCAACCGTAAATGGTTATTGCCTGTTTCAACCGTCGTGATTATTGGGCTGTCTTCATTTATCACAAAAAATGAATTAAATGATGATTTTGTTGAATACTTTGATCATACGGTTCCATTCCGCCAATCAACTGATTTTATGAAAGAGCATTTATCTGGAATGACAACCATTGAAATTTCGTTTGATTCTAAAAAATCGAGCGGTATCAATGATCCAAAATTCTTGAAATTTGTCGATGATTTTTCTCTCTGGCTGAGAGCTCAAGAAGAAACGGATAATGTAAATACAATCACGGATACTTTAAAACGACTTAATAGAAACATGCACAGTGATGATCCGAGTTGGTATAAATTGCCTGACGAGCAAGAGTTAGCTGCTCAGTATTTATTACTCTACGAGTTATCCTTGCCACAAGGGCTTGATGTTAATAACCAGCTAAATGTTGATAAGTCTTCAACGCGAGTATTGGCTACGTTTAAAAACTTATCTTCGAACGAAACATTAGAAATTGAGAGTCGAATTAATCAGCATTTCGATTCGTTAAATTCTGAATATGCTATTTTGCTCGCAAGTCCGTCGTTGATGTTTGCTCATATCGGAGCGACTAATATCGTCAGTATGTTAAAGGGGTCATCGTTTGCATTAATACTAATTTCGATTTTACTTGGATTTGCGCTTCGTTCGGTTAAATTTGGTTTGATTAGCTTATTACCGAACTTAATGCCTGCCGCTATCGCATTTGGTATTTGGGGTTTAGCTGTTGGTGAAGTAGGTCTCGGTTTATCGGTCGTTATGGGCGTGACATTGGGAATTATTGTTGATGATACAGTGCATTTCCTGAGCAAATATATTCGCGCTCGCAGAGAGAAAAACTTAAGCTCAGAAGACGCTGTACGTTATAGTTTTGCCAGTGTAGGCAAGGCACTTTGGGTAACCACTATGGTATTGGTTGCAGGCTTCTCAGTCATGGCAACGTCTAGTTTCAAAGTGAATGCTGATATGGGTTTACTCACAGCAGTCACTATTTTAATCGCATTGATTGTCGATTTCTTCTTCCTACCACCGTTACTAATGTTATTGAAAAACCCAAGAGACAGGACCAAACTAGCACAAGAAGACGAACAGAAAGCTGCAAACACATCGAGTAAACCAGCGTTAGAAAGAAATTAATTTCGGAGAATTTTATTATGAAACAACTGACTAAAAAGTTAAGAGTATTTACCGGAGTAGCATTCGCGACGACTCTATTATTATCCCCGCTGGTGAATGCTGGCGAAGCTGAAAATAAAGGACTAACGATATCAAAGGAAACGAAAGAGCGAGATTTGGGCTGGACGGACTCAAAGACCGAATTAGAAATGATATTAAAAAATCAACATGGTCAGACATCAACGCGAAAAATGCGGCTTAAAAGCATTGAGCAACAGAATGATGGTGACAAAAGTCTCACTGTTTTCGACTCACCACGTGACGTTAAGGGAACTTCATTTTTAAGTTTCTCTCATCTAGAAGGTAATGACGACCAATGGTTGTATCTACCCGCTCTAAAACGAGTTAAACGAATCTCTTCTCGCAATAAGTCCGGTTCATTCATGGGAAGCGAATTCTCGTTCGAGGATTTAACTTCATTCGAAGTTGAAAAATATACCTATGAATATGTGAAAGAAGAAGTGGTTGATGGAGAAAACTGTTGGGTGGTTATTCAATTCCCCACTGACAAACATTCTGGTTACAAGAAACGAATTGTTTGGATCGATCAATCTGAATACCGTACTCGAAAAACTGAATTCTACGATAGAAAAGATTCTCTATTAAAGACTCTAACATTCTCGGGGTTTAATCAGTATGCAGACAAACATTGGCGTCCGCTTAAAATGGAAATGATTAATCATCAATCTGGAAAAAGCACCATTTTAAGCTACAGTGGCTATGAGTTAAAAACAGGTCTCGATAATAAAGACTTTAATAAGAACGCACTAAAAAGAGCAAGATAATGCAAAAGATTCAGAAAAAGTGGTTTCATCATCCTACGATGTTTTGCCTCCTTGTGGGGCATTTTTTTTCAGCTCAAGCTAATGAGTTTGAAGTAAGGGGTAACATTGAAATCCAAGGTCGTTTTTTCTACGAAGATCCATTATCCGCTAGTCAACATGATAACCAATTATCAATGGCTGCAGCACCAGAGTTTTTCTGGAATTGGAACGACGATAGAGATTCTTTAGAGTTCGTTCCCTCAGCTCGCGTTGACCAATATGACGACGAACGAACTCATATGGATATTAGAGAACTTAGCTGGGTACATGTCGGTGATGATTGGGAAACTCGAATCGGTATAAGAAGAGATTTTTGGGGAGTGACCGAATTTCAACATCTAGTTGATATCGTCAATCAGAGTGATTCAGTCGAAGATGTCGACAACGAAGATAAGCTAGGTCAACCCATGATCAATTTATCATTGGTCAAAGACTACGGTATTTTTGATATCTACGTCCTGCCCTACTTTAGAGAAAGAACATTCGCGGGTCCAGAAGGTCGACCAGGCATTCCATACGTCAATACGGACCGACCTATTTACGAATCCAGTGAAGAAGAAAATCATGTTGATATCGCGCTAAGATGGTCTCACAGTATCGACGATATTGATGTGGCCTTGTCTTGGTTCGAAGGGACTAGTCGCGCGCCGATATTAATCCCAGAAATAATCAATGTCTCAGACGTTGAACTTAGACCTTACTATCAACAGGTCAGTCAACTCGGGATCGAACTACAAGCAAACCTAGAAGCCTCACTTTTGAAATTGGAAATGATCCACAATCAAAACAACATCGAAGATTACTGGGCGTTACAAGGCGGAATTGAGTATAGTCAGTACGGCATTTTCGACTCTAATGCCGACCTAGGATGGCTTGTAGAGTATGCTTGGGATGAACGCGGAGAAGATGGGGATTCTACTTTCCAAAATGATTTATTTTTCGGTAATAGACTGGCCCTGAATGATGTTGATTCTACTGAAGTCTTATTTGGATTAAGTTACGATCTAGACCACAAGTCTACCACCGTATTATTAGAAGCTAGTAAACGAGTTGGCGAGAATGTTAAAGTTTCAATTGATGGTCGATTTTTTGAATCGGACGAATTAGATGATCCACTGTTTCTATTTAGAAGAGATGATCATATCCAGCTAACGGTTCAGTATTATTACTAGTATTCTACAAAACTATTGGCATCACCAGTAATAAATTCGACTCTTTCAAACTCATAGCATGACTATTTTTGGACGAGTCGTTGGCTTTTCTGGAATCTTACAGTACTGAAATTTTAATGTAACCGAATGACATCACTCTTCAATGATTGCTATCAGTTTTTACAGCAGTGACGAAATCGTTCTACTATTTATTCCAATACCGTTCGAACACAGGGCTCTCGGCTAAAGCTTTACACAAAGGAGCGACTTGGTGGTATAGCACTTCCGCTTTATCCCAATCTTCGAGTAATATCCATGTAAAAAGTACTCTAATTTTTAAATTAGGATTTACTGCCTGCTTTTCAAATCCCTCGAGTTTCAATGAGAACGTACCGCGCTCATCAATGTTAGGTGATTTTTTTCCCAGTGTTGAAAGCGCTACTTCGATGTAGAGTCTACTCGCTTGAGATAATAGGCTGTCATCACCTTTTAACCTCTCCTTTTCGAGTCTTTCAAAAGCTAGCTTATAATACTCCGTTGCTTTGGGATTATTTTTTAATTCATTGTAAGTATCTGCTATTCCTATTAGCGAATCTAATGCTACCACTTCTCCATCTCTGTCGAGTTCAGATAAATAAGACTCCATGAGTTCGATCGCTTTTGGATATTCTCTATACCAACTGTACACGCTAGCCAGTTGATATTTAATCATGGCCGGTGCATATTTCATAGTTGATAATTGCTGATAGATTTCTTTCGCTCGGCTCATTTTTCCTGAACAGAAATGAAACGTAGCTAAATTGTTTAGTGATGTTAGGTTAGCCGAAATTTCAACCGCTTTCTCACCATACTCGAGCGCTTTAGATGGATTACCCATCATATAATTAAGCCTAGCCAACAAATGATATGTCTTCCAATATAAAGGATCTAGTGCCAATGCCTGTTTCAATACTTCACCGGATTTTTTCAAAAAGTTAATATCTTGTTGTTCGATCCCCTTGTCGAGATAAGTTTTAGCCAATGCCAAGTGCCCACTCAAGTAGCCCTCTTCTATCTTAATGGCTTTAAGGAAATATTGTTCTGCCAACTCTAATTCGCCTTTTACACGAGATATTTGTCCCATAGCAAATTGAAATTCTGCATTTCCAGCAGCTCGCGGCTCTATCTCTGAACACTCTTCAAATGCTTGTTGAAGAATAGATTCGTCATTGGAAACAATATACGAGTCAGACAGTGCGCTGCACTTTGCGGCCCTTGCTTTAATGTAATTTGGACTAAAATGAGTCGCTCGTTCGAAAAATACTAACTTTTGGTTCACATGGTATCTATCCGAAACTCCATCACTAATGTTATATCCATTCAACAACGCTTCGACAGCTTCGGTTTTGGGAGGGTTATACACCTCAACCCCTGCAGCGAGACTGCCGACTAACGAGTGTAATCGATTGGCTGTTTTCGATGCTATTTCTTGCTGCTTCGCAATGACACTCGATAGTGGCCAGACATCAGCGAAAACCAGCTCTTTGGTATTTTCACCCAATAATTCAATCGTGACTATATAATAACGTCCTTTGCTTTTAGTCGACACGACCAAAACATTATCCACGTGAAGTTTATTGGGTAATTTCCATGGAGAGAAGTCTGGTGATATTTTTAGAATGTTAGACTCTGAAAGTTCAAATCCTTCTGCTAAATCCTTAGACAAATCCTCCATAAGAGTCGGCATATAAAGTTCTGTTCTTTGCACTAGCGTAACAGTCAGCGGGAGTTGATAATGGTAGCTAGGCAAACTTGCGTCTTCACTACTATAAAGAATGGCTCCGTAACCAATAATGCTAAAGAGAAACACCGTCAATAAAGTAGATAATACAACATTGGGCTTTTTTCCTGATTTCGAAGCACTTCTTGAGGTATTTTTAAATGTCGATTGCTGACTTTGAGAAAGCTGTTCTTCTCTATCGTCGAGTTCCTTAGAGGACAAATACAAGGTATAAGCTTCGACTTTTAAGACTTTCGCGATTCTCGCAATAGTATTTGGAGACACGCTCTCCTGCCGAAATGCTCGATTAATGGTATCTTTTGGTGCACTTTCTAGATTTTCTACGTCCGCTATCCTTTCAGCAAGAGCGGCTTGTGTCTTTATCCCAACATCCAACATTGCTGCATGCAGCTTTGCGCGAGAAGCCTTAACGCCTCTTTTCCTTGATTTTGTTTCCACTTCAGCTGTGCTCTCTCGTTAATTTTCTTATCTAACCTTTAGTCCCATAAAAGACACTTAAACACCCTTAAATGTCGATTACAGATAGTAGCAATTACTGAGATATTAACCTAGCTATATGAGCACAAAATAACCAATTAATATTGCACGTTCGAATTATTTCTTATAACTGGCGCAGGATAAGATGCTCTGCCAACAGCCGAAAGGGATGAACTGCAAGGAATCGTCATTTGTTATTTTCAATGGGGACTTAGGAGTGAACGGAAAATGTACTACAAATTAATCAAGAATATTCGAACTATTATTAAAGCGATAAAAGTAAAAAAATATGCTCCTATTATGATATTTTTGCTTTTACCGTTATCCACAAACGCGATAGATATCGACGTAACAGTCTCTAATTCTAGCGCCGCACCTGGCGAATCAATCTACCATCGTGTGATAATTTCCAATACCGATGATCAGACGAGAAATAATGTAGAAGTGTCCGTAATTTCACCTGTTTCGACTTCATTTATCGATCCTCTACCAATCGAATCTTCTGGTTGCGTTAATAGTTGTGACGCGGCAGAAACCGCAGTTTGGTCGCTTGGTAGCATGCAGGCCGGCGAAACAAAAGTAATCATAATACCAGTCATTATTGATTCATTGGCTGCTGATGGGACTAGTTTAGTTTTTACACCTTCAGTCACTTATACAGGACTAGCTAACCCAGAAACAGATTCCGTCAGCTCAAGTGTTTCAGTGGCAAAACCAGCCGTCGTTCATATAGCAGCTAAGAGCCAACTCGTTGCTCCGGGAGAACAGATATATTATGAAATCAGCTATGGCAATATTGGCAACAGTGCTATAAGTTCAACCGAGCTTCGAGTATCTATTCCTGCAGGAACTACTTTCATAAGTGCGACTGACAATGGAACAGTTCAAGGAACCGAAGTTGTTTGGGACTTTGCGAGCGCTTTCAATGTCAACGATACTGGCAAAGTATTTTTCAGCGTTCAAACTAACAGCTCGGATGCTGACGGTGAAATCTACTCTAATCAAGTTGAGCTTATCGCTTCAAATACGACCTTACAGTTTAGCCAAGAGTCCGTAGTTATAAGAGATAATGTCAACCTGACCCTTACTAGCACAGTAATGGGAGACGTATCTCAGCCAAGCAAAGGCAGTTATTATCGCTACGTCATTGCCAACCATGGCGCAAATGATATCGCGGGCGTTACACTCTACAACTTGACTGCAGAGAGAACCTTACACATTGACGCTTTGCCGTTAGAATCTTCGGGGTGCGTTAATTCTTGTGATTCAGCTGAGTGGGCGCAATGGGATCTTGATACTATCAAAGCAGGTGAATCCAAAGTTATCGTAGTGCCGTTGCTACGAGCATCACCGTTGGACGGGGAAGCGCTTGAAAGCCATATCATTGTAACCGATGCCACCGGTGCATACACCTTAGGTCAACGCCCAACTTTATTGGCTGAAGATGAAACCAGTTGGGAACTTATTATTTCACCGGACAGGCAAGTTATAGGCAGTAGTGAAGTAAACAAAGTACAACTAACCTACTCCAATATTGATAACACCGCTGCAACCAATATGAATCTAGACTTTATCGTTCCGGTTGGAATGACTTTTATTTCTGCAAGCGATGGAGGCACATTAAACGAAGGTGTCGTCAGTTGGGATTTAGCCACCATTAATCCTGCGACTGGTGGTTTTCGATTAGTCACTTTAGAATCCAGTGCATCTGTGCAAGATGGTGAAGTTGTCGAATTAAATGCCGAGCTAAGCAATGAATCTGTAACATTGCACCGTAGCAGTGATAGCTTAGTTGTGAAAAACAACCTCACCCTTACCCTCACGAGCGCTGTGATGGGCGATGTTTCTCAACCCGATAAAAACAGCTATTACCGTTATGTGATTGCAAACCATGGCAGCAATGATATTGCTGGGGTCACACTTTACAACTTAACCGCAGAAAGAACCTTACACATTGACGCATTACCGCTAGAATCTTCAGGGTGCGTTAATTCCTGCGATTCAGCAGAGTGGGCACAATGGGACCTCAATACGATAAGAGCCGGAGAATCCAAAGTGATCGTGGTGCCGCTGCAACGAGCATCACCCTTGGATGGGGAAGCGCTTGAAAATCATATCTTAGTGACAGATGCCACTGGCGCTTATACATTGGGTCAACGACCCACTTTATTGGCCGAGAATGAAACCAGCTGGGAACTGATTATATCTCCGGACAAACAAGTCATCGGTAACAGTGAAACCAATAAAGTTCAACTGACATACTCCAATCTTAGTAATGTTGCGGCTACTAATATGAATTTGGATTTCGTCATTCCAGTTGAAATGACTTTTGTTTCAGCGAGTGATGGCGGAATGCTAAATGGCGGTATAGTCAGTTGGGATTTATCGACTGTAAATGCGGCCTCTGGCGGCTTTCGGTTGGTCACACTAGCCTCTTCTGCATCCGTGCAAGACGGCGAAGTCGTGGAACTCAAAGCGAACATTTTCAATGATACAGAGACTTTACATCGTAGTAGCGATAGCCTCGTGGTTAGAAAAGATATTGAACTCACCCTCAATAGCACCGTTATGGGTGATGTTTCACAACCAAACAAAGACAGTTATTATCGATATGTGATCGCCAATCATGGCAGCAATGATATCGCAGGTGTCACCTTTTATAATTTAGCTGCGGAGCGCACCGGACATATTGATGCCTTACCGCTAGAATCCTCCGGTTGCGTCAATTCCTGTGATTCCGCAGAATGGGCTCAGTGGGACCTCAATACCATTAAAGCGGGTGAATCAAGAGTGATTGTTGTGCCGGTATTCCGCTCATCACCTCTGGATGGCGAAGCACTTGAGAGTCATGTCATAGTGACAGAGGCAACCGGAGCCTATACCTTAGGTCAGCGACCAACTTTACTTGCAGAAGATGAAACTAGTTGGGAACTAATCATTTCTCCTGACAAGCAGGTTATTGAAAGCAATGAAATCATTCGAATCCAATTAACCTACGCCAATATCGGAAGTTCAACAGCAAATAATATAAACATGAACTTCACACTACCCAATAATATGACTTTTGTTTCTGCAAGTGACGAAGGAATTTTAACTAATGGAGTGGTTAACTGGAATTTAGAAACAGTTAACGCTTCAAATTCAGGTACCCGATTTGTAACCTTGCAATCTAACTCAAATCAAAACAACGGAATGACCATTATATTAGAAGCGTCTTTGTCCAATTCAACGACCGATGTTTTTCGAAGCAATGACAGTTTGGTCATAAAAGAGGGGATCCCACTCACCTTAAATATTGCGACCTCCGGTTTTGACTCAACCGCATCACAAGATAGTTACTATCGTTTTGTGGTAGCGAATAATGGTGCCAATGATGTTACTGATGTGAGTTTATACAATTTAACCGCTGAACGAACTACACATATCGATTCTCTTCCTCTTGAAACTTCTGGCTGTGTTAATTCATGCGATTCTGCTGAATGGGCTTATTGGGACTTAGGAACCATTGAGGCTGGGGAATCGAAAATTATTGTAGTCCCTATCGTTCAAGGCACCACGTTATCAGGGGAGGCGCTCGAGAGCCATGTTATTGTGACGGAAGCAAGTGAGGCCTATACTCTCGGAATGAGGCCAACTTTGACTGTAAATGATGCGATCGTACCGCAACTTGTCGTAGCCAGTGAAGAGTCTTTAGTATCACCCAGTGAGCTTCAACACTTTACAATATCGGTTGGAAACCCGACCGGAACCACGTTTACAAACGGCATGATAACTGTTGAAATTCCAACGAGCTATACCTTCGATTCAGCTACGGGCGTCAACGAAGTAAAAGACGGCAAAATATATTGGCCGATAGGTAATGTCAATCCCAATCAATGGTTAACTGAATCGCTTGTTTTACAAGTTGATAATGGGGTGGTAGACGGTTCGGCTCTCAAACTAGAAGCAAGAATTGATAGTGGTGGAAGTGAAGGGTTAATGGGCTTTTCATCTGTTGTATCGACAGTCAGTTCGCAAGCTTCAATGAAATTAAGCGCGAGTAGCAGCTTTACTTCACCCTTAACTCAGGGTGACACGATTGACCTGACAATGATTGCTGATAATGAATCAAATGTGCAAGTCGGGTCGGTGTCCTTATATTCAATGACCTCTCTTTTCACTACTGCAAGTAACCTTGAAGTGACCAGCGGTTGTGTCAATAGCTGTGATTCAGCGGAGTGGGCGTACTGGGATTTGGCCAGTATCGATAGCTTAAATGACGATTCTAGAATATTTGAACAAACACTTACCTCAGGTATTTCAGGAGCATTTGAAGGGCAAATCCTAATCAGTAACATATATCTCTCAAATACAGCTGAACCGACAATCGATCAGTCCTTACTTTCAGTAAATGCATTGGGCCAACAATTTATTATTGACCCAAATCATGACAGTGATGCCGACGGAATTCCAGATTGGTGGGAAATTCGCTGGGGTTATAATCGCATGGATAATACTGATGCTGCCACGGACGATGATTTTGACGGTTCGACCAATCTTGAAGAATATACCGAGTCAACCGATCCAACTGATAGTGATAGTGACGATGACGGGATACTTGACGGTCCAGATACCGATCCACTGGTAGACAATCCTCCGACTTCTGACGCTGGTGATGATTTTAATGTTCGAGAAAATAATATCACTCAACTTAACGGAACGAACTCAATTGATGGAGACGACCCTGATAACACAACGGCACTAGTTTACACATGGAGTCAGCTTGCTGGCACTAATGTGATTTTAGACAATACTAGTTCGGACACTCCGTCTTTTACTGCCCCGACAACAGCCCCAGAGGATTTAGTGTTTCAACTGGAGGTTGAGGATTCAACCGGTAATACCGCGATAGATAGTGTAACAGTATCTATCACAGTCGATAGTCCACCGCAAGCAGACGCAGGCCCTGATCAAATCGTTGGCTCTGGAGTTCTAGTGACATTAAGTGGAGACAATTCGAGTGATGATTTCGACGCTGTTGGCAACCTGTCCTTTCAATGGACTGAAATCACAACTTCTGGAATTGTTCTAAGTGACTCAACGGTTTCCAATCCAACTTTCACAACACCCGACCTTGTTCTAACGGGCGGAACAATTAGATTTTCACTGGTGGTGACGGATACGAGTTCGCAGACATCTGATGCCGACGAAGTCATCATCAATGTATCGGTCGGAGTCGCACCAACCGCCGACGCAGGTCCCGATCAAAATATAGTTGTTGAGCAAAGTGTCCAACTCACTGCCAGCAATTCCAGTGATACAGATGGCTCAATAGAGACTTACCTTTGGAGTCAAACAGATGGAGAGACAGTATCCTTGTCTGATACTTCGATAGAGACGCCTACTTTTACAGCACCAATTAACGAAGGTACTTTAACTTTTATGTTAACAGTTACTGACAATGATGGTTTATCTGATGATGATGAAGTTATGATCAACGTCGGGACATTGCCAACTGCAATTTGTGAAGCAGGCCCATCACAAGATGTTAACGAATTTGATGCGAGCGGCGTGCTTTCAATAATTAGTCTCGATGCATCGAATTCAAGCATTGCGAGCGGCACTATCGAAAGCTATCTATGGCGACAAGTGCTAGGTGATAACGTGACATTGACAACTCCTAATCAAGTGTCAACCGCTTTTACCACTGACGAAGTAGATTCAAACGGCTCAAGTTATACCTTTGAAGTCACTTGTACTTCCAATTTGGGTGCTCTATCTACAGATGAAGTTATTATCAATATTATAGATCTCAACCGCGCTCCGACATCAAATGCGGGTATAGCACAACAGGTAGATGAAGGTAACACCGTAACCTTGGATGGTAGTCTTTCTGAAGACATCGACGGAGACAGTATCACTTATCTTTGGTCGCTAAAAAGCAGCTCGAATGGCTCTGGTATAACTCTGGATTCAACGACAGTCGAATCACCTCAATTTACTGCACCGGATGTCAATGACGCTACCGGCGAGTCATTTGTATTTGAACTCATCGTCGACGATGGCACTTTATCAGATATGAGTGAAGTGCTCATTCAAGTAATGGGAACAGACACGCCCCCCACGGCGGATGCTGGAAGCGATATTACGACCAGCGAAAATCGAGTGGTCAATTTAGACGGTGGAAATTCCTCAGATATGCAAGGTGATGTGAGCTATCAATGGAGTCAAGTGAGCGGGGTTCAAGTAACGCTGACCAATCCTACTCAAGCTATCACAAGCTTTACTTCGCCCCCAGTGAGTAGTGGTTCGATACAATTGGAATTTGAACTGACGGTTACTGATTCAGCCTCAAATATTCATGCCGATCAAGTCAGGGTGACAGTCAATGATGTTGTTGAAGAATCTGATTCTGGCGGTGGTGGTAGTATTTATTATTTGTTAATCATGCTATTAGCGATAAGAGCTAAACGAGGAAAAATAAAAGTTCGATTTTAAAAATTAAGTCAAAACTAAAAGTGGCGAGATACATATTCGCCGCTTTTTTATTACTCAATAAAAATGACTAACCAGAATAAATTGCCAACAGTTCTTTGGCATTGCCTCTATTCTTTCCGTCCCGACTGATAAAACGTCTTACCGGAAAAGACTCAATTTCTGCATCTTCATAAATGGATCGAGTAATCGCATTGTCATGATTAGAGATAACGACTTTCACTCCGCGATTTGCTAAATGTTGAGCTCTATATGCTAGCTCAACCTGTTGATCATAAGTAAACCCCTGCGCGGCGTAACTAGTAAAACTCGACGTTGGCGACAGCGGAACGTATGGCGGATCACAATAGACTACATCTCCACGTCGAGAACGGTTCATCAACGAAACAAAGTCCGCACATACGAACTTGGCTTTTTTGGCTTGAATGAGAAAATGCAGCATTTCTTTTTCAGGAAAATAAGGTTTATTGTATCGTCCAAACGGAACATTAAATCCGCCAGATTTATTGTATCGACATAAGCCATTGAAGCCATGGCGGTTCAAATAAACAAATAAAGCCGCGCGACGCCGCCCTTTCGCGCCAGAATTAAATTCGGTTCTAAATTCTAAGTAACGTGTTTGCTGATTATTTTCGGGAATAAAGAAGCTGTGGCAATACTTTATGAAGTTGCCACGCTCTTTTTTTAATTGGGTAAACAAATTGATCAAATCAGGATTAATATCGCCGAGTAGATAACGCTCAAATGGGAGATTTAAGAATACAGCTCCAGAGCCAATAAATGGCTCGATTAACTTGACACCTTTAAGGTGTGGAACAAGTTTGTCTAAAACTCTAAACTTTCCTCCCGCCCATTTAAGGAAAGGACGAGTCCGTTGATTCTGCATTATTCTGGTTATTTTCACGACTTAAACAAAAACTGAATTCTACGGAATAAACGAGCAATAAGAAACGATTAACCGATATAAGTCTAAGAATTAAACGGTAAAAGGATGAGCTGGATTAAACTACAAAGCTGCGGTGCGAATTATCGGTCGAAAGATCGAGGGCTCCTGAACCCGCTATTCGTTGATTTAGCAGGGCAGATTGCCTTCTAGCAGTGACAGGATTGATGTTACTGGAGCTATCCGGAACATCTGTGCTTACAGGACTCGCTAATGTAGTACTGGATGCAGTAGCAGGCCGATCTAGATTAATTCTATCGGGGTCATTGCTAGAGTTAAGGCTTGTCTTAGTACCATCGCTTTCTGAAGAATTCTTATCGGTCTCTTGGGTCTCATCCAATAACAATGCGTTTAGCTCTGATCTTGCCGCAATTTCACCCGCAGCTGCTTGAGCCGCTACTTGGCGATCTTGCGAAGATGGATTGGCTGGTGCTAATGCAGCCCGTTGAACTTGTTCTAATTTTCGAATAGTGGCGGCAGGGTCATTATTTACAACGGCGTTATCAATTGAGACTTCACCAGAAATCGCATATCGTTTTCCATCGGGGCCGGTCACAAAATTTAAGTTCGGAGCCCCTGCTAATGTTCCGCCTACGGCCGAGTGTGCTTGCTCATGAGCACGTACTTCACGGTCAACATTTTGTAAATGTCTGACCTGCTGAAGTTCATCTAATTCTAATTCGTCCGTCGCCTTGTCTTCGCTCTGGGGCTCTGCTTGCTGCTCAGCTTTCTCAGGATTATCTTGTTTTGATGATTCCTTATCCTCAACTATCGATTCAGCATCACCGTTAACAACATCAGACAAATAATTTTTGGATTGCTCGCTGAATTCCGTACTATTCTTTGCAGCGGTATTTTCTGAAGCGGAAGTAGGTTGAGGAATTCTGGGTCGTTGTGCCACCTCAGCAGTTAACGCTTCAGTAGGAACGTTAGCCGTACTGATTGGTAGTGCGATTGGCGTCGATGAGATTATCATGATGTTAAGTGGTTAATCGTTAAGCTCTTTTATCTGTCGTGAGCTCCGGTCTATACCTTTTCTCCTATTCTGTAGGGAAAATTATTGAAAATCAAATTTCAATATCAATAATGGTACCTAGTACATCAGATGCCGTTTGAATAACTTTGGCATTCGCATTAGCATCAATCTCAGCCGCCTTCAATTCGACTAAAGAAGTCGTTAAGCTCTGAGTTTGATCAACTGAATGTTCGGACTCTGTTACTGATGAAGATGCTATTTCTGTGGCTGCATCAGTTGCTCTTCTCTGAGCATCTTGAAATCCTTGAACACCGATGTTCAATGTGCTGTCTACTTGCATTTAATTCTCCTTCTGTCAGCTGCGAATTAGAAAACAACTTAGGTCGATTTCATTTGATAACAGGCATACTAACTTGGACCCATTATTCGGCGAGAATACCTATTAACAACAGGTAGACACACATTTATCGGCCAGATATGAAAAAAGTTTAGCAGAAAGAAGGCTTCAAGGAAGCGAATATACTAGGAAATAATTAGAAATTCCCTAGTACATTCGTAAAACTCTGTCCCTAACAGTCCCATGAACTGAGATTGTTAGAAAATCAAGTGACGATAGGAAGACCTAAATACTATAGTCAACAACCTCATATCCCAGTGCCTTAAGTTGTGGCTTAAGTGTACTTGCATCTCCAACAACTACCATAAACATCTCTTCAATTTTAAGGTGTCTTGCAGCTAACTCATTGATTTCTTTGGCTGATATTTTATCTACTATCTCTGCTTGATCTGCAACGAACTTGGTTGTAAGTTCATGTTCCAATATACGTGCTAGGAATCCTAATTTAGCTCCCGGTGTTTCATATTTAAGTGCATCTCGCTGATTAATTGAGTTTTTCATAAAAGCGAGTTCAGCATTAGTTATGCCTTTCTTCTGGTAGGCGCTAATTTCATTCACCAGTTCTACAATTGATTTATCGGTCACATCGGCTCTCACTTCAGCAGAAGCCGTATATCCACCACTCAATTTGTTGCCCCAAAAATAGGACCGTGCACCGTAGGTATAACCTTTGTCTTCCCTTAAATTAAGGTTAATTCGACTATTAAATGCCCCACCCAGTGGGAAGTTCATCAAATACGAACGGTAAAACTCACCAGTAATGTCTTGTTTAATCCCTCTCTTTCCAATTCTGATCGCAGATTGTGCCGCATCGTCTTTATTGACTAGATAAATAACACCCGACTTTGCTTTAGAAGCTTCCATTTTTAATGCGAGCACAGGCCCTTTACCTTGCCATTTAGCTAAAGTGGCTAATGTTGACCCGAGTTCCTTTTCTGACTTATCCGATACGATAATCAATTGAACACCTGCAGGCTTGAAGTGAGATTGATAAAAACCCTTTAAATCATCGATAGTTAAGCCTTTAATTGACTTATCGGTGCCACCGCCTGGTGTGGCTGCAACATTGTCACCATTTAACAATTGGCGATAAGCGGTACTAGCTAAATAACCAGCATTTTTCTTACTATTCGCAATACCTTGTATCGCGGTATTCTTAACTCTGGCAAACTCTGATTCTGCAAACGCTGGATTGAATAATTTTTCCTTCACCAACGCCATGGTTGCCTCAATGTTTTTGCTAAGCGCATTAACATTAACATTAACAGTTTGATTGCTTGAGCTAATCGAAACAGTACTGCCCAAAAGTTGCAATGCTTTACTCATCTCTTCTCCACTTCTTTCTGTGGTTGATTCGCTCAGCATTGTCGCCATTAAGGACGATGTCCCTGCTTTTTCTTTACTTTCAAAATAATGGCCTGCAGGAATTTTGATTAACAATGAAGTGGTTGGGGTTTCTGTGCTCTGAGAACCAAGGATCTTAATACCGTTGGCCATTTCCTGTTGCCACATTTGTGGAACTTCAACCGGTGGATTAGCACCGGCTGTAGGAATCTTAGAACGATCGAATGTATCTTTTGCCTTTCTCAGTGCTAGGTCATCATCCGAAGTGGCTGATTCTTCAACAAGCTGTCTAATTGGCGCGTTAAAATTATCGGCTTTTGCGATGGCTTCAATCTTACCATTAGGTACAACACTCATTATTACTGAATGATGTCCTTTGATGTATTGATTAAAAACACGATCAACATCTTCCTTAGTCACATTGGCATATCGAGCGATATCTCGTTCAATATAATTAGGATTTGCTTTAAATGTTTGGTTAGCAGCTAATTGGCTCACTTTCCCACTGACACTTTGCAATCCGAAAATGAAGCTCGCTTCCATTTGAGCTTGTGCTTTAGCAAGGTCATCGGGTTGAACACCTCTTTCTTCAAATTCAATGAGTGTATCGCGCATGATCTTTTCTAAATCGGCAAGCGTTTTACCAGAGGCAGGATGAGGCAATGCGAACATATTAAAACTACAAGCCAGTTCCGCACATGGATGTGAAACCGATGCCTGAACTGCAAATTGATTCTTCACCATATTCTTGTAGAACATTGAAGTCTTGCCACCGCCGAGGATTTGCGATAACAAATCTAATGGCGCTTCATCCGCATGCCGATGACTAACAGTTGGAAACGACATATACACTAAAGGCAAATGAACGTTATCTTCCATAGAAATATATCGGTCAGCATCGAGTTTAACCAATTTTTTCTCTGGCATGCCAACTTCTGGACCTTTGGGAATCGAACCAAAATACTTCACTACCAATTCGAGTGTAGATTTCTCGTCAATGGCACCGCCAATAGTAACGGTCGCATTATTCGGACCATACCAGTTTAAAAAGAACTTCTTGAGATCATTAACATTAGCGCGATTCAAGTCTTCCATAAACCCAATGACAGGCCACGAATAAGGATGACCTTCTGGATATAGTGCAGCAGAAACACGCTCGTTTAATCGACCATAAGGTTGGTTATCAACTCGTTGACCTCGTTCATTTTTAACAGTCTCACGCTGAACTTCAAATTTTTCTTGAGTAACTGCATCCACTAAGAATCCCATTCGGTCAGATTCTAACCAAAGCATTTTTTCGAGCTGATTCGCTGGAACCGTTTGAAAATAATTAGTCCTATCATTGTTAGTGGTCCCATTCATGGTCCCACCTGCTTCTGTAATTAATTTAAAATGCTGTTCATCGGCTACGTTTTCAGATCCTTGAAACATCATGTGTTCAAAGAAATGAGCAAAACCAGATTTTCCAATTTCTTCTCGACCTGAGCCAACATGATAAGTCACGTCAACATGCACCAATGGATCAGAATGATCTTCGTGCAGAATCAATGTCAATCCGTTATCCAGTTCGAACTTTTTGTAAGGAATAATCGTTTTGCCCGGTTGTTCATTAACTTGTTCTAATAAAGTCACACCCATAATTTTTGTTTCAACAGCCTCGTTGGACTGCTTTTTAGCTTCTTCACTGGGCGTACATCCGAAAAGTAACACGGTTAATGCTGGTAGTAATAAACGATTCAAATTTTTCTCCTAAACGTTGAACTATTCTGTGTTGTATTGACTAATCTGTGACCGACTTAGTCAGTTGGCGCGACTCTAAAGCAAATGTAATTAGATTGATATGCAACTATTTACTAAAAACAAAAGTGTGTGAATAAAATTGTAACTCAATAATACAAAACAATGCTCCAAACGAAAATTAACAACAGTATCGATACAAACACTAACGAAGAACCTATATCCTTAGCCCTCCCCGCTAGTTCATGGTGTTCATCACTAATTCTATCGACGACTGCTTCCAAGGCTGAATTAACGAGTTCTGCTAACACCAATATAAATAAAGGTAGGATAAGCCATAACAATTCAATTTTATTCTCTGCAAGCCAGAATGCGACAGGAATCCCTATCAGAGCGAGTACGAGTTCTTGTCTAAATGCTGCTTCATGTATCCATGCTGCTCTTAATCCTTGCCACGAGTACTGAGTCGCATAGACAATTCGTTTAAATCCGGTTCGACCTGGTTTTGCCATACTATTTTGCTTCTTTTTCTTTTTTGACGATGTTTCTCACATCCTCAAGTAATTGTTTGGCATCGAAAACAATACCGTCTTTAATGGTATATTTGACGCCACCGACAGTAACCGGTTTATTATTTTCGTCAAGTTTCACATGCCCTGTTCCATAAAGTGTCTTAAAGTTACGCAAGGGGTTTTCTTTTACAATCACTAAATCAGCCAATTTGCCAACAGCGATCGATCCGATCTGATCATCCATCCCCAGCGCTTCCGCGCCATTAATGGTCGCAGATTTAATAACTTCTAATGGGTGAAAACCAGCTTCTTGCAATAACTCAAGCTCACGAATATAACCAAATCCGTACACTTTATAAATGTAGCCAGAATCACTCCCGGTTGTTACTCGACCACCATGATTTTTATAATCATCTAAAAAGGCCATCCATTTACGATAATTGTTCTTCCAATTTATTTCGTCTTGAGTCGTCCAATCGAACCAATAAGATCCGTGAGCATATCGACTCGCTTGAAAAAACTTCCACAAGGATGGCGTTGTATATTCATCGTGCCAATCAGCGTTGCGTTCGCGCATCAGATCTCGACTGGCTTCATAAATGGTCATTGTCGGATTAATAGTAAAATCCAGAGCGATAAGTTCATCCCTCACAGCATTCCACTTTTCACTGCCCTCTTCAGCGGCCTGTTGCCACAACTTACCCGCTTCTCCAAAGCGGTGCTGTTCGTTGTTATAGTTATAATCGAGAGGGTAATTTTGAATGACTTGATTTTCGAACATCGCTTCGGGTAAACCGTACCAATGCTCCATAGTCGTTAAACCCATTCGAGCACTATCAAGTACGTTAAGATGAACGACATTCAGCTGGGCATGATGCATCGCAGTCCCAAGTCCTTGCTTTTTGGCTTCCTCTACAGCTGCTTTAAAAATCTTGGGATGTGCGCCGCTAAACTTGATCCCTTTTGCGCCTTGCTTTGCTATTTTCTTAACCCATGTTTTGGCTTCTTTGGTTGACTCGAACGATTTATTCCATCCGGAACCAAAACCAAAATAAGGAACTATTCGAGGTGCGGTAATCTTATTTATCTCACTCGCCTTCACATGTTGCATAACGAACTCTGCGCCATTGAAACTACCCGGCTCTCTTACCGTAGTAATACCGTGAGCCAGCCAAAGTTTAAGGGAGTATTCAACGGACGAAATTTGATAATCACCGCCCATATGGCCGTGCATATCAATAAATCCAGGTAACACGTAATGGCCGTGTAAATCGAGTTCTTTATCACCGGGGTTAGCTTTAGGCCGCTCCCCGACAATAGGCACCCCAGGATGACCAACATCGACAATATCGGTGATACGGTTCTTCGTAATGACAATATCAACAGGGCCTCTAGCAGGCGCTCCAGCTCCATCTACGAAAGTGACCCCTCTTAGAATCAGCTTATTGAACGGACCTTCGCCGCGTATACGTTCAGGTGCTTTCTGGGGGGCTGCGTCGACACTAAACGAGTAATTAAGAGCGAACAAAATTGATACTGTAACGAGTACAACAAACCGCTTAAAAAACATTCTTATCTCCCTAAATATAGTGATGACAGGCTGGTGGAAATCGATTATTTCGAGACCAGCTGAATGCCACCTTTTTCTATTGTTATTTGTTTGTTTTTATACATTTTGCCAATCGTTGACTTGAATACTTTTTTACTAACACCAAAGGTTTTATAAATGATCTCTGGTGAAGTCTTATCATTGGCAGGATAACTTCCATTGTTTTCTTGAAGTAGCTTCATTATTTTCGACCGTAAAGAACTCGCCTCGCCCTCTCCTTCTGGTGCAGACAATGTCATATCGATTCGACCGTCGGGGCGAACCTTTTTAACATAAGCAGTAAGGGTTTGACCATATTTGAGTGGCTGGAATATATCGCTCGAATGAAGCACACCCCAATATTTAGAATTAACCACCAGCTTAAAACCCAAATCGGTTTTATCGCCAACCATCGCTTTTACTTTTTGAGCAATTTTGAAGCCTTTAGTTTCTGCTTTTACATACCGATTAAGTTTGGAACTAGCCGCTATTCTGCCCGTGTTATCTTGGTATACAGCGACAATATGGCGCTCGCCTTCCTTCATTGGCGTACTTTGTTGACCGAATGGAGCAAACAGATCTTTTGGTAAGCCCCAATCAAGAAAAGCGCCTACCGAATTACAAGATACAACTTGTAAACAAGCGACTTCTCCAACGCTGGCCCGTGGTTTTTTAGTAGTTGCGACAGCTTCATCATCCGAATTACGGTAAACGAATACTTCGATTTTATCGCCCGCTTCGCAAAAACTGGGTGTTTGTCCCTTAGGAAGGAACAACTCTCCAAGATTACCGGCAGCTAAAAACGTCCCGCGGCCTGTTTTACGTGCAATTTTAAGAAAATTAAATTGGCCAAAATTAACCATCGGAGAACTCTTATGGGTAGGATATTAATTTAAGAGGTCTATATTAACATAATCACTGGCTATTGGGATTGGATTAGTTGCTTGGATATGTGGAATAACACCCAATAGAGGTGCTTTAATTCGAGTTCTGAGGGATTCAATATTTTGCTCGAATTTGTTCATCTCTGTCTCGGGAGAATTTGCTATCCAGCCAACCAATGTCATTCCTGCAGCTAATATTGATTGCACTGTTAACAAAGCATGATTAATACAGCCTAGCTTCATACCGACAACTAAAATAACTTCAAGTTGTTCATGCTGAGCAAAATCTGCGAGTGTCTCATTATCATTCAGCGGAACAAGCCAACCACCGGCACCTTCCACCAAGGTCACATCAGTATCATATCGTTTAATTTTGCAAAGATTTGAAAGCTGCTCTACTGTATATTTTAGTCCTTGTTCTTCAGCCGCGATATGAGGTGCTATTGCTGAAGTCAGTGTAGCGGGATTTATTTGTAGATAGTCAACCCTACTCGCCATCATTTGTTGCATCAACAAGGCATCATCATTCACCCATTGACCATCTACCAACTCACAACCAGCAGCAATTGGCTTTATCGCCATCACAGAATAGTCTTGCTGTTGAAACTTGTTAATTAAAGCACAAGTAACAAATGTTTTGCCCGCATCGGTATCGGTGCCAGTAATAAAATATCGTTTCTGATTTGGTTTAGAATTCATATCTTGCATATTCTTTATCTACTTAAACTACACTTTTCCTTCGACTACCTTCAGGGAGCTTTCTTCTAACTCGTAACTCTAAACTGTTTTTCCCTTTTCCTTTGTCTCAACTTCTACCGGATAAGTATGATAATCACCTTTTGGTTTACCTTTCTTTTTCCATGCATGTCCGTAAACCACTTCATAAGTTGCTGGCAATTGTCCATCGTCCCAGCGAAAGGATTCATAGTGATTTTCTAACCGTTTAAATTTTGATTTCCCAAGTAAACCGCGACTACGATTTTGGTCTAGGTTATGAGCGCCAATCGCTTTTAAATCTTTCATCAGACCTAGCATTGTTTGATAAGTTAAAGTGATCACGTCTCTGTCCATAACAGTATTTTCGAACTGAGCAGCATGAACTTGATCGCCCACAATATGCATGTCGACAAAGTGATTAACGTGAATCCCTTCATCGACATGTTGCCAGCTCTCTTTTAATTCGATTAATGTATCAGGTCCTAAGGTAGAAAAGATGAGTAATCCACCGGGCTTCAAGACACGATTTAGCTCTTGATAGACGTTTTTTGATTCTATAAGCCATTGCAGTGTCAAACTAGAAAAAACCAGTTCAAAAGAATTGTCAGCAAACGGGAGCTTTTCGACATCCGCCACCTGATATTTAATTTTTGAAGAGAAACTGAGCTTACTTAATAGCCCTTTCTTTTTTTCATTTAATTCCGCTTGGGTTATCATACCCGGCGCCAAATCGACACCGACGGTATTCGCTTTAGGAAATTGCTTATTAAGAATACGCGTGCAATAACCAGTGCCACACCCTGCATCGAGAATATTGCTGGGTTTAACATTCATAATTTCTAGCCGCTCAAATAAACGACTCGCCACTTCCTTTTGCAAGAATGCGGAGGCTTCATACAGTGGTGCAGCTTTACTAAACGACTCTGCAATGGCTTTTTTTTCTATACTCATTAAATCTAAATTCTCTTTTATCGGTTCTTACAGAATTAGTCTCGCGACGAATAATTCTACCTTTTTGTCAAAAATCGAATCACTTTATCCGCAAACTCATTTGTTTGAGAAAGAAAGGGCGCATGACCAGATTTGTTAAATATGAGACTTTCACTATTCGGTGCATACTCTGCGATCTGTTTTATTGATTTAGCCGGCACCAGTGTATCTAACTTCCCGTAAACTCGCAGTAAAGGCATAGATAATTTTGCTAATTGATCTAATAAATCAACTTCGTTGAGTATATTTAAACCACCTTCAAGGGCTTTTTCATCGGGTAATCCATGTTTGAATACTGTTTCTTTTAATTCTGCCAAATCTTGTTTTTGAGTTGGGCTTCCCATGGTTTGAATACTCAAAAAACGATTCAGCGTCCCTTTGAAGTCTTTCGATAAGTAACCAATAAAGGACTCAAGCACCTCTTGTTTCATCGCATACGGCCACTCTTCATTGGCCACAAAACGCGGGCTGGATGCTACGGTGACTAATTTTTCTACTTTAGATTCAAATTGACGTGCAATGGCCGTGGCAATAACACCTCCCAAAGACCACCCCATTAGGTAGCTTCGTTCAGGCATCACTTCGCCAATTGTGTCGACAAGATAATCCAGTCGATAATATTCAGCCGAAGTTATCGACAATGGTTTGCTTCGTCCGAATCCCGGTACATCAATATTATGGACGGTAAAATGAGATTCTAAAAGTGGTAACAGTGTTTTCCAGATACCGCTATGTAATCCCCAGCCATGCAATAAAACAAGGTTTGGACCTTGCCCAGTGACGGCTACATGTAGTGCAGTATTATTCAACTTTTATACCTATAAATGATCGACGAGCTGTTTAATTTGTATTTTGGAGTGAGACGCACTAATCGTTATCCGTAGTCTATCGCTGTTCAAAGGAACCGTCGGCGGCCTAATAGCGCCCACTAGTATTCCCGACTCTTTGAGCCGTTGATGAATCGCCATCAATTCTTGTGAGTCTCTAATCATAACAGGTTGAATGCCAGTGTCCGACGGAAGTAAACTAATGTTCTTTTTTATGCATAAAGATTTGAAGTAATCTATGTTTTCCAATAATTTTAGTCGGAATGTTGGATTGTTCGAAATAAGCTCTAAGTTGAATAAATTAGCACTAGCGATTACAGCAGGTAAAGCGGTTGTGTAGATATAGGGTCTAGCAAACTGCACCAAATATTCTGTAATCGTTTTGCTCGCAGAAACAAACGCTCCAAACCCTCCAAGGGCCTTGCCAAACGTCCCCATTAAAACAGGAAGCTGAGTTTGCTTTAATCCAAAATACTCACCACAACCAC
This sequence comes from Kangiellaceae bacterium, assembly GCA_019090895.1. Lineage (GTDB taxonomy): Bacteria > Pseudomonadota > Gammaproteobacteria > Enterobacterales > Kangiellaceae. The sequence goes on from JAHRVB010000037.1 coordinate 54,409, forward strand.
GTCCTTCGTCACCAATGACTCCAATCCCATGTGCATCATCGACAATCAAATTCGCTTGGTATTTATCGCATAATGCCGCAATTTTATCTAACGAAGCAATATCGCCGTCCATACTAAACACACCATCGGTCACCACCCATTTATTTGCCGTTTCTTTTTTTAAACGTGATTCCAACGAGTCCATATCACAATGAGGATATCGAGTAGAATAAGCTTGAGATGAGTATGCACCATCGATTAATGAAGCATGATTTAGTTTATCGGCGATTATTAAGTCACCTTTCTTCGCCAGAGTTTGCAAGATTGCTAGATTCGCCATATAGCCCGTAGAACACGTGATCGCAGACTCTCGACCGAGAAATTTGGCGAGCGATAACTCCAACTCATGATGAATTTGATGGTGCCCGCAAACCAAATGGGAAGCCCCACTACCAATACCCAGCTGATCGATATTCTGTTTTAAATGATTAATTGTTGCAGGATGATTAGCGAGTCCTAAGTAATCATTCGATGCGAAATTATTATAATTTGCCTCGTCTGTCGATATCTCATTGGATTGGTAGGAAGTTAAACTCAACCTATGTCGAAGTTGATTGGCTTCTTTACGGGCCAACAGTTCTTCATTCAATTTTGATTCAAGTTTGTTCATAGGTAAACTAAGGCGATTTTTCGACGGTGAATAATAACCACTAGGGGTTACTAGTGGTTGTTCCGTTCTTCAGTGCTAATAAAGAAACTAACTTATCGAATACGAATAATGAATACACAATAGCCGCAAAAACTTAAGCAACGGCAGCGTTATGATAGAGTTTTTTTGCAGGTTTATTCGTCTCTTTTGGTTGGCCATTACTAGAACCAGACGGCTCTTGTTGAACAGCCTCAGAGCCTTCAACCGTGATGCCTAATCGTTCAAATAGTAGCTTATCATGATCTGTATCTGGATTGTCCGTAGTTAGAAGCTTGTCACCATAAAAGACAGAATTGGCTCCAGCAAAAAAACACATGGCTTGCATTTCGTCCGACATGTTTTCTCGCCCAGCTGATAATCGCACATAAGACTCGGGCATTATGATTCTTGCCACTGCGATCATTCTGATAAATTCTAGGCTATCAACCGCTTTAGCATCTTCTAAGGGAGTACCTTTTACAGCTATCAATTGGTTGATAGGGACACTCTGTGGATGTTCTGGTAAATTAGCTAACGCTTGTAATAGTCCGAGACGATCTTCAAGGGTTTCACCCATTCCCAAAATTCCACCTGCGCAAACTTTCATACCTGCGTCTCTAACATGACCCAACGTTTCTAGACGGTCACCAAAGGTACGCGTGGTGATGATCTGGTCATAATATTCCTCAGAGGTATCTAAATTGTGATTATAATAATCGAGCCCTGCTTGTTTAAGTTGATGGGCTTGCTCATTCGATAACATACCCAGAGTAACGCAAGTTTCCATGCCGAGTTTCTTAACTTCTTTCACCATTTCTAAGACTACTGGAAAGTCCTTTCCACGCGGTGAGCGCCAAGCAGCTCCCATACAAAATCGAGTCGCTCCCGCTTGTTTGGCTTTGGCGGCCGATTGAATCACTGTATCTAATGCCACTAACTGTTCTTTACTCAGGCCAGTATTATGATGACCACTTTGAGGGCAATAGGCACAATCTTCTGGACAAGCGCCTGTTTTAATACTCATTAGAGTCGAAGTTTGCACTTGGTTAGGAACAAAATGTTGCCGGTGAATCGACTGAGCTTTAAAGAGCAGGTCATTCATTGGTAAATCGTAAAGCGCTTTGAGCTCTGTTCGTTTCCAATTTGTCTTAAGACCAACTGACTCTTTGTTTGCAGATAGTTCCTCAATTTCAGCTCTTGCATCGTTTTCTGTCGGAATCGCTTGATTCATTAAATTTTCGCTCGTATTATCGAATTAGCCTAATGTAAGATTCTTAATTTAGGTGACTAGCGCGCGATCATAAATGAGCCAGTTAATCTGTCAAGATTCGGCAACACTGAAGTTGACAAGCGGGCAATTTTCAACCAACAATTCGCCAACTTATATTTTATATCTAGAAGAATCAAATGGACTTGTTTGACTTAATAAGTATTGAAACTGACTGTTATTTATGTGGCTGTGCTGTCGGGCCCAGTCGACATGTCGACTCTCTATACGCTAAAGGGCGAAACACAACAATAAACGGCGAAAGCCAAATACCAATATCACAGCAATTATCTTCCACATCAATCATTTGCGAATATTGTCTACAGCTTCTACCTTTTTCTAACAGCCAATGTTTCACCTGTGGTTTGCCGCTGTCCGCCAGTCCTTCAGATAAGTTGAATCAAGAAAATTCAATGGGTAGCTGTGGCGCTTGTTTATCCAATAGCCCAAAATATGACCGACTTATCAGTGCATTTCATTATCAAGACCCGATAAACGAATTTATTACCCAGCTAAAATACGCCGCAAAACTACAGTTGCTCAAACTGCTGAGTGACAGCCTAATCGCACGATTATCAACAAGTTATCGAGAGCAAGAGTGGCCCGCACTGCTCATTCCAGTTCCATTGCATAAGAAGAAGCTAACTAAACGGGGCTTTAATCAGTCTCGCTTGCTAGCCAACCAGCTAGCGAAGTCGCTCAAGATACCTGTTTTAAAATCGGGCATAAAAAGAACAAAAAACACCCAAGCACAATCAGGACTCGACTCTATTGAAAGAAAGCTAAACATGAAAGATGCCTTTCGAATTAGTGAAAAGCTACCTAATCATATTGCTATCGTTGATGATGTGGTCACCACAGGTATGACCGTATCAGAGTTAACCAAACAAGCTCGTTTAGCTGGAGCGAAAAAAGTCGATGTTTGGTGTATCGCTAGGGCGTACGAGGACTGAGAATCTACTATCATATAAATCAGATTAGAACTTTATTTCTTACCATTCAATCGACTCAATTTTTAGTTATTCTGGAATGCATGTTTTGTAACACTCTGGCCAATTAGTCTCATGAGATGGTGTTATAATCGCAGACTCACAGCTACATCGCTGTTTTTGAATATCGTTGTTTTTGTAAAGGAACCTCCTTTTTGGTATCTCGCGACCGCTCTTCCCAAATATTTCAAATCGCTCTGCCCATAATTGGCGGAATGATGTCTCAAAACATACTCAATTTAGTTGATGCGGGTATGGTCAGTCAACTGGGTGAAGCCGAGCTAGCGGCTGTTGGATTGGCTAGTTTTGTTAATTTTGTCGCGGCCGCAGTATTTATGGGTTTCAGTTCTGGGGTTCAAGCAACCGTAGCTAGACGCATCGGCGAAGGAAAATCATCTATTGCAGCCAACCCGCTCAACGGTGCCTTGGTTCTGATATTTTTTGCCTCTATTCCGACTACGATATTACTAATGAACTACAGTACCGAAATTCTGAGTTTTCTTAACAGCGATCCGAGAGTTGTTGAAGAAGGTGTCAAGTATCTAGATGCAAGACTGATTGGCATCATGGCGATTGGGATGAATTTTAGTTTTAGGGGATACTTGAGTGCGATAAAACTCACCAAATTCTACTTTAAAACCATTGTCACGATGCACATCATCAATATTTTCCTTAATTACGTTTTAATCTTCGGCAACTTCGGATTTCCAGCTTTAGGTACAGAAGGAGCAGGACTAGGTACGACAATCTCGATGTACGGTGGTGCAATAATGTATTTATGGTTGACCATGAAGCATACTAAGCAATTTGGCTTTGGCGCACATTTACCAAAACTAGAAACTGTCAAGCAACTGATAAAAATATCTCTCCCCGCGTCAATGCAACAATTGTTCTTTGCGCTTGGTTTTACGCTACTATTTTGGATTGTTGGCAATATAGGCACGGCTGAGCTAGCTGCCGCCAATATACTCACAACTTTAACATTGGTGGCGATTTTGCCCTCCATTGGTTTTGGTATGAGCGCGGCGACCTTAGTTGGACAAGCCATTGGCCGCAAGGAAATCGATGATGCCTACCAGTGGGCATGGGATACTTCAAAGATCGCTGCAACGTCGATATTACTGGTGAGTCTGCCCATGCTGTTTTTTCCGGAATTTATTCTATCCATCTTTTTTAAAAACCAAGCAACCATCGAACTCGCTAAACTTCCCCTTCAACTAGTAGGCATTGCTATCGTAATCGATGCCTATAATCTTGTACTTATGTCTGCACTTCAAGGTGCTGGTGCAACAAGAATTACCATGATTGTTAGTATTGTTTGCCAGTGGCTAATATTCCTACCTCTTGCGTGGCTCATTGGTCCCTATCTTGGACTTGGACTCACGGCAATTTGGTTAACTCAGGGACTATACCGATTATTTCAAGCCTTTTGGTTTGCGTCTTTATGGCGAAAGCGAGATTGGGCAAAGATCAAGGTTTAACCACCCATATCAAATAGTCGTCTTTTATTGCTATAGATTAATAGACTAACTGATGTATGATCGATCCCTATGACGAGTAATAACACACAATCATTTTTTGAACTAACACCCGATGGTGTGTTAGATGCTATTGAATCCGTTGGGTTAGAACCTCAAGCGGCTTTATTAGCGCTTAATAGCTATGAGAATCGAGTTTATCAATTTCGAGATTATGATGAACAAAAATTTGTAGTCAAATTCTATCGTCCCAATCGTTGGAGCGATAAACAAATACTCGAAGAACACCGCTTTAGTTTACAATTGGCTGAGAGCGAAATTCCAGTAATACCACCGTTAGTTTTCAATGGCGAAACCTTACTCACATACAAGGGGTTCAGATTCTCTCTATTTAACTGTAAAGGCGGTCGGACACCGGAATTAGAAGACCCAAAAGCTCTTGAGTGGATAGGTCGATTTATTGGAAGAATTCACTTAATTGGAGAATCTGAAAACTTCACTACGCGGCCATCAGTCACGGTAGAATCCTACGCTGAATTCGGCAGCCGTTTTCTTTTAGAAAATAACTTCATCCCCTCTCATATAATACCTGCGTATCAAGCGATTAGTGAACAGTTGATTGAAATATGTCATGAACGCTTTGAACAGTTGGGTCCCTATCCTGTTATTCGGCTACACGGAGACTGCCATCCAAGTAACATACTTTGGACTGACGATGGTCCGCACTTTGTTGATTTCGATGACGCTCGTATGGGCCCAGCGATTCAAGATTTATGGATGCTCATTAACGATGCCGATGACAAATCTTTGTGGAATCATCTACTAGCTGGCTATGAAGATTTTGCAGAGTTTGATGATCGACAATTTAAAATTGTTGAACCTCTTAGAACAATCCGTATGATCCACTACAGCGCTTGGTTAGCACAACGTTGGGAGGATCCTAGTTTCAAACATAACTTCCCCTGGTTTAACACGGTTCGATACTGGGAAGAGAACTTGCTGTCCTTAAAAGAACAACTTTCTGCCATTCAGCAAAGCTAAGTCCTCACTCCCTTCAATCTCTGTTATTCATCGCTTATCCGACAGTGAGCGCCTGTAGGTGTTCAGTTTTTATTCAGCTAACTCGTTCAATAATGATGCAAACTTAGAAACTGGGAGTTAGTTATGACGAATAGAAAATCTGACTTAAAACACTTTTGTTATGCGGTATTGTTTGTTCTCTCATACATTGGTGCTCAAAACCTTACATTAATTTGATCCGTACTAAACCACAATTATAAATTTCAGTTCCCTTCCGATTGGTATATTTTTTCCAGTCGGGTTTTTTCGTCGTTTTATTCTAAGTTCTACAGCAAGTTTTTAATCTGCACTCGGTATTATCTTGCTATAATCTCACTCTTCACTTCTTGCCACGGTTAATCAATGTCTCACCTACTATTCAAACTTAATAGCGTTCCTGAAGAGGAAGCGAATGAAGTTCGTCAGTTACTCGAAGACTCTGAAATCGATTTTTATGAAACCGATGCTGGGCGCTGGGGCTTAGGCTATGCTGCAATTTGGACGAGAGACGCTACTGTGGTCGACAGGGCGAAAGAGGATATTCAACAATATCAATTGGAGCGATATAAACGAGTTAAAGCAGAGCATGATGCGCAAGAACAATCGGGAGAGAAAGTTTCAAGGTTGGATTTTTTTCTAATGTCGCCGGTCAAGTTTTCACTGCTAGTCATATTTGCCATTTTGCTAGCTTATTTTACAGTGGTGCCTTTTTTCGGATAATTTGACTCAGGAACATATCTAATGGACACTGATCCAACAAAATTACTTAAGTCGCACAAAAAACTCAATCATTCAGAGTTGAAAAAAATTGTTTCACATTCACAACGAGAAAAAGGCGACTGGTTCATTAATTCCATTATGGTAGAAGGCTGTGATGTGCCGTTTAAATATAAACGAAAAACTAAATATCAACAGTTGCGGAAAGGGCAACGGGTAAATTTAACTTATTACCCGCTTACCGAGAAAGTAGCGGGGTTGGAGTTTGAAACCATGAAAGTGGTACGAATTAAACTCTCTTGATCCATCCTGTTTAAATCTATATTGAGGACTGTTCAGATAGTTTTTTTAAGAATTATGCTGATATTTTAGTTACATTCTCGTCAGCCAAATTCCCTTCATTCGTTTCTTGTCCTGCATCCTGTTGCAATAAAATTTCAGGTTTCGCTTTAATCGCTTTCGCCAATAAATCTTTATTTTCTGCAACCAACATCCCAATACTCTCAACTTGTTCTTCCGAAAGTCCTTCAATCGACTTCTCAATCCACAAACTCACATTTTCAGCCAGTTCCAACATTTTGTCGTAATTGTCTGCGGCCTTCTTATCTGTAAATGTTTTATTGGAATCGCGATCTGACATATATAAAGTCACCACTGCCATAGGAATGCTCCCATTATAGAATTAGTTAAACCACCCTACTTATTATCTAATTTGGCTAGTAAAGTAGCTAAGAAAGATCCTCCTCTCAGTTCGATAAGAGGAGTAATCGGCTCGTGCTAACAGAGATACTACCTATACAAGTAGTACTTTGCAAGAGAGTGATTAAATTTACTTAGAATAAATTTGGATTAAGCTGTGATTTCCAACAGTTCAATGTCAAAAACTAAAGTCTCACAAGGTCCAATTGAACCTCCAGCTCCCTGCTCTCCGTACGCTAACGCATAAGGAATAGTAAGTTTCCATTTAGAACCAACAGGCATCAGCTGTAAAGCTTCAGTCCAACCAGCAATAACGCCGTTCACTGGAAATTCAGCGGGCTCACCTCGGTCATACGAACTATCAAAAACAGTCCCGTCAATTAACGTACCGTGATAATGAGTTTTTACTTTAGAGTTTACCGTCGGTACGTCGCCAGAACCGGCTGTAATCACTTCATATTGTAAGCCAGACTCGGTAACCGTAACGCCTTCTTTCTCACTATTTGCCTTAAGATGATTTTCACCAGCTTCAACAGCACCTTTCGATTTTTCTGTCGCTTTGGCCTGCATCATTTTAGTAATGTGATCGAATGCAGCTTGTAGATCTTCACGAGAAACAACGCTTTCTACTTTTGCAAAAGCATCTTTTAGTCCATGAGCCACAGCATCAATTTCTAGTCCGTCGAACGACTGACCGAGCAATTGATTGCCCATATTCATACCAATTCCGTAGCTTGCTTTTTGTTCGAACGAATCGTAACTGTTACTCATAGTAGTACCTTTGTTTATAAAATAGTCAGTAATTAATTGGTTGGCGAGTATACCGAGATTCAAATCCTATGCAATCATTTCTTGATGCTGCATCCATTGGTAACAGTCGCTCACCATGGTTTCTAATGGAATATCGACATGATAATTGAGTTCCTTCTGGGCCTTTTCACTGCAAACCTTTAATACTTCACTAACAATAAGTACTTTCTCTGGCGTCATGTTAGGCTCTTTACCCGTAAATTTAGAGACAAAAGCGGAGACATGCCCAACAACTTTCAGCAACCAATGAGGCATTGGCTTCTCTGGCACTTTCTTACCCAACATCCTCCCAATGACAGTAACAAATTCAACAAACGAAGCATCTGCTCCAGAAAGAATATAGTTTTCCCCAGTTCTGCCAACCTTTGCCGCCTGCAAATGGGCTTTAGCAACTTCTTGTATATGGCAAAAACTACCATATCCAGGTGGTACTCCAGGCAGTGAGTCCCTTGAAATCATAGTTAGCATCTGAGACCAGTTATGGTAATCCCAAGGGCCGACCAAATGACATGGATTTAGGATTACAGCGTCCAATTCGCCTTCATCGACGGCTGCTTTAACCAATTTTTCTGACGCTAATTTAGTTCGATAATAGTTCGCGAAACATTGATCACCAATTTGTTCTGTTTGTTCGGTAATAATGTGATCATGATGGATTCCGTAGGCGGCAATACTGGAGGTATGGATAAATCGTTTAGCTTGTTTATCTTTAGCTATCCGAATCATATTAGCAGTGCCCGTTAAGTTTATTTCGGTCTGTTGTTTGTTCTTGACGGCCCACATGCTGGTATCGGCTGCAATGTGGAATATAACGTCAACAGCATCTGGACAAGCTGCTTGCAGCGATTCCAAGTTTAGAACATCAGCCTCGTACCAATTAACGGACATTCCTTCGAAAGCCTTAATATTCGAGCTAGCACGCTTAATAGCGTGAACCTCTATATCTTGCTGTAGCAATAAATGAACTAAATTAGTTCCTAAGAAGCCCGTTGCACCTGTTATAAAAACTCTCATAATTATGATTTATCCGCTGGTTTTTGACGAGCCTCGAAAGCAGCCATCTGCTCTGGCGTCGCCTTAGCTTGATGATTATCTTTCCATTCCGAATAAGGCATTCCATAAACAAGCTCTCGAGCGGCATCGTAATCAATCGACTCTCCTTGTTCATTGGCCGCTGCAACGTACCACTTAGATAAACAATTACGACAAAAATCGGCCAATATCATCAGGTCAATATTTTGTACTTCTTTGTTATCGCCTAAATGTTTCAATAACCGCTTGAATACTGCGGCTTCTACGGCATTTTGTTTTTCTAGATTCACGGGCTATTCTCCGAATTTATTCTGGTTTTAACTGTATAGGTTTCGTTATTTTTAATTTCCGAAGCATCCACATCAGTACCCGTTTTAGCCAGCCAGGAAAATCTTCCACCAGCGAAATAGTTGCGGGTAAAAACAAGGTGGTTGCCAAAGTGGATAGCATTAATCCGCCAATAATAACGTAGGCCATGGAAAAATAGTAGACGCCACCCAATGATGGTTTTTGAACGATAATTGGAATTAAGCCCACCAAGGTCGTTAAAGCTGTCATTAATATGGGTCGCAACCGCTCTTTTCCACCTTGGATCATTGCTCGATGCCTTTCCCAACCGTCTCTTCGGTAAAGATTGATATGTTCCACCATCACGATACCGTTATTGACAACAACCCCGAGCAATAACAGCACAGCAATCATAGCCGGTTGGTCAACATCCACGTCGGCCAGAAACATCATCCACGAAGCTCCTGCCAACGCAAAAGGTAGAGAAATCATCAATGCAATAGCTTGTTTAATCGATTCGAATAAACTCGCCATAACGCCAAATATCAAACCAAGCGCTAAAATCAAATTCAAAATAAACTCATCTTTCGTTTGTTCCGCACCACGCCAACGATTATTAAATTGCCACTGGTAGCCTACTGGAAGATTCATAGATTCTAATTTTGTTATCATTTGTTTTCGGTATTCGTTTTTGTCGCCCGATTCAAATCGAGCACCAATTCCGATGCTAGATATCTTATTTTGTCGTCTGATTCGACTTGGCCCTTTTTGAGTTGAAAAATCTGAGACACTTTCCATGGCAATATTAGAACCATCATCTTTGACTAAGCTTAGATTCTTAAGGTCTTCGATTCGAGTATTATCCATATCACCCAGCGTCATTTGCATTTCAACTTCACCGTCTTCGCCCTTAAAACGAGGTAACCGACGCCCACGAAAAGTCATTTCAACCAAACTAGGTGGTTCACTACCTGAAATGCCATAAGCCGACATTCTTTCCCGGTCAAGCTGAGCTTGTAATTCGAGTTGCCCGCCTTCAGCGGTTGAATAGAAATCAAACAAACCCGGAATTGTTTCAATTAAACGTACAGCTTCTTCTCCCAGCTCTCCAAGCGTTTCAGAATCAGGACCTTGTAATTGCATTCCCAAACGCTTTCCACTATTTCGTCGCCAGAAAGGTCCATTCTCTTCAATGGAAATTTTTACACCTGCAATTTTTGGTAACAACGGTCGAAGCTCTTTTCTCACTTTGTTCATGGCTTCTTCATTTTGAAAACCAGCTTTCATATAGAGCCGGACGATCGAACGATTTTCCGCCCACCAACTGTAAATGGATTGAACATTAAAGCGTTCTTTATGTGGTTCCAAAGCAGCTTCTATACGACTGACTAACTGTTCTTTTTTTTCGAGGGATGCCGCTTCACTGGCATCAACTCGTAAACCTATAAACATTGAAGTGGGTGCGGCATCAAATTGAAAGTTGGTATTCATCAGTGGATAAATCATTGAAAGAAATACTCCACTCCCAATGACCACAGATACCCAGCGATGTTTAAGGGTATATTTTAGTATTATTTGATATCGCGCTTGAATAACATCCATCACTGGTGTTTTGACTGATTTTTTTGGTTTCTTGAGTAACTTACGAGATGCTAATGGAATTAATGTTTGACTGATTAAAAGGGACGCTATTAATGTGATTACAATCGTCATTCCTAGCTCTTGAAAAAGAATATTTTCATTAGTTGGTTTAGAAAAAACCATTGGTAGAAAAACAATAATTGAAGTTAAAGTTGCAGTCATTACTGCCACAGAAACTTCTTTCGCTCCTAATATCGCAGCAACTCTACCTCCGTAACCTTTCTTTTGAAAACGGTCAATATTTTCCATGATTACAACAGCATTATCGACCAGCATTCCCAACCCAACGATTAACCCCAACAGTGAGATGGTGTTCAGCGACTTGCCTTGCATCCAAATGACACCACAAGTCACTATTAAGGAAAAGGGGATACATGAAACTGCCACCAAAGTCGTGGTTACTTTCCTTAAGAATACAAACAGTATTAAGCTAGCGAAGATCGCACCAAACAATCCTGTTTGCTGCAAATCACCTAAGGTGTTCTTTATTTCTGCGCCTTGATCTTGCCATACTAAAAAACTGATCCCATCAAGCTCAGGATCATCTTTCATTTGAGAAATTCTTTGGTGAACTGTTTCGGTTATTTCAATCGTATTGGCTGTCGATTCTTTAGCAATATTAAGACCGATTGCAAAATTGCCATCCAAGTGACGACCGTATTCTAACGGAGGCTCTATGTAGGTTACATCGGCGACATCAGCCAAACGCAAAGTACTATTAATAATAGGTAGATGCTTAATTTCTTCAATTTCAGTTAATGCCCCAACTGCTCTAAACGAAATCTTAGTTTGGTCAGAGCGAAGTATTCCCAAAGCACTATTTTTATTGTTTTGCGCGATACTTTGACGAACATCTCGAGGATCAATCCGATGTTTCTTTATCTTTTCTAAGTCAAGATTGACCCTGACTTCTCTCGGATTAACGCCATCCAATGAGACCACTGCAACCCCTGGAATCCGTTCAAGAGGACGCACGATTTTTCGTTCTAGTAACTCATAACTTTTACTCAAATCTCTACCAGAAGCGATTCGAGCTTCTAAAATCGTCTCTCCAGATTCCCGAGGATTCCAATTTCCGGAAAGAACGATTCGATCAACATCTTCCGGCAATTCACTTCGTGTCCTATCAATTCGCTCTCTAATTTCCGCTCGGACTAAATCCATATTAGTATCGAAGTCAAAATTGAGGACAACTCGCGCACCACGATGGTCACTGTTAGATGACATATGTTCGAGCCCATTAATAGAAGCGAGGGACTCCTCAAGCGGACGAACTATCATTCTTTCAATCGCCTTAGGCGAAGCATTTTGATAATTAACCACAACAAAAACTTGTTTTTGCTCAGCTTCTGGCATAAATGCCAACTCGAGTCGGGTTAATGCAATCACCCCTAGCACTAATAAGCTGATTAATCCCATTAGTGTGGCTATGGGACGTTTAACTGCAAGTTCGGGTAATGTCATAACAATACTCCCTAGCTGTGTTTCGGTTGCAAAAATGCCGACAGCATCGTGTCAATATTGTCGTTCTCAGCATGATCATTTTATCAACTCTGTGCTTCAGGTTGCGCTTCATGATGTGCTTCTATTTGCTCAGCGTCTTCTAATTTTTGATTAAGAGCGTCGAGTTCATCATCGGTAGAAACTTTAGAGGGCATAACTAAGTAGGCCGCGGGAATAATTAACAAAGTTAAAGCCGTGGCAACCACTAATCCAAACGAAACAACAACCGCAAGTGGAGCTCTTAATTCAGCTCCTTCTCCAATACCAATCGCCATGGGTAATAATCCAAGTACGGTAGTAAAGGTAGTCATTAATATTGGACGAAGTCTCGATTTACCAGCATTCACGATGGCTTCTAGCTTTTCAAGTCCGGCTCTGCGTGCTTGATTAATCGCATCAACCAATACAATGGCATTATTTACCACCACCCCCACCAAGAATACCGCACCAATCATTGAAATGACGCTGATGCCATACCCACTAAACAATAGTCCTAAGATGACTCCAACAAGCGCCAAAGGTATAGTAAACAGAATAATAAATGGATGACCAAGATGCTCAAAGGTTGCCGCCATGACTAAATAAACTAAGAAAATGGCTAAACCAATCGCGAAATACATGCTATTAAACGACTGTTGCATTTCTTTATTTTGACCGCCAAATTCAAAACTTAGTTCAGCCGGCGGAGGATTGTTTTCAAGCAAACGACGAATATCCGCAGTCACGTCACTTAAACTTCGGTCTTTCAAGTTACCTGCAATAATGGCAACTCGTGATTGTTGAATTCTATCAATCGCTGCAGGCCCTTGAAGCGATTCGATTTGGGCAACGGCCTTTAATGTAACAGGACGACCATCAACCTCGCCGATAACGATATTCTCCATATCATTGACACTGTCTCTATCAGCTTCGCGATTTCTCATTCTGATATCAATTTGACGATCAGGTTGTTGAAATCGGGAAACAACAGTTCCATTAACACGTTGATTTAAAGTTTGGGAAACGCCTTCGATATTAAATCCTAATCGAGCCAGTTGATCTCTGTCAAACCTGACCACCAATTCTGGATTACCAGTTTCTAATGATGCCCGCACATCTATTAATCCTTCAATCTTAGTAATCTCAGGAAGTAACGCCAAAGTATAGTCGCGCATAACTGATAAATTTTCTCCAAAGAACAGAAGTTCCATGGGTGTCTTTAAGCTGAAAAATGAAGGTCTGCCAAATTGTGCATCGGCTTGTGGGATTTGGCTATAAGCGGTTCGTAATTCTTCGATAACTCGCTGCTCCATTTCTGTATCTGACCGATCCTTAATCACGATGCTAATTTGCGCCAAGTTTTCATCTTTAGTTTTAAGCGACAACCCACCACTGACATTTCGACTACCCACAGAAACATATACAGAAGCCACTTCAGTATTCTCTAAAGCAATTCGCTCCATCTGCTCCATTAGCAAATTGGTCGTCGGTAATGCGGTTCCTTCAGGAAGACTGACATCAAAGTAAAATTCGCCTTCACTCAGCTGCGGAATTAACGCCGTCGGTATTCTTGAAACCAACTGCAAGCTCAAAAAGAAAATAGCAAACGCACTGGCTAAGGTTAACCATTTGTATTTGAGCACCTTGCGCAATACGTTTTCGTAACTGTCTGAGAAACGACCAAGAGAACTGATTGAAGAAATATTTTTACTTGCTTTTACTCCATTTTTCTGGCGGTTTTCTGATAGTGGTTGCGATTGTTTTTTCCCGAGGGACGCCAACATTGGAATAAGGGTAAAAGATACAATCAACGACATGACTAAACTAAAAGTAACCGTTAACGCTTGGTCTCTAAATAACTGACCAGCAATTCCTTCAACGAAAACTATTGGGATAAATACCGCAATAGTTGTCAGTACAGAGGCTGTCACAGCACCACCAACCTCAGAAGTCCCTTCAACCGCCGCTTGATAAATCGTTAGGCCCTGTTCTCTTTTTCGATGTACGGATTCTAAAACAACAATAGCGGAGTCAACCAACATACCAACCCCTAATGTCAGTCCCCCTAGTGACATGATATTGAGAGATACATCAAATCGATACATAAAGATAAATGATGCGATGACTGATAGAGGAATCGCGGTGGTAATTATCGCAGTCAAACGAAAATCCCGCAAAAATATCCACAAAACACAAACAGCCAACAAGCCACCATATAATAACGAATTTTTTACTTCATCAATCGACTGCTCAATAAAGCGAGATTGATCAAATTGTACATTCACCTTAACGCCTTTAGGAAGTTTATGTTGCAAAGAGACAATCTGATTTTTTATCTCTTTTGCGACCTCTACTGTATTAGCATCCCCTTCTTTGTAGAGCGAAACTAAAATACCTTCATCACCACCAAAACGAGCAATTTCTTCTTTGTCTTTACTGGTCCAAATGACTTCAGCCACATCGCCTAAACGAACTGCCGGTCCGTCGGGCGGAGTTATCCGAAGATTTCTCATTTCTTGTAAATCGTCATATTCGTTAAGTGTTCTGACTAGAAGTTGAGTTTGTTCATTTTTGAGCGAACCGCCCGGTCGATTAATATTCGAACTACTTAATAATTGACTGAGCTGTGCAGGCTCTATTCCCATCGCCGCGACTTTACCTTGATGAATATTGATATGAATCTCTTCTTCTTCACCACCTTGTATTTTCGCCGATGCAACACCTTCAATACGTTCCAATGTTTCCTTGACCAATTTGTCGCCAAGTAACCGCATTCGAGTGAGCGAATAATCACCACTGAGACTCATTTTCATAATAGGGTCGAGTGATGGATCGTATCTTAGGACGATGGGGGTTTCTGAATCTGAGGGTAGTTCTAAGCGATCGAGTTTTTCGCGGATATCCATTGCCAAGGTGGTCATATCAGCTTCCCAGCCAAACTCTAAAGTGACTTCAGATATACCTGAGCGAGAAACCGAATGAATCTGTTTAAGCCCCTTAAGAACCCCAACTACTTCTTCGACCGGACGGGTAATTAATTGTTCCACTTCAGCGGGTGCCGCATTGGCAAATTCAGTTTGGACCGTTAATGACGGATAACTAAGAGAGGGTAGTAAATTAATTGGTAACCGAGACAACCCGACTAACCCAAAAGCGACCAGCGCAATTGAAACCATTAAAATAGTAACTTTTCGTTTGACTGAAAATTCGACAGCTTGTCGAATCATGAGCTTGCTCTCTTCTTGTTAGCATCGCCTTTTTCTTTCTTTCCGTTATTTCTATTAAGCTCTTTATTAGCCGTTTTACTCGGCTGACCATCCAAGGACAAAATATCGACTTTGACATCATCATTCAAATTTCGCTGTCCTTTTACAACAACTTGATCCGTCGCATTAATTCCTGAAATGACTTCTGTTTTTTCGTTCATCACAAAACCGAGTTGTATCCCCTTTCTTTTCGCTATCCCTTGCTCAGCAACATAAACATAGTGCTGACCGCGTTCCTCGATAATAGCAACACTCGAAATCAATAACGCATCTTGATGCTGATCGGTAATCATATGCACTTCGGCAAAGTCACCCGGTCTCACTTGCTTTGGGTAGGAATCCAATCGGAGAGTGATCTTAATTGTTCCGGTTGATGGATCGACAATGGGGCTAACTAATTCGACTACCGCCGGTAAAGCTTTGTCCGCAGTATCGACAATTAGCTCTACGGTTTGCCCCACCGAAACACTCCCCAATCGATTAGCGGGAATATGAACTCTAACTAACAACGGGTTAATTGCCATCATACGAAATAACAACTCCCCTTGACTCACATGTTCGCCGAGATCAACTTCTCGCCAAACCACTCTACCGTCAAAAGGAGCAGCCACTCGGGTATAAGACAAAGCGAGTTCCGCTAGTTGTTTTTCCGTACCAGCAGTTTGGAAGCTATTGTCTGCCGTCTCCCATTCTGTCGGTGAAACGATGCCGGCTTTCTTCATCTTATTCAAACGTTTGAATTCCCGAGTAGCACTGGCTAATTTTTGTGCCGCCTGCTTTAGTCTTAACTGTTGATCATCATCATCCAGAATGAGTAATATATCGCCGGCTTTTACGTCATCTCCTTCCTCACTCAAAAGCTGTTTAACAATGCCGGTGGTACGTGAATTAATTTTGGCATCGCTACTGGGCTCAATCGTTGCAGTGGTTACATAATAAGATGCCGCCAAACCAAGCTCTGGTCTATTGACTTCGACCGGTGTCGATTTAGCCGCTCTTGTAGTGCCAGCGCCATCTCCCATGCTTCTCTTTCCTGGAGCTTTTGTTTGATCGTCTCCACCACAAGAAGCAATAACGAGCGATAAGAGTATCGAAATGATAACAAAGAAGGAAACTCTCTTAGGATTTGATTTCGGCATGACTGATCTCTTGGAATATAATTCTAATTTTAACTAGTTCATATAATACGCTATTTCTAACGTATGTAGAGGAAAGCCGCGGTTAGCAGGGGTAAATTTTGAGTAAACGAAATGTAAGAGAATGTGTTTTAGACTTAGCGATACAGCCTAACAGTGAAACTCCACAATTTCCCTACGAGTTGAGGCAACAGTTGTTATCAGTAACCGATTGCTCTTAAGATCGACCTGATCAACACGTTTTAACACGTCACTAATTCGAAACAACTTTTTTTTTACTATTATTAGACAAATCATAAAGCCAAATCGAATTGTCGCGTGAAGTTAATAACAAATATTGCTGTCTGTATTGAAATATCGCTGAAAGCTTCAAATCTTGCAGATTAGGAAGTCGAGTCACTTGCCCATCGAGCATTGAATAAAGACCATCTTGCATATCCGAAAAAATAGAACACACCATTATCAGCCAGTTGCCCGCCCACCAAAGTTCAAGCTTATGATCCAATGACCAACACAGACTTCTTGAAATCAGCCGCTATTGGCATTGCTCACAAATACACCAGCATGAAAAAATTAAATCAGGCTATTCCCTTCTGGAATTTTGGTCATTCGAAGTTCAAAGAGTATTTCATGAATAGTTATGCGGAGCGATTTATAGCGATGGAAGAGACAAAATTGGCCCATCAAATATGGGCGTAGATGGTCATACTTTTCCCAAATTCAGACAAAAACTACGCTCAGATGAAAGAAGAGCATTGAGTGATTGGTCGAACATCAACAATTTAGCTGGAATCTATTCAAGCATTGCCGCTATATAACGATTAGTAGCGAAACCCTATAAATTCCATGATGAAAGTGGTAACTTCGATATTTCAAGCCAGCCAAACGAACGACTAATGTCTTATCAACTAATTTCGATCTCTATCATAGATATTATTATCTCAATAACGTGAGGTGGGCTCAGTAGTATCTTTACAAAACCCATCACCAAGATGGGGATTGTTCCTGTTTTGGAAAATTAACAAAATAGGTTTCATTATGAAGAAAGTCGCAATATTTGGAAATGCAGGTGCGGGTAAATCAACACTAAGCCGAACTTTGGCAGAATCAACAGGCTTGCCTTTACATACACTCGACAAGGTTATATTCCTGCCAGGTGGAGAAGAAATACCCCACGACCAATACATTGAAAAACACTCTGCTCTCATTGATTCAGACCAATGGATTATCGACGGCTATGGCTGCTTCAAGAGCACATGGCAACGACTAAAAAGTGCCGATACCCTTGTTTACATAGACCTTCCTATTTATCAACATTATTGGTGGGTTACAAAGCGATTCTTGAAAGGTATTTTTAAATCACCAGAAGGTTGGCCTGAAAATTCTCCACTACTAAAAAGTACCGTCAATAGCTTTCGTGTGGTTAAACAATGTCATCAATTATTGACACCGCGCTACCGTGAATATGTAGCAAAAGTTGAAGCGCCGCAGAAGCTGCATCATTTGCGTTCAAAGAAGGAAATTGCAGAATTTCTTGATTCGATTGATTCAATCGATTAGGTCGGCCACGGCGACTGATTCGAAAAATTACGGCAACTAACGTTAAATGTGTTTTGGTCCAAGTTAAAAATTGACCTTTTTGCGAAGTGTCTTTTTTTGCCCTTGCTTCACTTTGCCATCGACTCTTCGTCTTTGCGAAGATTTAGTCGGTTTAGTTTGCCTACGAGCTTTCACTATAATCGTTGCTGTCTTGATCAATTCCACTAATCGGGCGATGGCATTTTGCTTGTTTTTTTCCTGTGTACGAAACTGTTGCGCTTTAATAACCAATATTCCTTGTGAAGTAATCCGCTTATCTTTTAGGCTCAATAGCCGTTCTTTATAAAAATCGGGTAAAGAAGACGCCGCGATATCGAAGCGCAAGTGAATCGCAGACGAAACTTTATTAACATTCTGCCCGCCCGCACCTTGCGCCCTAATCGCGTCAAAAGAAACTTCATCCAAGTTTAAACTGACAGCGTTTGATATTTTCAGTGCTGGATCCATTGATATGTCTTACACCTTAAATTTTCAAATGATAACAATAGCTAGTTCTTGAACCATAATACATAGATTTAGTTGGTTGATTCTATCGTTTGCTCGGAGTCCGTCGATTCTTCGAAATCCGTAGCTTCAGCCGCTTCCTTTGATTCCAACTCTTCCTTTGCTTCAGTTGCTTCAGTTCGCTCTTCATCCAATAATTTCTGAATATTATCGCTATTATAACGATGACTAATAATCCTAAATTTTGGATTCTCTTCATTCTTAAACAAAGCGATTGTCTCTACCGCGCTGTCATTTTCAAAGACCGTGTTATAGGTATAGAATACAAAAGTACCCGACAGATTCGATATATGTGTCTTAGTCTCAATTTTCCAAGTCAACTGTTCGAACGAGCGTAACTTTCCATGGGCGTTTATGACAAGATCTTTTATGCCTTGCCATTGCTCGTCTGAGGTGACTTCCTTAAAGAAACGAGAATAATAATGACTGGGGCCTGCGTCTCCGGTTTTAATTCGGTCATTAAAGAACTTTTCCATAAAGAGGTCTGCTTCTTTGATATCCTGGTTCATCCCGCAACCCGATAGAACAATGAGTATAAAAAGTGAAACTATAACTTTCCTAATCACGGTAAATTCCTTGTATTAATGTATGCTAAGTTATTCGGCAAGTTAAGCTTGAGAAGCAAAATAGGCAAATATTTCTGCTTCAGTCATTTGCTTGGTTTCATTTGAAAAACAGTAGTAGTCAGGGCGTTTATCACTAAAGTACTGCATCGACATTTCTAGATCGGCGAGATCAGGAAAAAGGCCTACAGGCATATTATATTCGCCGCTTTCCTTCAACTGATAAAATAAATGAGTACCACAGTTCTGACAAAAACCTCGATTAGCCCAATCAGATGAATCGTAAATACTGATATCACCCTTTATTTCAACATCCTTGCCACATCGCACAGCGAAGAAAGGACCGCTTCCCCAAGTACGACAGCTATCGCAATGACAAACGGTGAAGTTGGGATCAATAGATTCTGCTGAGATTGTTACGTTACCGCATAGGCACTTTGTTTTAGCAGCGAGTACTTCTGACATAGACTTAATCTTCCGTGGTAATTGGATATGACTTTAAACTGGCAGAGAGATTATCACAATATAGTAATTGTTTCTCCTCGTCGGTTGATTGAATCTATTTGATTTTGGTTGACTCTAATTTGGTTGACTCAAATAGGCGTTAACCAGCTAAATACAAGTTAGGCCCTCACCTTAATAAGCACCTGTTCAGCCTTAGCTCTAGCCACGGGAATAACAATGTCGCCCTGACTAAGCTCAAGAGAGTATCCCCGAGAATTGCCTGCTATTTTACTTATATACAACTGATTAACTAAAAAGGACCGATGACAATGTATTACCGACAAGCCACCATCACTGAGTTGTTGAATCAAGCTGGAAAATGACATTCTGAGGACAGCTGTTGTTATATCCTCCGCGACTAGATAAAAAACCTCCACATAATTTTTCTCCGCCTTCGCATAAATAAACTGCCGACAAGAAAGCAACAATGGCTCCCCATCATCGGTTTTAACCAATAGCTTTTTCTCTTTGTTTTCATTGGCCTCTAGCGGTGTTTCCTCGTGCTTGGAGATTGGAGCAGTTTTAGATTCAAGCCCTTGATTGACCAACTTAGCTT
Organism: Kangiellaceae bacterium; assembly: GCA_019090895.1. Lineage (GTDB taxonomy): Bacteria > Pseudomonadota > Gammaproteobacteria > Enterobacterales > Kangiellaceae. Next base: position 74,666 of record JAHRVB010000037.1, read on the forward strand.
GCTCTAGATTAATCTTTAATAGTCGGTTCTGCGTGAGCAGTAATCGAATCAATAAAGGTCCCAGAGCAACCAAAATGGTGATAACAAGGTATTGGAGTAGTGTTGCCAAGCCCAACTCCTCTAGCACCAAGAGTTGAAGCACTAATGCAACGGCCGAAAAATTAAATAGCACGAGAGCCGCTTGTTTCCAAATCTGCCAGTGGTCTTCGTTAAAACAGAACTTGGGGGCAATTTGGGTAACGAGAATAGAGACCAACATGGCGGCGGTAGAGACTTTCACAACAAAAATAACCAAAGACTCGCTTTGCAAACTAGCTAAACCGAAAGGCTGTATCGCGACGATTAATGCACCAATGAAAATCGACGTGGCGATAATTTGAAAATAATCCCGTCGCTCTCCATACAATAATGGGTATGGCGATTTTAACCATTCAAGTATTTTATTATTCATAGTCCACTTAGCGTTCGTTTAATAATCGTCGCATCGTTAGTCCATATGCCCGCATACGATTCCACTAGTCCCAAAGCAGTGCCGTTAGTCCCAGCTCACTTGTCTATTGCCTTCCAGCGTTGTTTCATAGGTGCACCAACACAATATTTATCACGGAGAAAAACGGTAATGAGTCTTCATCATTCAATTAAAACAGGTTTAATTAGCCTTTTTTTAATAGCTGGTTTACAAGAATTACAGGCGAGTGAACCCTCGCTAGCTTCTAAATCGCTGATTAATGAATCGTTAGCATCTAACTCGTCTGATTTTAATCAACCAGATTTTAACCAACCAGCTTCTAGCCAACCAGTTTCTGATAATACAAGCCAAACCATTTACATACTGCATCAGGCAAATGATATACCGCTGAGCACATTTGTCCAGCGCTGGCCTTCTCTCAAAAAGTGCATCGCAAACATAATGCCAGCTGAGTCCATTAGTGAATCCTGCATCGATAAGTTGTTATCCACACCAGCTCAAGGAGGCGCCTTAAACTTAAAGTCACAAATAAAGCGAAACAAAGGATTAAATCAACAAGCCTTAGCGCTAATCAGTCGCGCGATTAAAATTGAACCAGAGCAGCATTTGCATCACTTTCAATTAGCCATTAACCATTATCAACAGTTACGCAAGGCGACATCAGGTAAACAGAAATGGATGCTTTCGATGCAAACAGCAAAGGCATATAAACGAGCGTTTGAGTTAGATCAAACCCAATTCCACTATCGTTATTATATTGCCTACAACTATCTTTTAACCCCAGACGCCATGGGTGGTAGTAAACAAAAAGCCTTAACACTCGCCGACAATGCAATCGCCCAGGGATATTTCGCATTTCATCCGGTTCGGGCGGATATTTTAAACGCAATGAATGATAAACAAAAAGCACTAGCATCCTATATAGATGCTTTGGAAACAGGACAATACAAACGATCATCATTTAAGAAAGCACTGTTACTCGCCAAGAATAACCCACAATTAGTCCAGCGCATTAATCAATTTATACAGCAGGCCGAAGCAATCATTCGCGACCAAATTTAGGAGAATAAAATGAAAGCCAAAATTCTTAATATCTTATTTTTTACCGTCGCATTGAAAGGGTTATTGATTGGCGCCTATCATCTCTACCTGCCGACTCATTGGCAATGGCAAGCCGGACTAACTCAAACACCCGAAATTTTGCAATGGGCATTAATGGCATTGAATGATATGTGGAGTGCATTAATAATTCTTTTGCACGGAGGATTATTGGTTTGTTTTAAAAAAGGTCTCGAAGTTAAGCAGTATCAATTAGGGTTTATTCTTGCTATTTATTGGGCGCTACACGCACTAATCATCACGATAAATCCAATACCTATGCCACAGCATCTTCAATGGTTGTCGAGGATTCTTATCATGATTCCTTATCTTCAAAGCTCTATTTTAATACTTGCTTCCTGGACTATACGCGCTAACTCAAATGCTAAATTAATGAATGAGCGACAGGTCTAAGACTTCTAATACCGGCAATATCGTCATCCGTCTCTACAAACAAGCACTAATTAACAGTGTCAAAAATAAATAAAGAAATGCCCGTTATTGCGCGCGTTGCGCAGTAATTGGAAATCCATAATTCGTATCGCTTCGAAATATAACGTCTAAATGAGTTTTTAATGGAAAGATACTTTTCGAATATCTCATTAGCTTCAATAAATTTAAAAAGTGGTATTAAGTCTCAACATCCTCTACAGGGCTTGTATATATTGAGAAAACTAGGTAAGCTGAAGCGCTAATAATTCTAACGTGGATAATCCATTTATTGCGCACGTTGCGCAATAATAAGTTGTTA
>JAHRVB010000038.1 GCA_019090895.1 Kangiellaceae bacterium
ATAAATGGTGACATTTGGCCTAACAGTTGGCCAGGTTATGGCTCTCATGCTGCTCGTGCAGGTTATCCTCATGCAACAGTGCCAATGGGAGCTGTGCACTCGCTATCTGTGGGACTTTCATTCATTGGCGGTAAAAATAGCGATGGCGAGATATTAGGGTATTCGTATGTGTATGAGCAGAAATCTAAAAAGCGAATCGCCCCACAATATCTTCAAAATTCAAATGCTCTAGAAATCATCAACAAAGCAGTCAAACCTTATGTAGAAAATTAGTATGAAGGGCTCTTTTTAATTGGCCCTTCGCCCTGTCGATTTCTTATCAAACTTTATGCCACTTTGGTCACATCATCCTGCCCACCACCTTGACTATAAGGCAAGTAGAAATCAATCAATCGCTCCTCCATATTATCAAAGGTTAACTGCGTTTGTTTAAACTCCAAACTTGTAAGATTAGCCTGATACCATCGTTGATAACGTACCCACTCTTTGTTTTCAGTTGGTAATATAAAATTTCGATAGTGCTTAAGTAATAAGTTGATTCTGTAAGCAAAGGGAAACAAGGAAATATCAACCGCATCGATTGACTCCCCAGAAAAGAAACGACCTGATTGAGACATTGCGCGAGTAAAACGAGTCAGACCTTCAATTAGCTTTAATTTTGCATCCCTACCAGTTTCGTTTCCCGTCCCGTTCTTTAAAAAGCGATAAAAATACGGAACAATCTTACTGCTAACAAAATCAATCCAATATTTCTGCTCGGCACGAATTGACGGAACCTCTGAAAATAGTGCGGATACCCCAAAATATTCCTGATCTATAAACTCGACGATTCTATTAGAATCAATGATTAGAAAGGGTATTTTATTTTCAGCCGTGCTGTAAGTTTCGACCACTGGAACTTGCCCAGATCCTCTTGAAATATTCAGCCATGTTTCTGTCTTTCTATAGGGATCAATTTCAAAGTACTCGAACGCTACTTTCTTGTTAAGTAATGCCATCCAAGCGCGCTGAGCGAATGGGCAATACCATGCGCTGTATAATTTTATAGACATGAGGTTAGCTCCTTGTAACGGTCACTGCTTTATTGGCTTTTTGGATTCGCACCAAATTCTGTTTTGCAATCCCTCCGAGATAACTCCCGCGAACCGCGATAAACTGAGTCAGTAATACTGAATATTCCGGACTAACGGCACCGATAACCGAAGTTCTTCGTGATAAGCGTTGACGCCATCGATTAATTTTTCCAAATCGTTCGTGTATTTTAATAGCAGAAAATAATTCGAATACATCAAAATACCTAAACATAGGTGCAAAGGCAGCATCCACCAAAGAAAACTCTTCTCCAGAAAAAAAGTCAGAACTTATCAGCTGTTTTTCAAGCTGACTCCACTTTCCATTCAGAGTTTGAAGCGCTTGGTTATACGCTTCTTCATCCTTTGCCGAATATAGAGTCCCAATATTAGCAAGTGTTGCCGATGCAAACTCTATCCACGCTCGTTGCTCTGCCTTCTCTTCAGGTAATTTAGATAAAAGGCGATTCTGATTTATGTCATTCACATATTCGGCAATCACTGCAGATTCAAATAATACCTTGTCATTGTTTAGAACCATCACTGGAACTTTGCCCAATGGTGAAATGGATTCAAACCAATCCGGCTTATTATTGAGATCAATATCAATTCGTTTATAAGGAATGTTCAGTTCCTTAAGCGCAATAACCGCTCTCTGGACATAAGGGCATAATTTATGGCTTATTAACATGATGCTCGCTTCTTTTGACATTTGTTTTCTCCGATTTTTTTAGCTTTTAAAAGCTAGAGACTGAAAACCATCTAGGTAAAGCCGTTTTGTTGAAACAACTTAGGTAAAATTTATTTATGCGATTCATTGAAATTATCGTACGGCAAGAGAGCAGAACATTAAATAATCGATTACGCACAATCAATGTGCAATAATATGCATTGGTTTTCTTTAACAAATTGAAAGGCTTAACATTGAACTGGGATGATCTTCGTTACTTCTTAGCACTTTCAAGACTGGGTACTGTTAGTGGTGCGGGTAAAGAGCTTGGAGTTAAACACACCACGGTAGCGCGTCGCATTCAGGCATTCGAACAATCAATCGGTAGTCGATTATTTGACCGATTGCCAAATGGTTATGCTATGACCCATGCCGGTAAAAGGCTACTGGAACACGCACTTGTCATGGAAGAACAAGCAAAAGAAGTCGACCGAAAAATATTCGGTTTGGAAGCACAACTTAAGGGTAGCCTAAAGCTAACCGCCGCTCACGATGTATTAACCCAACTAGTGATTCCTCAAATTGGTTTATTCAAACGAGCCTATCCACAAATCAATATCGAATTATCGAGTTCGTCACAGCTTGCGGACTTGGCCGCTAGAGAAGCGGATATCGCCCTACGTTTTACCCCAAATCCACCTGACTACCTAATTGGTCGAAACGTACTGCCGTTAGGCATAGGGCTTTATGCGAGTGAAAAGTATCTCGAACAAAATCCAAAAGTTGATCATCTGATTTTGTGGAGCATGCAGGACTTACAGTCCGATTGGGTTCGACAACATTTCCCCACGGCAACTGTTTCGATGATAACTAATGATGTGACCACCATGATCGCCAGTGCGTGTAATCATATGGGTGTTGTTCGAGTTCCTTGTTATATCGCAGACCGAAATCCTAGCCTACGGAGGTTGCGACTAGAGATTGCACCATCTACTTGGGGAGTCTGGGTGTTGAGTCATGTCGATACTAGAGAAACAGCTAAGATTAAAGCTTGTCGTGAGTTTTTGATCGACATTATCGAACAACAGAGGTCATTAATTACAGGTCAGGAATCAACTTACTATTCTCAAAATTAATAGACCAACTTTAGATGTTTTGGATCAGGTACTCTTAATTGAAAACTCAAGGGATGCTGTAATTGTTTTAATTCCTTCAAAACCAATTGAGCCACTTCTCTCGCTCCTAATTGATTCAAATGAGTGTTATCTCTCACGCCTTTAGGGTAGTTGGGATGGGTTTGCGGCGGTATATGCATATAGCGTAACGCAGAATCTTTTTCACCGATCTCTTCAAAATATGCCTTCGTCAATTTTTCCATATCGATAAAAACGACCTTATTTTGTTTAGAGACTTGCCTAACGAGATCGGCATAAACAGGGTGAGTGTTTTTTATTCTTCCATTACTATTAAAGTAACGACGCGTGATAGGAGTCATTAATATTGGATTCGCCCCCTTAGCTCGTACTTGCGCTATAAAACTGCTGAGGTTTAATTTGAATTGTTTAGGTGGTACATAGCGATCTAGCTTATGCTTTGCCTGATCATTATGTCCAAACTGAATGAATACAAAATCTCCGCCCGCCATCTGCTTTGAAATTTTCTGCCAAAGATTATCTTCAACAAAGGTTCTAGTACTACGACCGTTTTTGGCGTAATTATGTACCACTACCGATTCGTTGAAAAAGAAACTAAATGGAACGCCCCATCCTGTTTCTGGGTAATCTTTAACTTCCTTGTTCGACATCGTTGAATCGCCAGCCATAAATACTCGAGTGACTTCTGTGAGCTCGGTTTCTGCAGGCATTTCATTTATAGACTCTGCTTGAGATACACTAGCGAAAAAAATACATACAGTTAAAAGCAACGACATCCAATTCTTGATCACAAACCTTTATTCCCATTTAGTTTTACTTGTTATGGTAGAGCCAATAACTGATAGCAACAAGAATCCTATCAAGGAGTCGATTTTAACCGAAAACTGCCACCGGTAGCAATCAGACGATTACAGATCGGTAATACTTCTAGTTTTGGGCTAGCTCACAATGAATAATTTAATTTATATTGATGCCCACCTTCCAACTGAGTGATCGACATTTCTCCTTTTATTGCTACCAACTCACCACTGCCAGAACCTTCAACAATAGCAATCTTCAACTCCATAGTCGTACTAGACATCAATCCGGTATGAAACAATGTAAACGCACCTTCTTTTCCATCAACACTACCGACAAATTCTTCAATCGCAGAATAGACCGACTCTCCATTCTCAGTTCTCTTGCTAATCATTTGACCTATTCCAGTGCCGACGAGCCCTCCTGAATACTCTTTGTGAATGGTTAATCGACCTGCCGGTGTTTGCGGATCTTGTTGCGGTTCTAATTTAATGTCAAAACTTCCTGAAGTAGACATAGATGACTCCTTTTGATCGTTATTCGCGTTAACTAAATGAATAGTTGCTAGCATGAATATTATTACAAAAACTTTAGTCGCTAGGTTCATTGAAATATACTCCCGCTCAGATAAAAATTAAATGACTTTATATCTCGTAAAATATAGGTGTTCTATTTATTCCGAATTCAGGTTATTTATCTTGATCTGGCCAATGCCACATTGGCGCATCGAGCAATCCTTGATCAACCACATTTGTCTTGCCCAGTTCTTTCTCAAGCCCAATGGCGTTACACGTTGGAGAGGCCTCTAATGCTGCAATTAAGCGCGTTGCATGGGACACCACCCACACTTGAGTTGACTCAGAAGCTTTAATAATAAGCTTAGCGAGCGAAGGCAAAAGATCAGGATGTAAACTCGTTTCCGGTTCATTCAACACCATCAAAGGCGGCGGTCTAGGTGTCAACAAAGCGGCAACCCATAATAAGTAACGCAAAGTCCCATCAGAAAGCTCAAGTGCCGACAGCGGCCTTAGTAATCCATATTGATGAAATTCAATCGCAAACCGACCATCTTCTCTGACTAAAATGTTAAGACTTGCGCCGGGAAACGCATCTTCGATGGCTTCGTTTAACGCCGCGGAATCACCTATCTCTCGAATGGTTTGAATAGCGGCTGCAAGGTCTCGCCCGTCATTGTGCAACACCGGCGTTCTAGTGCCTAGTTGAGGCTGTCGCGCTGGCGCATCAACGTCCGTTCTAAAATGATCATAAAACCGCCAATGTCGAATACTATCCCGAAGAGCGACGACTTCTGGTGTACTTACAGGATCGGCTATCTGACTAAATAAGCTTTCAAAACTATTCGCGTGCTGAGCGATCACCTGCCACTGCCGACCAGAACGAACCTTGATTACGCTGGATTCTCTATCCACTAACACACTCGCAGGCCGATAACTATTACCGACCCAAATACTTTCTCGCTTTATCTCTGGGTCAAGCGAGAACGCAGAACTTGAGGGTATTGGCAACCCTAAAGAAATTGAATAACCAAATTCATCATTAGAAAAACCGAGCCTTAGCCGTGTTCTTTTTTGTTTTGGTCCCCCTTGAACCGGTACATCGCCAGCTAGCATTTTCTTAGATAGATTTTCCGGCCCGGCCCAAAAAGTGGAATCTAATCCGCCTTCTTTGGCAAGTGCGTTAACCACACCACCTTGAGCCGTTTCAGCCAGTAACCGAAGAGACTTATAGAGATTTGATTTCCCACTGGCGTTAGCTCCAGTGACTACATTCAGTTTACCTAGTGGGATCACTAAGTTAAGTAAAGAGCGATAGTTGCTAATAGAAATAGTGTTTAGCATATTGAGTTAGCTCATTCCGTTAGTCCAATACTTGTCGTTTAAATGCTTGGTCCAAATACTCTTCGTTCAATGATTGATGCCATAACCCTTTTCTCTGGCCTTTAGTTCTAGCAATTTCTCCAATCCGGCCAGGATTAAATTTAAGTGTTTCTTCTATTTGGAAATTTGCAATTTCATCTTGATAGGCTTCGAGTGGGGAAATTATCTTCCAATCTCGTCGCCTGAGTTCATCAATTAAATCACCAATAAATAATGCTGAGATATCCATTTCATGTAACAGTAAAACATGTTTGGGTGAACGACCTAAATGATTGACCGCCATTTGATCATAATATTCAATACTTTTCATTAAAGTATCAACATAGAATTTACTCATTTTCTCGAAGCTAATATCGTGCTTTTCCTTAATCGCTTTTTGGAACAAGACTTCAATATACCAGTCATAATTATTGAGTGTGATATACGCGTTCTTGTAACCATGCTCTTTGAGAACCTTTCGCATACCATCTCGTTTACGAAGTGTGTTTCCCTCTCGTAAATAGGGGAAACGAAATAATTTTTCAAATTTATTGAATGATTTCAACTTGTTGTCAGCAATCAATAGGTTCTTGGTATAATCTTCTAGAGTGAGCTTATTTATATTGGGATGGCTATGGGTATGATTGGCTATTATGTGCCCCGCTTCAGCGTATCGATTGAGCCTAGCGATTCCTTCCGCATTTAGCTTCTCACTGACCGAAAAAAATGCCACTTGTTGTACGTTATGATTTTTTAGTGCACTGATTAGTTTCTTCGAACGAGTTGGCCCATCAAAATAACCTGAAGCGTGTCTAGGGGAGTCATCAAAGGTAATCGCAATCTCTTTTGAGTCCACAATGTTACTAACTGATATTAGTGAGAACAAGAACAGTAAAATTTGAAAGTGTTTTTTATAACTCATAGTGGCAATCGTTTGAGATTAGATAATTACGGGACTTTACCATGCTTACTTCCTGCGAGTAAGTCAAGTTTTTCTGCTGGCATAGCAGATGCGATATACCAAGAGGAGAAGCCAAATATTTTAAGAAAAAGCACTTGGTTCGATATCCTTACTGTTCTGTTTCACCTGTTTCATCTTTGGACGACTCTTTTCCTTTACCAAAATCTAAATCAACCTTTTCTTTCTCCCGCTCTTCAGCTTTCTCTCGATCCGTTCTGTCTTGTAATCTCTCATTAAAATCACTAGTGCGACTGTAACAGTCAGCCCTTTCACTACTCGACAAAATCTTAGAGCAGTGTTGTGTCGTTGCATGACGATTAAAGTTTAAGCCGCATGACATCAGCGGAAAAAATAGAGCAGCTAAGATTAAAATTCTGGTCTTTTTCATTGCGATCCTAATAAGATATTTTGGGTGATAGTGTACAAGAAGATAACGATGTGAACTAATTCGCCATACAAAATTACTTGTTGTTTGAGTGATGCATGCTCATTAAGTTCCCTCACCTTAAATTTTTTGATCAATAATACAGACTAGAATCGATATAAACAAATTCGAACATATCGTTGACAGCCGCTATGTTCCCCGTCTTTAAGCCATTTTAGCCGAAAAAAACCGTTCAAACTCCACAAATTAGAAATAGCGAAATATTCGTTCGAGAATATAGAGAGCGCTTGATGACTAGTAGGCCGAGGTGAGCCCCCCAGCACCTCGACTAGGACAGAAAATATCAATTTTGACTGGTAAAGCGCGCCGAGTAAAATCTCAACTTCCGATATTTAATACGCGAACATTTTCGTTGGGTTTCATTCTTCTACCACAACCTACTTTCTTTCTTTACCTGTACTCCTTACTCTTAGAAACGAGTTAGACTTCTGTTCTAGCGATTAGAATTAATATATGACTGCCACAACTCTGCATGCTCGGATAATACCAGCTCTCTTACCTTTACCACAGATAACCTTTCAATCGCCTTGCCATCAGTACTGCTCCTCCCGCGAACTCGAATTTCATTAACTGGATATATTGACAGCTCTACAGGAAATTCTAAATCAAGATATATGTGATTGAATTCCATCGGGCGGCCGTTCTTCTCGATAAAGACTTGCTTGACCTCATAATTCCAACCTATTTCTTCTATGGTATGTTGAATTAATTCGATACTATCTGTGAACATGTGTAAGTCAATATCACTTCCCTTTCTAACACGTCCTGTACTGACTGAACCGATTAATCGTGGGTTAAATTCGTTTAACTGCTCCATAGTATCCATTGCCAGTAATCGCATATTGAAAAGAGTTTCTTCGTGTTGGTCTCCTTGCTGAAATTTCGCAAGTTGATGTAGTTGTTCCGATATTTCACCATTGGAAGGAAGATCTTTAGTAGACCTGCCCAGTATTCGTTTTGCGGCCTTGCGTTTTGCATCGAGATACTGGTCGATGCCGTCTTCATACATTAATCGTGCGGCTTCTCGTGTAATTAGTACTCGTAGATTATTTCGTTTTTTTCTCATTGGTTAAGGACGTTCTTCACGTCATTTTATGGGGAGTTTAGATTTGTTGTGTGATTAATACAGGTATGAACAATTGAAAATTCAATTTCAACTGTTCTGACGGTTTAACCGCTAGCTCAATCGAATCGACTCAAGACAATATCCAAAGCTTCTTCAGTGTCACGCACACGAGCCGTAGGCGATCGACCTGCCAAGTCCCAACGACGAACCTGAATTAAGTCGCCAATCTTCTGTGTATTGGCGAATTTTCGTTGAGTTTGTTGAGGTGATTTCAATAAATCGAGATGGTGCTTGATTATCCAAATCACGCGAGTGGGTAAAATTTCGGTAACCATTTCAGCACCGATGATACAGTGATGTTTCGAATCAACTGATTTTCCAACATCATGGAAAAGAGCGGCTAGCCAAAGTTCAGGATCAGTTGACTCGCGATAGGCCAGCTCAAAGACCTGTAATGAATGATAGAGCGCATCTGACTCAGGATGATATTTTGGTGATTGGATGACACCATCTAGCGCAAGCAAGAGATCTAGCAGGTATTCTTTATGATTATTAAGTGTAAAGTTAATTTGTGTTTTGGTTTGCGTTTTTATTAGAACAGTTGATTCGTTTTCTACTCTGCTGGTAGACGATTCTTTAGAGTTGTTTTTTGAGTTGTTGTAGCTTTTTAAGTTTTTCAATATCCTTACCGGCTTGACCGACGAGTTGGTGAGTTCGC
>JAHRVB010000039.1 GCA_019090895.1 Kangiellaceae bacterium
ACCAAGAGCCATTTTTTTGTTTAAAACTAATATAAATATCCGATTCTCCATGACCATCCTGTCGTTCTACATCCCACATTAAATAGGATTCGTCTGGTGCAATGTAGGGATGAGCAATGTATTTTCCGGTATTAATCTCGGTTCCCATCCTTACTGGTTCTTCATATTTACCGTTTATCAATCGCGAATAACCTAGATTGCCATGTCCGTTGTCTTCTTTTTTGTAGAGAGGAAAATAGTAGGTTCCATTAGATGAAACCGATATTCCATGAGCTTGTTCTTTTAGAAACTCTCCTTTGCTTTTGGGTTCTGACCAACCCGTATCGGTTCTTTCCCTATACTGCTTTCCAAGGAACATGATTTTGCCATCAGCAGAGAACTGTGGCCATCGTATTTCAGTCTCAGACTCCTGCTCCCAACGATTGTTTTCGTATCGAATAACAAAAAATGTGCGCCTTTTGTATTTCCCATTTTTCCTAGTGAAATAGAACTCCTTCATATCCGGTGTGAAACTCCCCCCTTCAAAGCTTCCTTCTGGAGATACTATTTTAGGGTCAAAAAGTTTGGGAGTTAATGCGGGTGGCTTTTCACTGAAATAGCGATTGTCTAAGGCTGGGAGCTTATCTTTACTATAACTATTGCCACCGATAGTGACAGCAGAAAGTAGCAGTACTATTGAAATATAAAGACGGTTCATAATCTACCTTTCATTTGAAATCTACGAATCGTATGACTTCAAAATTGAAGTCGCTTTCATTGATACAATACTTGAATGTAATTTAATAAGCCGAGACTTTAACCTAAGCAGCTTCAAAATACCTGACGTCTTTATGACTTTTAGATGATTTTGTTCTCACAGTTATGACCAGCTTACTCGGTACATATAGCTGCGATTTTAGATGCCAGAAAACTGGACGCCATACGAGAGATAAACGGAAATTTGAATCGGAAAGATTGTTTGTATTTGGAGCTGATTGACTATTGTAGGTTTGCCTATAGGCGAATGATCTAACGGTAAGCTGGTTGTCATCCTGAAGAATGACCTACATTGTTGTCACACCCGATGCTGACTATCTTTTGTAGGTCAGTCTATAGGCTATAGATGCACTATCAGCTTAGTTTAAACCATTGGAGAATGAACTAACTTTCAACAAAGGCGCGTTCAACGACGTAATCGCCTTGCACCCCTTTTTTACGACTTTCTTCAAAATTCATTTCATCCAAAATTGCGCAGGTGTCTTTTAGCATGGAAGGACTTCCACACATCATCACTCGGTCGAGTTTAGGATCCAGCGGTGGTAAACCAATATCGGTGCATAATTTTCCGGATTTTATCAGGTCGGTAATTCTACCTTCATTTTGATATCGTTCTCGGGTCACACAGGGATAATAAATTAGCTGTTGTGTGATCATGTCACCGAGGTATTCATGCTCTTTTAACTCTTCACTCAGCATCTTGTGATACGCCACTTCGTTTTTAAAACGAACGCCATGAAACAAAACGACTTTATCAAATCGCTCATAGGTTTCAGGATCTTTAATAATACTTAAGAATGGTGCGAGACCAGTTCCGGTACCAATAAGAATAAGATTACGACCATCTCTTAAATCATCAATAACTAACGTACCCGTTGGTTTACTACCAATGAGGACTTCATCGCCCTTTTGTAAATGTTGTAATTTAGAAGTGAGCGCGCCATCTTGAACTTTGATGCTGAAGAATTCTAAGTACTCTTCGTAGTTTGCACTGGCAATACTATAAGCACGCATTATCGGCTTATTTTCGCCTTGCGCTAGCCCAATCATAATGAACTCACCATTTCTAAAACGCAGCCCTGCGTCTCGAGAGGTTTTGAAAGAAAACAGGGTATCGTTCCAATGGATGACATCTAAAACGGTTTCGGTAGCAAATTTTTTACTCATGATTACAGCACTTCATTAGATGAGAATGATTGTTATTAACTTAATGGTAATGAATATAACGATTTCAATTAAAAAATCAAGTTTATACCCACGGAATTTATGGGTTTATTCGATTATATCGGTTGTTTTCTATTGTAACAAAAATGAACCACTCCAATACAGAGCACTCCGGTGATGATCAACCCAGCAAAGGGTAATGCCGAACCATCATAAAAGAAGGTTAAAAAGGGCCCTGCCAATGCACCACTGCCAAACCGCAAAGTACCGATTACCGCACTAGCAGTACCGGTGTTTTTAGCGAATTTTTGTAATATCAACGTATCTGAATTAATTAATATGACTAACAAGCAACCCATTATTGGCAGCAAGCTTAAAACAACATAATGAATCCCTGCATCTAACACCACACTGATTAACAATAGACTGGCGCATATCGTGGCTCCGCCCCACATGTAGCCCATCATTTTGACCGAGCCGATTTTGGGCGCTAGCCGTGCATTGCTCAAATTAGCAAACATTAACACGATGACATTTAATCCAAACAAGATCCCAAACATCATTTCTGACACACCGAACAAGGTAATGTAGATAAATGAGATCCCGGTAACATAGGTAAAGAAGGTAAACGAACCGAGCATTGAAACCACCAAAAATCCCAAGGTGCTTTTGTTAGCTAAAATACGTTGATAGGTTGAGAAGTAGAGCTCTTTTAATCCAGGTCTTTTTTCTGACTGGGCATTCTGCTTATCATCGCTTGCTTCGACATCATCAACCGCTAATTCGACATTGGGAAAGTATCGGAGGCTTAATACTAGAATCAATACAGAATAGCCACACAACGCCCAGAAGATAAGCCGCCAGTCTGAAAGCTCCAATAAAACTCCGCCTAGTGTAGGCGCAAGCATTGGTGCGATCATCATGATGGTGGATACATACGAAAGCCCTTTAACGGTATCTTTACCAAATAACAGTCGAATAGTACCGGGAATAACCAGCGTTGCAGCGCCGCCAAATATCGCTTGAAGCGCTCGATGTATTAGGAACATTTGGTCGTCTTGGGTAACCGCTAGCAATCCGCTAAAGATGCTGTAACCGGTTAAACCAATGATCAACATTCGCTTGCGGCCAAACGCATCAGCTAACGGGCCAAACAAGAACATCCCCAAGGCATAAAAAAACAAATACAAACTGAGACTATTTTGAAGTGCCGTGATATTTGTCCCAAGGCTGTCTGCAATTTGAGGCATTGCCGGCAAATACATATCGATCGCTAACGGTGTGACAGCCGTTATTGCAGCGAATAGCGGTAAGTATTTGATGGGACCACGGCCCGAATGCTTTTGATTTTCTGCAGTTAGGTGCGTCTCAACCGATTGATTTGATGAGCTCGTCATAGAGAATTTTTCGTTTAGGTAGTGCTTAAAGGCGCATAGTGTAAGGGATCGACCCGCTATGCGTAAACGGTATATTTAGGTAGTGAGAAGGTGCTAAGAAAATCCCTAGAGAATTCAATGATTTGCGATATTAATCGCTGCCTTTCGAATACCCACTTTTCGAATGGCCACCGTACGAATGGCGGCTTATGGATATTTATCTCTATTGGGAGAGTAAAAAGCGCTACTTTGAAGCAGCGTCCATAATCTTATCGGCAAATGAATCTTGCTTGATTTTCAGTTTAAGTGACTTGCTATTGGGCACCTTAGAATTTGACTCGTTAGTGTTGGAGAACGCGATGCCTAATTGTTTAAAGGTCGATTGATATTTTGGAAACTTTTCGCTATTAGAAAAATCTCTGTATAAAATTCCAAATATTTTTGTCTCTGAGAGTTGATCCAGTTTATTGGCTAACGCTTGGCCTCGCCAAATTTTCTCGCCATTAATACAGCATCGGTTAAGTTTTAATAAGATTTGATTGAGGCCGACTTTACCCTCTGATTGCTGTCGCAAAGCCAAATCTGCCTGGAGGAAATATAATGCACCGCTCCAATAAATTCTCATGGTGCGACCAGAGCGACCACCACTTTTCCTCCGCCCTGAAGTTTCCTTCAATGGCTCTGCAGTTACTTTTTTAGTACCTTTTTCTCCGCGCTGCAATCCTTTGTAAATTCGGTGCCACGCCTTATCTTTTTGCAAAATACCTGATTGCCCCATAAGTACATATTGCAAATAAGAGGATAACCCTTCTGACAACCAAATATCGTCGTAATGAATTTTTGGTAACAGTTGGTGACTGAATTCATGGGTCACGGTCCAGTCATTGTAAAATTCTTGAATATCATAACCAGGCACAATGACAAAGCGAATACCAAAACCATTGCCTCGACTAAAGTCTCCCCAAGGAACCGGTCCCTGTTTCATTTTAGTCTTGGCGATGACGATAATCTGAGTTTGAGCCGTTGGGTAATCGCCTAAATAATTCTCTAACGATTGGGCCGTATTGGTCAACCATGAAATAATCTTGTCTTTTTTAGGGAGCTCTCGCATGGTCGCGATATTCAAATAATGGCCTGGGGAAATGGGAGACATTTTATGCTCGAAATCACCTATGAGTAGAGTGTAACCCCAATCTTGCGGTTGAGGCCCCATAAGGAATTCTTTTTTCGATAATTGAGTACGTTGCCACGGAGCGGATATTGACGCCCATTTCGGCAATTCAAACGATAGCGAAATATCGACTTGCTCCTTACTCGTTTCTGGCAACCAAAGCCAGGTATTTGTTTCGATGTAGGCGATATTTTTACGAGATTTCGATTCTTTTGTACGTTTTGCATGATGTCGTTTAAGGCTGACGGAATAATCCAAGCATGCATTATTCGGAAGGAATTTAGTTTTCCAATAACGACCTTGTATTTCGATTCGCCCTTGCTTGGATTGTGGGTATTTAATTAGATCGCGGTTACCGCGTTTACTCTCAATTGAAAGATATTCCGGCGCCTTTCCTTCAAAACAAATCTCTATGTTAGCAGTCTCAATTTGTTCACCAATTTGAATTTGATAGCGATGAACGCGCTCACCAGGCTCTGCTGAACGGAAAGGTTGAGCCTGCACAGCGGAAGCCACCAACGAAATGGCGATGCTAGCTGAGATGTTCAAGGTCAATGAAGTAAATTTATTCAACATAAGATTAGTACTGATATGAGACTGACTCTTTCCTGCAGTGGCTTATTAGCACATTAGTCCAGTCGCTTGAGAAAGTCGAATTGATAATTGTAACCATTTTATACTAAATTAGCCTAGCTCCTAGCTCCTAGCTCGTAGCTCCTAATCATTCTCATAAGAAACGAATAGCGCCATCAATGAATCTCTTAAGTCTTCAACCGGCTTTTGGCCGATGAGTTTTTTACAAGCTAAATGAAGTGCTTTGGATTCTGATTTTTGCATTTGTTCGATCTTACTTGTTAGCACTTCTTCGGACATAATAATTGAACTTCTATCAGCATGATTTTTGTTTTTGAGTTGCTCAAAAAGAAACAAAAATCGACCAATAACTACATAGGGAAAGTTCAGGTTTCGCATTGGCCCCATGCAGGCTTGATAACCACCAAGGGGCAACCCTTTTACTGACGTTTTCGTTAATTTGTCCGCCCCTAACCAAGCCGAAGTAAATCCGAGTACTCCACCGCCGATAGCTCCGAGCATAAAACTGTGACCCGCAACAACGGCATCAAGTGCTGCGCCGGTTATGGCTCCCGTCATAGCACTCACCGTCGAAAGTTGTTTTTTGTCTAATCCCCAAGCGTACCATTGTTCGCTATCAAACAGATCCGGTGGTAGGTCAAACTCTTGTGTTTGCAACACACATTGATGGTGAGAGAATAATTCGCAAAGTTCTTTAAATGTTCGCTGCTCTCTTTCTCGCATCCAATGATTATATTTCTTTTGAAGTACTGGTTTAAGAGATTTCGCTTGGGTCTCGGTTAGTGCTTTTTGATGGTATTGGTAATAACACAAATCACTTAATAGTCCGCAAAGCAACTCAACACTTTGAACGACTTGAGCTTTTTGGTGGCTTTTCAGATCGATTATTACTTGGCCAAGCACACTGCTCCAACGGGTTTCTAGGTGGGAGAAGGCTTCCAGTAATGCGACTTGTTTGCTAAAACCAGCTTGCATCGGATTAAAGACTCTGACTATTTTAAAAAATTGTTCTAGTGCGTTTTTCCAAGACTCAACATGGGACTCGTTTTCAATAGGATTTATAAGTGCCATGCTGGGTCGTCCGGTCCAACGCAAGATTTCCATTTCCGCTTCATACTCAACACCGTAAGGCCGGGAACCGTCAACCACATACAAAATTGCGGCGCCTTCAACCAATGGGGTTAATAGTTGAACCTCGTCGGGAAATTTTTCTGCACAAATTGGATCCAACACAAATTTCCTAACGGCTTCTGCTCGTTGCGCGGCGCTGTGTGCGTTTTGGTTTAACCAATGCAGGACTTTCTTAGGCCGTTGAAATCCTGGAGTATCAATCAACTCATAGCCAGCATTGCCCGTATCGATTTTGTAGTGATCAGAATGAGTCGTTGTGCCGCTTTGTCGTGAAATCATGACCGAGTCATCACGGGCTAAAGTCGAAACAATGGAAGATTTCCCTTTATTTGGATGACCAACAACGGCAAATGAGGCTCTTGAACGATTCATTTTCATTGTCTAATTCTCTAGCTGAAGTATTTGCCAATCGGGCAAAACTTGAGTAAAACGACGCCACTCTGCTAAATGATTATCAGACAAAGATTTGAATTGGCCTGTGTCCCAGTCCAATGGCATAAGATAACCTCTGCCATTTTGCATAAAGTCTCGTAGTTCTCCCATAGGCGGTTCCCAGCCTTTCACTAACAGTAGTTGTGGTTCTTGCCAACGTTCTGCCACTAACTGTTCTGAAAACGATGCTAACGGTCCCGCTTTTAGTTCCGATATGGATTGATGACTTAGACCTTTTAGAATTTCCTCTAGTAGAGTTGGCTCTAAGCCGCACCAATTATTCAATGCAAAATCTGCGGTAGTATCGTGGGCGATTGATTGATGCGCCATAGGCTTAGAAACATCAATGGCGGAATGACGCTCGGTTACTAATTGAATGCCATTCGCCGAATTGCTCTTTCGCCATATAACCAATCGACACAAAACAACGACAAAGAAACGTGGCAACAAAGCATAGCAAAGTTGAGCTGCGAGTATGAATCGCCACCAATCCCCAAGATTGCCAATAACAGGCATGCTACCAACCCTAGAGTCCTGACTACTCACTAACATTTCAATCGTTGGTTGTGCTAGTCCCCAAAACGTCCACGGCTTAGCAAGCGATTCTAGGAACGGATAAATGTTTTCTGCACTTAGTACTGTGCTTCGCCAAATAAAATTGACATCGGTAGTCAGTAGCAAAATAAAGAATACCAATAAGCTGGCGAAACTAAAGCTAAGTGCCGCTAATTGGCTCTGATAAAAAAAGTATAGTTTTGAACTCGACGCTTGCTTGCGTTTCAAGAAGTCGCGTTTTTGTTGAATAGACCATAGCGGAATTAGGCTAACGATGGTTGCAAGGTTAATTCCTTTTCGAAGTATTAACCCAATGGTAGAAATAACGATACTTGCGATGGGCAAGAACACATAAATGAGAACCAAATGAAGGATGTTAACGCGACCCTGTTCGTCGCCAGACAACATGCCCCAACTTATCAGCAAGCCAACGAAAAAACCAATCCAGAGGATTGGTTTGTTGGCAGAAATATCAACTTGGTTAGACATGTTATTTTAAACAAATCAATTTAGGCCGCTTCATTGGCTTCAAGTACCATCGCTTCCAGCTTATCAAGGTCAGGTATTGTTGCTATGACAGAATCAATTTCTACTCGCATTTTTTCAGCATCGGATAAATTCTCATCTTGAACAAACTGAATATTATCGTGCTTTACGTGCGAGAGTCTCGGAATTCCTTGTACCACAATAGCGAGATACGGAAGTTCACCATTAGAATTAAGTGTATGAGTAACAGCAACTCGCGAACGTTTATTTGCTTGCGCATCGGTTTCTCCTTTAATAAGGTCAATGGATACTAAAGGAATATCCATTCCACGCCATACTAAATGACCGAGGTACCAGTTAGGTCGAGTACTGTCATCTTCAAATAGTTCAACATTACTGAATGGGACCACTTCGGCAACATTCGTATTAGGCAGCAATATATTACTATTTACTGTGGGTATCATTAAGCTATAGACTTCTTGATTTTCATCTGACATTGTCTTATCTCTATGTTTTATAATTCGTTGTTCGGTTAACTATAATTCGTTGTTCGGTTAACTATCATTAGGCTTGTAGCTGTTCAAGACAATTAACAAACACTAATCGATAACTAGCTCGGCTAATTGTTTTGCAAGTTCTTCTGGTGATGCTATAACACTGGCGATATCAGCCTCAATAACCGCCTCCGGCATCGATCCGTTTGCACAGGTTTCAACTGATTGTGCCCAAACCGTTCCACCGAGCACTTTCATTTTAGTCGCACCGCGCAGACCGTCTTGCCCCATGCCACTAAATATTATTGCACCGCTTCTTTCTTTATAAACTGCCGAAAGCGAATCGATCACATCATCGATACAGGGTGAATAAGGTTCACTCCATTTTTGAGAATGGTCAACTAACATCGAGCCGTCTTGAAGAAATATAAGTTTACCTTTAAGCGGTGCCAAGTATATTTTTCCAGCGGACATTGGATTACATCCATTCGCAACTTTTACTTCGAACGGACTGCTGCTGGTCAAAATATCGGCTAATACGGGTAGAAAATTTTCATCGATATGTTGGGTAATGACAAAGCTTGCATTAATATCTTGGGGTAAACTTTGTAAAAAGCGTTTCACAGCAGCGGGTCCACCAAGTGATGCACCAATGACCCAACAGTGACTTAGTGGCTGTTGTTGAGTTTTCTTTTCGATTGGCTCATCAAAGTCAAGCCCCGTGGCTGCATCGTCCAGCATTGGAATCTCAAATTCTTCTGATTCATTTTCTAGAACTATTGGTTGGTTCGGCTCACGACTTAATTTATCGAATGAATCTTCATTCGATAAATTATTGGTCTGTTCAATTTCTAGTGCTTGTAATTCAGCCCCTGAAAAGCCTTTTTCTGTCGAGATTAATTCGGCAGCTTCAAACTCTGCGACATCCAGCTCTTGCGCTAATGATTCTGTCGTCTCTAGTTCGACGTTTTCTAATCCATTCAATTCCGCTGGCGCTACAACATCGAGTTCTTCATTATCAGAAAAATGATTTTCATCAACCAAGCTATGCTCAACTGATTCGGCCTCGTCTAACTTAATTTCATTTGTTTCATTTTCGTCAGACTGTTTCGACTTAGATTCATTTTGTTCCGCTAGTATCATCAACTCTTCTTCAAGAGGTTCGTCATCGATAACAAATTGTGCTTTGCCAGTGATAGGTTGAGTAGTCTCTCCGATTGACTCTAAGCTCAAGCCTCCATCGGAAGGCAGCTCTAATTCACCTTCAGGATCAGTCTTTTTAGGCTCTTCTACAGGCTCCTCTTCGATAAAAACAGCCCGACCAGTAATCTCTTCTTCCTCTTCTTCCATTGACTCTAGAGATAATCCACTCAGATCATATTCAGCGGTTGATTCGGATGTACTTGACTCTAATGGTTGTTCTTCAACACTGTAATCATCGTCGCTAAGTTCCAGAGATGAACTTGGTTGCGCTGGGATTTCAGATTCCAACTCTAAAGTATTCTCGGAAACAGTTTCATCAGGCAATTCAGACATTAGTTCGATATCTGTAGCATAAGATTGCTCCGCTTCGGGTAAATCAGTTCCTAACAACTCTAGTTCTGAAAAATCGAGTTCTGCGGAGTCTTCCTCAGATAGATCCAATTCGATCAAATCTGGTTCTACTAATTCTGACACCATTAAGTCTGGTTCCGACAAAACTGGTACTGGCACTTCCGAATCGAGTAAACTGGGCTCTTCTAAATCTAGGAGCGACAATTCGGATTCATTCGATGGCAGCTCTGATATATTCACTTGCTCGATATCTTCAATGTCGTCGAGTTCCACATCAAAAGATATCGAGTCTTCGGCATTAGATTCAAGCTCGATTGATTCATCAATCAAATCCGTATCAAATGTAGATTGATTTTGGTTTAAATCACCGTCTCTCATGGATTCGAGAACAGGATTCACGGAATTCGAAAAATCGATATCCTCGATAGAGATTTGTTCGGATTTATTGGTTACTTCTGACTCGACCAATTCTGCTGGTTGAGTGAGTGTTGGAACCGACTCATCTTCGTCTGCCATTGATAGAATCTCTTCAGAGATGTCAGCAGTTTCCAACTCAAGTGTAATTTTTTCGTCGGAATTAGACGTTTCCATATCTATTTCTTCGTCCAACATTTCCATTTGAGGAGCACTGACTGGCTCAAGTTGTTCCAGTTTTGGCGCTTGCAGTTCTAGCTCATCAACAGTTTCAGATGCTGTCGCGTCCTGAATAATTTCATTTTCGAAATCTACCGGCGCTTGCTCGAAAGCCAAAGCTCCTGACTCGAGTTTATTTTCGACCAAGACTTCTGGTTCTGGTTCTGGTTCTGGTTCTGGTTCAGTAGACGAATGCACAGCTAAAGTGTGTGCTTCTATTTCCGTTTTTCGTATCGTCGAGTCGACAGCCTCAGAGTCTTCGATACTTTTTTCGAGCTGAGGAGAAATACTCTCTAATTCGGAAACGAGCTCTGCGGTTATATCACTCGGTAACCCTACGGAGCTAGACTCTAACTCGTCTAGTGCAGAAGTAAGACTATC
This sequence comes from Kangiellaceae bacterium, assembly GCA_019090895.1. Classification (GTDB taxonomy): domain Bacteria; phylum Pseudomonadota; class Gammaproteobacteria; order Enterobacterales; family Kangiellaceae. Next base: position 10,728 of record JAHRVB010000039.1, read on the forward strand.
TTCTGTGTCAGTTTCTGCGGAAAGAGGTGGAGCAGTTGAAATTCGTTCCGAAGCAGTCGCATTGTCAGTTTTTAATTCTGTTTCCCCTGCTGCACTATCATTATCAAGACCCGTCAACTCGTACAAACGGCTAACTAAGTTCTTGCACCAATAGCTTGGGTGAGAATGTTTAGACAGATTTCCAGGCTCATTAAAATAGATGGACGCGTCTGATTCATCCAGTAATTGATCTATATTGTCATGCCAGTCATCATCATTTATGTTGAGCAACCAAACATTTAATTCTGCTCCTTCAATGTGCCCCTGCTTTATTTGGTCGGGAGCGATACTAACTTTAATATCCACTCCGAGTTCTTTCAACAGTTTAGATAACTGGTCACTCTCTTCGCTTGGTGAACTCACCAAGCCAATTGATAACTTACTCACAACGTTCCTCAAGAATTATCAGTTAATAATCCGTTAATTGTTTCTAATAAATCAACTTCATTATACGGCTTACCCATGTATTGATTAACACCTATAGATTCAGCTCGCTTTCTATGTTTTTCACCAGTACGTGATGTAATCATAATGATCGGAATTTTCTTCAACCGTTCATCATGTCGAATTATAGTAGCCAATTCGAACCCATCCATTCTTGGCATTTCGATATCGAGTAACATCACATCAGGAATGGTATCCGCAAGCACTGTAACGGCATCGACACCATCTTTTGCGGTAATGACTTCAAAGTCATAACGCTCCAACAATCGAGTGGTAACTTTTCTCACTGTGATAGAGTCATCGACCACCATAACCGTTGGCACTTTCTCTTCAGATATAGCTTCTTCTTGTACAATCATATCAGTCACATGAGCGTCCACTCGTCTAATCAACGCTGGCATATCCAAAATGAGTACAACTCGACCATCACCCTGTATTGTTGCGCCAGAAAGCCCACTGACAGAACTGAGCTGACTACCAATCGATTTTACAACAATTTCACGAGAACCGAGTAGGTCGTCAACCTGTAACGCCGTTGGATGATCCGCTCCATGTAACAACAACACCGGAAGTGGCTGCGATACCCCCTCCAAACTAGCTCGTGTATTATGGTTAAGCATTTGGCCTAAATAATACATGGAATAGTCGATGCCAGCATAGGCAAATTTTGAATCGGTGTTGGTATAATATTCTTCAAGTTCAAATGGACTGACTCGAACAATACCTTCGATGTTGGATAATGGAATTGCGTAAACTTCTTCACCAATTTGAACCATTAATGCATGATTGACTGACACCGTGAACGGTAAACGAACAGTAAAAGTGGAACCTAGTCCATGTTCAGAGTTAATGTCAATGACACCACCCATCTGTTTGATTTCACTGTTAACGACATCCATTCCCACACCACGCCCTGAAATCTGGGTCACTTTTTCCGCAGTACTAAATCCTGCTTCCAATATTAATTGATGCAGTTCATGTCGATTAAGCTCAGTGTCGCCATTTATAATGCCACGCTCTATCGCTTTCATGCGTATCGCATCGAGGTTTAAGCCACGGCCGTCATCTTTAATTTTAATAAAGACTTCACTGCCTTCTCGATAAAGCGAAATAGATATTTTTCCCGTTTCAGCTTTGTTTGCATTTTTGCGCTCTTCTGGGGATTCAATTCCATGATCCATTGCATTTCTGAGCATATGTTCAAGTGGCGCAATCATCCGCTCAAGTACACTTCTGTCCATTTCGCCATCAGCACTGATTGAGAGTTCGATAGTTTTTCCTAGCTCGGTACTAATTTGTCGAACCATTCGTCGAAGACGAGGCACCAAACTTTCAAAAGGCGTCATGCGAGTTTGCATTAGACTCTCTTGCATTTCTGTATTCACCCGACCTTGCTGTAACAGCAAAGTTTCTGAATCAGAAGTTAAGAAGTCCAACGTTTCCTTCAAATTCATTAAATCGACAGCGCTCTCACCGAGGCCTCGTGTTAACTCTTGCTGTCTGGTATACCGGTCCATTTCCAACGGATCGAAATCTTCGTATTCTGTACCCCCACTGATTTCTCGTCGATAGGAAATTTGTGCTTCAGTTTCGATGTCTAGATTTCTAAGTTGGTCTTTTAATCGCTCTACAGTAGAACTCATTTCATCAAGGTTGTATCGAAGAACCGTCATTTGTTGCTCTAAGCGAGAACGGAATATACTTGTTTCGCCCGCTAAATTTACTAAGTTTTCTAATTGGTTTGAATTAACTCGAACGGTATCGACAACCTGCGCTGGTTTTCGCTTTTCTTCCTGAATTGCTTTGCGCTGTTCGAATGATACGATTTCTGCTGAAGTTTCTTTTTCAATTGCAACTGTCGAATCTAATTCAGCTGAAGTATCTATGGCATCTGTCGTCTCTTCAGCACTTTCTGTAACAGACTGTTGGTCATTTAGTGGCGAGCTTGATTCCGATTCAGACATTTGCGGATCTTGTCCGGCAATCAGCCCTTGAAGTTGCTCGAAATACTCTACAGGCATCGTCATTTGATTTTGTTCTTTTACTTCTTTGACCAACCCTTCGATAACATCATAGCCACGCAACATGAAATCAACATGAGCAGGCTTAGCAGTTAGTGTTCCTTCATTAACTTTTTCGAAATAAGTTTCCATTTCGTGAGTAAGGTCACCTAGCACAACTAAATCCGCTAATCGGGCTCCTCCTTTGAAGGTATGCAAATTTCGTTGCATGGTGTCGATCGCATCGTTGTCGGTAAGATTATCACCCCATTGATGCATCGCTTCGTCAAAAGAAATCAAGAGTTCATCGGCTTCTTCTAGATAGATTTCGAGAACTTCTAAACCATCTTCGTCGAGCTCGATGGGATAAACATTACCACTAGCAACCACCGGAGCCGCCGGAGCGATGGTATCCTCTGTGACGAAAAACTCATTCGATTCGGACGCTAATGATGCGGCATAATCTGATTCTTGAGGATCGCTATCTTGTATTTCCTCATTTTCTGAATCTTGAATTTCTACAGGTAACTCTGCTTCTAGCGATTCTTCACTTTGATTCGATTCTGCTAAATATTCAATATTTGATTCATCAGATACAAATGCTGAGACTTCACCCTCATCAACAATTTCAGTAAGCTCTGGAGGCGAAACTAACGTTGTTATTTCTTGCTCAGTATTTACTAATTCGGTCTCTGTAGTATCTAACTCTTCAGATTCAATCACAGTAACTTCACTTTCTACTGGTTCATTGTCTGCCAAATTTGTTTCAACAAAAGTCGTTTCAGTAAAATCGGTCTCCGAAAATTCAATATCGCTAGTATCTTCTAACGATGTTTCAATTGCTATTTCTTCTACCCCTGACTCGCTGGTAGTAGGTTCCACAATCACTGAATCTGGATTGAGATGTGCGTTAAGCATACGTTCTTCCGCTTCAGCAGCTTCTGGCCATTGGAATCCGCGTAGAACTTCAATCATTTCGATCAGTTTGTTTGTTGCCATAGTAACCAATTGATAATCAGCGTCACCGATTGGCCGCGCGAAATCTAAATGGGTATTAAATATTTCTTCCGTTCCGTAAGACAGGTCGCCAATAGACATTGCGCCGGCCATTCGAGAACTACCTTTGAAAGTATGGTAGATGCGTCTCAGCTCTTTTAACAAATCATCGCTGTGTAGATTATTTTTCCATCGTTCTAACAGCTCGCTGGCAGTTTCGATTAATTCATCAGCTTCTTCAACAAATAATTCGACCAGCTCCTGGTCCATTTCTTCAGGCGCTTCTTCTTTTGAAACTTCACTGATCCAACTTAACATCTCTTCGGACAATGCAATAGGAGCGACTATATCTTCTTCAGAAACAAGACGGCTAAGCATTGCTGACAACTCATCTACACCGGCCGATAGCAAACGATAGAACTCGTTTTCGCTATCCTCATCTCTTACATTTGCTCTCGAAGTCTGTTCACAAACTGAGGCAAAATTTTGAATTTCTTCAATGCCAATCATTTCGCTTCCGCGAGTAAAGGTATGAAGTTCATCGGCGATCTGAATGTGATTGGACTTGTCTCGCGCTTGAATTAAAGATTGCACTTCCCCGAGAATATCCGAGCCTTCCGTAAGGAAAATTGATACCAATCTTTGATCACGTTGCTGAACAGCCCCATCAATGACCTGTCCAGACGTCTTAGAAGCAGCAATTGCATTAATTCTCTCAAGCAACAACTCTAACGGTGAACTATCCACAACTTTTGACTCTCTAAGTTGTGTCACAACTCCGTTAATAAATTTAGCTGCATCAGCGAGTAATACCACAGAATCGGCATCAAACCTTCGATTACTTCCTTTAATGATTCTGGAATGTTTCTCTAAAGGACCTGCCAATTTAGCAATTGCGTCTACTTTCGCCATGTGAGCACTACCTTTTAAGGTGTGCAACGCTCTAATCAAGTCGTCGGTTACAGGCACATTATCAGATGCATTACCGTCAATATATTGATTGATTGCTGAAAGATGTACTTGTGCTTCGTTGACAAAAATTTCGAGTAATACGGGGTCAATCGGCTCTTCTTCTTGCGCTAAACCTAACTCTTCGGACAAGGTAGGAATATCACCGAACTCTTCATTATTCGATGAGGCGTTATCGATTACCTCAACGTCACATCCGTCCGCAAAAGAAAAGTCGCTTAAGTTAAGACCTTTTGATATATGATCAGTTCTGGCTATCAATTCCTCTATATCAGTTCCCGCGTGGGCCTGACTATCCGAAAATTCCTTAACTAAATTAGGTAATTTTAACAGCGCATCATTTATTGCAGCAAGTACTGGTTGCTCAGCGGGAATCGATTCTTCTATCACTCGGTTGAGCATGTTCTCGATAGACCAACTTAATTCTCCAATAGTCGAAGCACCGACTAGACGGCCGCTGCCTTTCAAGGTGTGAAAAGAACGTCTAATAGTAGCTAGTGCATCTTGATTCTTCGTATCATTAATCCACACTGGTAAGGTATTGCCTACTACCTCAATTTCTTCTTCTGCTTCTTCAAGGAATATTTCTAATACTTCTTCATCAATGAGTGATTCATCAATTTGTTTATCTGCAGAACTTTGATTAATTGGTACAATTACAGCGGATGTTGGCTGAGATATTTCTTCAGTTATAACTTCTTCAGAGAAATCTTGTCCGCTTTCTACCGGCTCTTGTGCAGCTCTCTCAATTGCATTGGATAATAAATCAATACTCGATTGAGCACTGTGTAAAATTGAAACTATGGCTTTACTATTTCCTTCTTCTGTCCCTTCAAGATAATAATCTACGCTGGTTATTATATCGGCCAATGCATCCAAGTATTCTTCTGTTGGCACAACAGAAATGCCTAATAAACAGTTAGTGACATATGATTCAGCAACAACTAATACATTAGTCGCCTCTCGGTATTCAACAATTCGCATAGCGCCCAACACTTCGGTTAGAAGTGCCGGTACGTTGTCCAATTCGGCAGCGTTAAAGGAGGAAGCTATAAAATTAATCATACCGTCTTTAGCAAGCTGCAGATTTTTCCTCGCTACACCAACCAATGCAACCGTTGCATCATCGACTTGACTATTAATCGATCGTTTTTCTATGGATTCAGCCTGTTCGCCCGCAACTTGTTCTTCCGCTGCGAACCGTTCAATATCAAAATTACTTAAATTCGCATCAACGAAAAGTAATGCCCCGGCGATATCCATAATGGCCGCATCATCCGGTAACTGTCCGTTTCTGATTGATTTCTTGAGTGTTTTAGTTTGTTCTCGAATAACATCTCGTGGAATTGGCAACTCTAATATCGTCAGCGTATCCGCGATTTTTTCTAATGAGTCATTCAGTGAAGTCAACTGTGCTGGATCTTTTGCTTGAGCCCGAACAAATAAATCAAGCTGGTCTTTCACAGATGCTAATTCTTCACCGATTGCAGTAATAACACTTTCCATCGCTGATGAATCAGGTCGAGCGAGTTGCTGTTGTTGTTTCTTTATGGTTTTACTTTCAGGTAAAGACTCTTCTAAATTAAACTCATCTTTCAACGCTTTGACACGTGTATTTTTCGACTTAGATCGGGCAACGAAATATAACAGTTTTGATAACAACTTCGCTGGAATTTGATCGGTAAGAGCAGATTCACCAGCTTCCGAAAGTCGTTTGATTTGCTTATCGACGTGTGAAAGCAAAAGATGAACTTGTTTCTCTTTGTACAATCCTCGTTCAGCAATTGAGAAAATAAAACCATCTGCAACCCACCACAATTTCGCCACTGAATGTCCTTCAGTGAGAGCCTCTAATCGTAGGAGAACTTTGTGAATACGGGCAAGGCTTTCTTTAACTGAAGCTCCGCGAATAACCCCAGTCAAACCTTTTTGAAAATGCGCTCTTAGTTTTTTGCAATTATCCTGAAAAGAAGTTTTCTTCTCTTGCTCTGTAATCTGTTCATTAGGCTTTGGTGGCTCAACATGTCCTGTCTCTGCAGAGAAGAATTCATTTTCGTTGACAGGCGCTAAATTTGAAGCTGCTCTCAATTCATTAATTAGTGGCAATAGAATAACAGGGATATCTTTTTGCCCGCTTTCGACACGCTCGAGATAACCAGGCATCTGCATCATTGAACGCATTAAAATTTCGAACGAAGCTTCTCCAATCTGCTCTTTTTCTTTCGCCATTTGCTCGGCAAGAGTTTCCATTTCCGCGGCTAGTCTGGCAGCCCCATCAAAACCGAGCATTTGCAGAGTACCCTGCACCTGATGTAAGCAATTTATGCAGAACTGGATCTGAGTTTTATCATGATTATCTTCAACGTAAGTTTCTAACCCTTGACGAGCTTGCTCAAGAGTATTATTAATTTCTTTTCTGACCCAACTTAAAGCCAATTGGTCATAGTTGTCAGTCATGCCCGCTCCGATTCTTTGGTTATATTGACTTGGCTCTTAATAAAGGCCAAGCAATGTTTATTATCTACTCTGGTTAAATTTTTATTCGCCACCTGAGTAACTTCTCCGTGGCCAAGAATCAAAATCCCACCGGGCTTAAGACGTTTTTCGAAATCTTCAATTATTTCAGCTTTACGTTCTTGTCTGAAATAGATCATTACATTTTGGCAGTAAATCACATCAAAAAACTGTTTTGGTTTTTCGTCTAACTCCAAAATGTTAGCCTGCATAAAACAGGTTCTCTTTTTAATATTACTTTTGACTTGAATATGGTTATCCGCCAACTTCTCAAAAAAATGATTGAAAGATGTTGATGGCAAAAAGTCTGAATTCTTATTCGAATATATGCCTTCTCGTGCAACAGCTAAAGAAGGGTAACTCACATCAACACCTGTCACACCGTAGTACATTAATTTCTGTTGCTCTGGCGACAAACTCCCAGTTAACTTTTCTAGCTCCATCGCTAACGAATAAGTTTCTTCCCCGGTTGAGCAGCCAACACTCCAAACTTGAATGTCTTGCACTTCGGTTGGTTGGTCTCTAAATGCGTGTAATGCTCTATTACGGCAGTAGCTTGTGACTAAATTGAGAGAATCGAGATCTCGGTAAAAACATGTTTCGTGCACCGTCAATGAGTCGACCAATCTTGCCCACTCAAGGCTCGTTACCTGCCCACTGTCGAGCAGTTGATAATACTCACGATAAACTGTGATACCTTTTTCCCGCATGTGTCTGTTTAAACTAGTCACTAGAAATGCTTTACGGGTTTCTGGAAGCCACAAACCCGTACGCCTTTCTAGCATTGACTGCCACTGAACAAACTCACTAGGCTCCATTTCTGGAATCATGAAAGCTGACATCAGATCTCCTATTACTAGGCTTCGTCAGGCAATTTAAATCCGGCAATCGAATCATTCAATTCGTCTGCCAATTCCGCCAGTTTACCAATCGAGTTCGCCGTATTCGCTGTACCCTCGGACGTTTGGTTGGTAATTTCCTGGATAACATTCATCGTATTAGAAACATGTCCAGCCGACGCAGCTTGTTGTCTCGCAGCGTTGGAAATATTTTGGATTAAATCAGCCAAACTCGTTGATACTCTTTCGATTTCTTCCAATGCAACACCCGCATCTTGTGCTAAGCGAGCCCCATGTACCACTTCCGCGGTACTGGATTCCATAGAGATGACGGCCTCATTTGTATCCGTTTGAATAGCTTTAACCAGTGCTTCGATTTGGTCCGTTGCGTTACCGGAACGTTCTGCCAATCGCTGTACTTCATCCGCAACTACCGCGAAACCACGACCAGCTTCTCCAGCCATCGACGCCTGAATTGCCGCATTTAGTGCCAATATATTTGTTTGGTCTGAAATATCATTGATCAGTGATACGATATCTCCGATTTCCTGCGATGACTCACCTAGACGCTTAATCCGTTTAGACGTTTCTTGAATTTGTTCACGAATGGTATCCATCCCTTGGATGGTATTTCGTACCACTTCACCACCTTTCTTAGCGATTTCAACCGATTTTTCCGCAACCGTCGTTGACTCAGATGCATTCGCAGATACTTGCTCGATGGAGACAGCCATTTCGTTGATAGCCGCTGAAGCTCCAGTGATTTCTTGTGCTTGATTTCGCGATGCTTGCGCTAATTCAATTGAAATCCCTTGAGTTTCTGTGGTTGCGTTAGATAACTTACCAACCGAATCTTTAATTGTTGCAACCAACGATCTCAATTGGTCAATAGTGAAGTTCATCGCATCTGCGATAGCTCCAGTAAAATCTTCTGTTACGGTTGCATTAGCCGTCAAATCACCATCAGCTAGTCCTTCCATTTCGTCTAACAATCGAATGATTGCTTGCTGATTTCTTTCATTCTGTCTTTTTTCTTGATCGGCTGTTACTCGCGCTTTTTGAGTACGGACTTGATCATCTCCTCGCTGGCGGTTGTACAGCAAGATTAAAAAGATAATAACAAGACCACCGGCGAACGCAGAATATAACCAATGCCCTAGACCAGTAATTTTCGTTTGTCCCGTATAGGCTTCTTGTAAATTGGCAGTTAACTCCAACATTGTATTCGCTTGTAAGAAGATTTCATCCGATGCTTCATGAACATTAAAAAGTTCTTCTTTCGAACCAATTACAAAACTCACGTTATTTTTGAGCGAATCGTAAAGCCCTGAAATCTCTGTTAATGAATCACGCGCTTCGGTTGAGTTAATTTTTCGAACGCCGAGCATTTCATCGCCTTCCAACATTCCTGAAAGAATTTCACCAAATAAATCCACATCCTGACCAAAATTTTCTGATGCAATCTCTGCGTCATCCCCACCAACCAGTACTTTTTGGAAACTTCTAATGATCCTTTCTAGATAAATTGATTGCCGAGTCGCGTACATTACTTGCTCTGCTTGCGCTCTGTTATCAAGTAAAATGTCTTGAACGTTGGTATATAAGAATTCCATCTGAGGAACAGATGATGATAGTTCGTTAGATATTTGGTAAAGCTTAACAACGGTTTCTCGCCCCGCAGAAATTTCTTCCGAGTTCTTTTCCATGTCTTGCCACAGATCGCCGACGCTCTTAACCGGGCCTGTTAGAATCGCAGTGGGTGAAATAGCTAATCCTTCAGACTCGTTACCTCTCGACAAATGATTGTACTGGGCTTGAAATTCTTTGACCCGCTCATCAAGCAGCTCAAACGCCGCGGGGTTTCCTGTCGATGCTTCTGCCGCATTCTTTGCTATCTGCTGCGACAAAACCCTTAAGTTACCAGCTTTGGTTAAACGCTGTTGATTCTGTTGACCTTGGAAAACTCCATAGGCTAGATTCAAAGCACCAGCAAGAATGGCAATAAATAACAGCCCGATATAACCACCGGCGTTAGATTTTGCATTGACTTGCTTATTCTTGTTTTCTGTTGCGCTCATAGTTCGTTTCCTGAAAGCAATGTTTTTATAAAAATTTGAATTTCGATTGACTTAACTCAAATCGATTCTCATTTACAGAGCAACCTGACGAAAATCGGCTGTATCAGCTAATGTGAATAAGCTGAATACATTCCATAGTTTCTCATCGCTGTAAAAGCCACCTTTAAGGTAAGGTTTCATCGCTTCATCGGGGACAGCGACTTCTTCGACCCAGTTTTCGTCTTCAAAATGATTTAAGCCCAGTATTTCATCTACGATTACGCCACAGTGAACACCTGCATAATTAACGACTAATAGTCGTTGTCGCCTAAGCGACGATGATGCTTTTCGACCTAAATACCCATGGAGATCCATAATGGGTAACAAAGTTCCACGGATATTTGCTAATCCCTTAACCCAAGATTTTGCTCCCGGAACTTTTGTATGTTGTGGAATGGATAGAATTTCAGCAACTTCGTTTAAGTTAACCAAATAATCATTCCCGCCAATTCGAAATCCAACACCGGTCCAAAATCGGCTCAAGTCTTGTTCTCGAGTCGACAAGCCAGCATTTTCTAAACTCCGTTTCTCAACGTCTTTTAGGAATTCGAATGCTTCTATATTAGTAAAATCATCCATAACGACTTTTAGCTTCCTAATATCGCTTGGATGGTATTGATCAAATTGCCTTCATTAACAGGCTTAGTTAAATAATCTTTAGCGCCCTGCCTCATTCCCCAAATTTTGTCAGTTTCTTGGTCTTTTGTCGTAACAATAACCACTGGGATATGAGCTGTGGTAGGTTCTTTCTTGAGCTGGCGAGTTGCTTGAAAACCATTAAGTCCAGGCATTACAACATCCATAAGAACCAAATCCGGTAACTCGACCTTTGCCACTTCAACACCTTGCTTACCACTTTCCGCTGTTACCACTTGGTAATTGTTAGACTCGAGTATTGTAGTCAAAACATGTGTTTCTGTTGGCGAGTCGTCAACAATCAAAATTTTAGACATTTAAGTTCTTCCTCTTTATCACTTAACTGAAAATAGTTCACAACCAAGGTGTATTACAAACTTAGTAGGATAATTAAACATTAGCCACATGCTGCGATATCGCGCCTAAAAGCTCATCTCGGCTAAATGGCTTGGTAAGATATTGATCCGAGCCAACAATTCGTCCTTTCGCTCTGTCAAATAATCCATCTTTACTCGAAAGCATAATCACTGGAGTCGACTTAAATTCGTTATTATTTTTAATAAGTGCACACGTTTGATAACCGTCTAATCGCGGCATCATAATATCCACAAAAATAATGTCAGGTTTGTTATCCGCAATTTTTGCCAAAGCATCAAATCCATCGGTCGCAGTAACCACTTCACAGCCTACTTTTTTTAACAAGGTTTCAGCAGTACGGCGGATCGTTTTGCTATCGTCGATCACCATAGCCTTAAGGCCTTCAAAATTATTTTCCATTCAACTGGTCCTCATCGGACGACAATTCGTCCGTTCTCACTTCATTTACCTACGGGAACTTCATTTTTTTGTTAGTGCTTGAATCTATGTGTTTTTTTATCACAAATTTCAGTTCCACACCACACAGTTATCCCGTTTTTGCCAACATATCGTTTATTTAGCTCATTGAGATATTAGAAAATAAAATGATAAGAATCAAACTTTTAACTAGCGCGTTAATTGTAAGACATTAAAAAGGTATTCTAAGTCTTTGATTATTATAATCTTATGCTTGTATATTTAATTCGTTCTCCTATAATAGGCAGAGCGAGTAAAATATAATTCCTACCTAACTATAGTAGAAATCTGAGATGACACACAAAATTGCAATATTAATGGACCCAATTGGCAAAATTAACATCAAAAAAGACTCCAGTTTTGCGATGTTGGTCGAAGCGAAGAAGCGGAATCACGAGCTATACTACCTAGAACAGTCCGATGTTGTGCTTATAAATGGTAAAGTTTACGCCCACATTGCAAAGTTGGATGTTTTTGAAGATCCGGACAAATGGTTCGAAAGGGAGGAAACTCAATTTCTACCTTTGAATACGATGGATGCGTTACTAATGCGAAAAGATCCTCCATTTGATATGGAGTTTGTTTATACAACGTATCTGTTGGAAATAGCGCAGTCCGCAGGACTCTTGGTCGTTAACAACGCGACCAGTTTGCGAGATCACAACGAAAAATTATTTACCGCACTGTTTCCGCAATGCTGTACAGAAATGCGCGTAACTCGAAAAGAGTCTGAACTTAGAGCGTTTATAAGCGAACATAAGGATGTCATCCTTAAGCCTCTCGACGGCATGGGTGGTAGCTCAATTTTTAGAGTGAAAGAAAATGACCCCAATGTTGGCGTTATTATTGAGACTTTGACCAACTTGCAGCAACAAACTATCATGGCGCAAAAATTTATACCTGATATTTCAAATGGAGATAAACGTGTTTTGATGGTGAATGGTGAAGCAATCCCCTATTGCCTAGCCAGAATACCCGCAAAGGGAGAGACCAGAGGGAATCTCGCTGCTGGCGGCCGAGGAGAAGCTCGACCATTGTCGGAGAGAGACCATTGGATAGCTCAACAAGTTGGTCCGACTTTAAAAGAAAAAGGACTTCTGTTCGTTGGTTTAGATATTATCGGCGACTACATTACTGAAATAAACGTTACAAGCCCTACCTGTATCAAAGAAATTGATGCTGCGTATGGTACCAATATCGCCGGTAATTTGTTTGATGCCATTGAATCGAAATTAACAAAGAAATAACGAATGCAAAATCACGACGGAACCATATCACTTGACTCGCAACCAAAAATTAGCCAAACAGATAAACTTTTGTTTTGTGTGTTTTTAGCCGTTGCTTTTCATGCATTATTGTTTTTTGGCGTCGGCTTTAAAGTTCCCGAATTATCAAACTCTCCTTTGAACAAAACATTTAACGTTGTTCTTGCTCAATTTGAAAGTGAAACTAAACCCGAAAAGGCAGATTTTATTGGTCAGGCTAATCAAGAAGCCGGCGGTGAAAGTGAAGCGCTTTTAGCACCGAGCGCAACCGAAAAAGCTCAATTTAATGATCCGGATAGCCAATCGAGTGAGCCTCAACTCCCTCCGATGCAACAGGTCAACAAAAAGAACACGCCTGAGTTACTAGCAAGCTTAGAAGGTACCAGGAAACAACAAAAAAAAATTGATAGCCAAATAGAGTCCGAGAAAAATATTCCTGATACTCAATCTCTATTACAAAAGAGCTACGAGTTATCGGGTCTCATAGCCAATTTAGACAACAAACAAATTAACCAGGCCAAACGGTCAAAGAAAAGACAAGTATCAGCAGCGATTCATCGTTCTTCTGACGCTCTGTATCTCGATACTTGGCGTCGAAAAATTGAGCGTATTGGCAACCTAAATTATCCTGAGAAAGCGAAACAAGACAAAATTTACGGAAATCTGACACTGAAAGTTGCAATTAATCGCAATGGTACTATTAACCAAGTCAGTATAATGAAAAGTTCGGGTGCAAAATTACTCGATGATGCGGCAATTAGAATCGTCCGGTTAGCAGCGCCTTTTAGTCCCTTAACTGAGGAGATGAAAAAGGACACAGAGGTTCTTGAGATCATTAGAGTTTGGCGATTTCAAGAAGATAACCGAGTTCACACCAGTTAATTCTATAAGCAAAATAAACCCTTTCTTTCTATTTTAAACCCACAACTTGTTTTTTCTGGTATTAGGTACAACAATAGTAGTATGGATACATTTCCTAGTTTAAAAAACCAATTATTAATCGCAATGCCTAGCTTGCAGGACGCCGACTTTGTTCGCAGTGTCACCCTAATCTGTGAGCACAATGAAGATGGCGCAATGGGTATTGTCATCAACCATGCTCTCGACATTTCAACGGTCGATCTACTAGACCATCTTGAAATCCCTTGCAAACAAAGCAATAACCATAATCCGGTTCTCGCGGGTGGGCCGGTACAAACCGACCGTGGTTTTGTTATTCACAGAGCTAACAAACTCTGGAAATCCAGTATTTATCTTGATGGTGATGTCGCGATTACGACTTCACCTGATATTTTGCATGCGATGGGCCGGCAAGAAGTCTCTAATGAAGCATATGTGGCACTTGGTTATGCCGGTTGGGGACCTGGTCAATTAGAACAAGAACTAATCGCTAATAGTTGGCTAAATACGTCACTTGACGCCGAACTACTTTTCGAAACCGACATAGAAACCCGCTGGAAGAAGGCAGCAAATTCAATCGGTTTTAACATCGAACAACTCAGCTATTTTAGCGGCAACGCTTAAGGTAAAATATAATGGGCCAGATTCTAGCCTTTGATTTTGGTTTAGCTCGAATAGGTGTCGCCGTTGGTCAGCCGATTACCGGCACTGCCACCCCTTTAAATACGCTGAAAGCGAAAAGTGGCATTCCCGATTGGAGTCTAGTCGAGAAGTTAATTAAAGAGTGGCAGCCAAGCTTGTTACTTGTTGGCGAACCCTTCAATATGGATGATACCGACCAGCAGATAACTCTATTAGCAAGAAAATTTGCCAATCGGCTACATGGGCGATTTGGACTCCCTTTTGAATTATGTGATGAACGATTAACCAGTGCCGCCGCTCGGCAGGAAATTTTCGAATATGGTGGTTACAAAAAGCTAAAGAAAACCCAAATCGATAGTGTCGCTGCCGCCCTAATCCTAGAAAGTTGGTTTATGAACCAATCAATTTAGACTTTTTGCCCTCTACTAAAGACTAATATGAGATATATTCGCATAATTACTACGATATGCGTCGTATTCAATCCTTTACATTTGTAACAGACAAATATATGTGTATACTTGTGATCAATCGATGAGATCAATGATAATAAACAGGGAGTCAGCAAAATGCATTTTCAAAAAAAACTATTCATCTTGCTTACACTCGGTCTAATGTTTAGCGGTTTATTATCTGTTAACACTTCTCATGCATCGCTCTCAAATCAATCTTCCTCTATTGTACTTAAATCGTGCAAAAATATTAACATTCGCGCAGACCATATTAACTACCAGAACGATTCCATCAGCAACTATTCCGGTAATGTACAATTTATTTATGGTTTAGCAAACGTTCGGGCAGAGCATGTCACTTTGATAAGAAACAAGGATGGTAGCTGTAAACTTATTGCGAACATATGGCATTCGAAACAATCGAATTAGAGTTTAGATTGAACTAATTTCGCCACTGGCTAAGTTTTTCGATCTACAGCACCTTTGCGAATATGCTCAAACCACATAGACACTAACAACATCACCAACAGCACAGGAAATATTGCGATAATCATATTTTCCCAACCATAAGAAAACAACATCCACCCCGCCGATAATGACGCGGCCGCTTGAGTAAAGAAAATCGTAAAGTCGTTGCAAGCCTGTGCCTTAAATCGTTCATTGGACCGATAGGATTCCGGTAACAATACCGTGCCACTTGTGTAGAGAAAATTCCAGCCGACACCCAATAATACCATTGCCCACCAATAGTGCATCATGTGATGGCCCGAAAGCGCCACAAAAGTCACGACTAAGTAGAATAAAGAGCCGCCGGCCATTAATCTCCGAATCCCGAAGCGTTTGATCAATAGCGCTGAAAACAGGGAAGGCAGATACATAGCAATGATGTGACTTTGCACCACCCATTTAGTCGCCTGTAAGTCATGACCTTCAATTTGATGCATACTCAAGGGTGCTGCAGTCATAACGTAACTCATCACCGCGTAACCGATAGCCCCCGAACAAACTGAAATAATAAAGATGGGTTGACTCGCTATTTTCGAAATACTTCTCGCTTCTTGACCGGTAGCTTGCTCCGCGACGCCGATAGGTTCTAAATTAAGCACAATGACTATGGCAACAATAATCATGACTGCCAAACCAAGAAATGAACCTGCAAATCCGTGAGGTGAGCTCAACCAGTCTTTACCAACGGCTGCAACTTCAGGCCCTAATAGCGCAGCAAACATACTACCCACCATAAGCACTGAAACCGCTGAGGGAATATCTTTGGGGTCGCTCAAACTTTCTATCGCAGCAAACCTCATTTGGGCTACAAATGCCATACTAAACCCAAGAAAACCCGCAGCAATAATCAATAAACTAAAATCGGCTTTAACGGCTGCGACAGCTGCAACACAGCTTCCGATCACTGCTGCGGATAATCCCATTGCAGTTCCCAGTCGTCGACCAAATTTTTTCATGGACCATGCAGCGGGTATAACACCCGCTGCCGTCATCAGTATCATAAAGGTCAACGGTAATGTTGCCCATTGCGGATTAGGGGCAATTTTAGCCCCTAGCAGACCACCAGCAAGCACAACCATCGACGCAGCTGACAATCCGAGAGGCTGAGCGATAAATAGAAGCCAAATATTAGAAGGCAATTTAGAGAATTTATGGCCAGCAAAAGCAACACCGGCTAGCAATAACAACGTGGCTACCAAAAAGAAAGGCATGTCGGAATTAGACTCGAATGGAAAAAGTGTGAATGATTATTGCATTTTTAAAGAAGCAGCACACCGGCCAACCAAAAATGCTCCAGAATTATTGGCAATATAAAAAACAACGAAGATAAATTTCGAGGGCTTATCGCGGGTCTTGCTCTTCAAGTGACATTCCACCTAGCCCACTATCAAATACAGGCTCTCCGTTTTCAGAAGAATCAAGTTTTATCATTAATCTCAAATCATTCGGCGAGTCAGCATGATGTAACGCATCCTCGTAGGTTACTTCACCAGATTTAAACAGAGCGAATAAAGATTGATCAAACGTTTGCATTCCTTGCTCATTCGATTTACTCATTAAATCTTTTAATAAATGCAATTCACCTTTTCGAATGTGGTCGGAAACTAATGGCGAATTAATCATTATTTCTATCGCTGGACGACGTCCTTTTCCATCGGGTGTTGGAATCAGTTGTTGTGCGACAATCGCTCGTAGATTAAGCGACAAGTCCATCCGTACTTGGTCATGTTTTTCCCGAGGAAAGAAATGAAGAATTCTATCAAGTGCTTGGTTCGCGTTGTTCGCATGCAGAGTACACATACATAAGTGCCCTGTTTCTGCAAAAGCAACGGCGTAGTCCATGGTTTCACTGGTTCGAACCTCTCCTATCAAAATAACATCCGGTGCTTGGCGGAGAGTATTCTTTAAAGCGGTAGCAAAAGAATCTGTATCGATCCCGACTTCTCGCTGAGTAATTATGCACTTATCATGGTTGTGAACAAACTCAATTGGATCCTCAATCGAAATGATATGACCGGTAGTAGAACGATTACGATAACCGATCATTGAAGCTAAAGATGTTGATTTACCAGTACCTGTTGCGCCCACAAATATGACCAAACCACGCTTAGTCAAAGAGAGCTTTTTCAAAATGTTAGGAAGGCGTAATTCCTCAATTGTTGGAATGGTCGTCTCAATTCGGCGCAACACCATACCCACATGGTTTCTTTGCTGAAATGCACTCACACGATAACGGCCTATTCCCGCCGCACTGATAGCAAAATTGCATTCGTGCCCACGAGCAAAATCTCGCCGCTGCTCTTCATTCATCACACTCAGAACGACTTCTCGAGCTTTCTCAGGCGTTAAAGCTCGTTGGGTAACGGGCATCACTTTACCGTGAATTTTAATACTGGGTGGAACACCGGCGGTTATAAAAAGATCAGAAGCCTTTTTAGTCACCATTAATTTTAAAAGACCTTCAAAATCCATTAAAATTCTTCCTTAATTTTTGCGGCATGCCTTGCGTCTTCACGACTGATCAATCCTTTACCCAGAAGATCCTTCAAGCACTGATCCAAAGTCTGCATCCCCACTCCCAGTCCCGTTTGAATCGCACTGTACATTTGAGCCACTTTATCTTCTCGAATCAAATTTCTGATCGCAGGAGTACCGATCATAATTTCATGCGCAGCGACACGACCACCACCATTTTTCTTTAATAATGTCTGGGAAATAACGGCTTGTAATGATTCTGATAGCATTGAACGAGTCATGTCTTTTTCAGCCGCTGGGAAAACATCTATAATTCTATCAATCGTTTTCGCGGCCGAGGATGTATGTAAAGTGCCGAACACTAAATGCCCGGTTTCTGCAGCGGTTAATGCCAAACGGATAGTCTCGAGATCACGTAGCTCGCCAATAAGAATAATATCGGGATCTTCACGAAGAGCCGAACGAAGTGCTTCGCTGAATCCAAGTGTATCTCTATGAACTTCCCGTTGGTTCATTAAACACTTCTTGCTTTCATGAACAAATTCAATTGGATCTTCGATGGTTAAAATATGTCCATAGTGATTATCATTAATATAATCAATCATTGCTGCCAATGTCGTACTTTTACCTGACCCTGTTGGTCCTGTAACCAACACAAGTCCACGAGGGTGCATACACATTTCTTTAAAAATCGATGGTGCTGCGAGTTCTTCTAGCGTTAAAACTTGCGAAGGGATCGTTCTAAATACTGCTGAAGCTCCGCGATTTTGATTAAAAGCATTAACACGAAAACGCGCTATACCAGGCAGTGCGAATGAGAAATCAGTCTCAAGGAATTCTTCGAAGTCCTTACGTTGCTTATCATTCATAATATCGTAAACTAGACTATGTACCATTTTGTGGTCCATTGGCGGTACATTGATTCTTCTAACATCACCATCTACCCGGATCATAGGAGGAAGGCCTGCAGATAAATGTAAATCCGACGCTTTATTTTTTACGCTAAAAGCGAGTAATTCTGTTATGTCCATTCGGTATCACCCAAAGATATTTTCTTTTTTGTTTTTAAAAAACCATCCGATGTTAAAATACTAGTAGAAAACTCTACAAAATGAATAGAGATTTAGTATAAATAACAATAGTTTCGGCGATTTTAGGCAATATGCCTCGGTTTCGTCTCATAAATGCCCGTACTGAGCCCTTGTAACACTATGAATATAGCAAATCGAATCGCATCGATTCATACAGAAATCGAACAATGCTGCTGCAAATATCACATAAACATCAATGAGTTAAAACTATTAGCTGTGAGTAAAACACATCCAGCAAGTGCAATTCAAGCGGCTTATGATGCAGGTTTCACAGAATTTGGAGAAAGCTATTTACAGGAAGCGCTAGAGAAAGTTCGCTCTTTGCGTAATTTATCCATTATCTGGCATTTTATTGGACCAATACAGAGTAATAAAACGAGAGATATCGCGGCGAATTTTGATTGGGTGCAAAGCGTAGACCGTGCAAGAATTCTCGAAAGACTCAATCAGCAACGCCCAGCTCATCTCCCCAAAATCAATATTTGCTTACAGGTAAATTACTTTGCAGAGTCTCAGAAAAAAGGGGTTAGTGTAGAAGAACTACCGGAATTGCTTGAATTAGCACATCAGTTACCCAATATAAGGCTGCGAGGACTAATGGCCATTCCGCCAAAAACGGATTGCTTTGAGACACAAATGAACCAGTATCGACAGATTGCCGAGTGTTATAATCACTATCGACAACGGTACTCTTTTATGGATACCTTATCGATGGGTATGAGTAATGATCTGAGTGCGGCAATTGCCAACGGCTCATCAATGGTTAGAATTGGTACCGCACTTTTTGGAAAACGACAATAAAGTTTATTACAAAATAGCTACTGAGTTATTTATCAGGGGATATATGAAGAACGGACAAACAATAAGCTTTATCGGAGCCGGCAATATGGCCGGCGCAATAATTGAAGGGCTTATCTCCAGCGGAGTGCCACCAGAACAAATCTTAGCAAGTAACCCCAGTGCTAGTAAATTAGATAAATTGACTGCATCGTGCGGAATAAAAACCACATCAGATAATAGGCGGGCAGCAAAAAGAGGTGATATTGTTGTTTTGGCTATAAAACCTCAAATGTTGCCGGGTGTTTGCAGCCAATTAGCCTCAATCGATTTCTCTAATAAACTCATTATTTCTATCGCTGCGGGCATTACCATCGAACAAATAAATTTATTGATCAGCTCTTCAAGCGCGATCGTCAGAGCGATGCCAAATACACCTGCTACGGTTTCCAAAGGTGCTACTGGGTTGTACGCAAATGTACAAACCAATAAGACTCAAAAGCTGATAACAGACTCTATCTTTAGCGCTATCGGAATGGCTGAATGGGTCGAAGAAGAATCGCTCATTGATGTTGTTACCGCCATTGCCGGTAGCGCTCCGGCTTATGTTTTCCAATTTATTCAATCGATGGTCGAACAGGCGGTAACTGAAGGAATGCCTGCACAAACTGCGCGAAATTTAGCGACGCAGGCGGTTTTAGGTGCATCGACACTTGCTCAAATTCAGCACCATCGAAGTCTTGAAGAGTTAAGAGTTGCCGTCACTTCACCGGGCGGAACTACCGCAGCGGCGTTGGCTAGTTTTGAAGTAAATGGTTTTTCAAATATAATTAAAAAAGGCGTCGCTGCAGCCGCAGCACGTGGAAGAGAACTTGGAGAAAAAGCTTAAATGAATCCATTTGCACAACTACTCGACATATTGGTTGGGTTGTATATTACCATTATTTTACTTCGGTTCTTTCTTCAGTACTTTAGAGCAGACTTCTACAATCCACTATCACAATTCGTTGTGAAAGCAACCGACCCTTTTATAAAACCTCTCAGAAAAATAATCCCGGGATTTGCAAGCATCGATGTATCGTCATTATTATTAGCCTATATGGTTATACTGATCAAAACAGTTCTATTAAATGTTCTTTCTGGCTATTTAGATTTGAACATCATCTATATTTTACTCTTTTCCATCGTCGATTTATTACAAAGTATTTTGCGATTATTTACCTATTTAATATTGATTAGAATCATTCTAAGCTGGATATCTCCACCCGGTCATAACCCTATTTTGGCCGTTATCGGACAAATCAGTGAACCAGTAATTGCAAAGTTTCGGAAGATACTTCCACCAATGGGCGGCTTTGATTTTTCACCGATGTTTGCATTATTATTAATATTCTTTCTCCAAAGTTCGCTAAATTACTATGTTTTGCCAGTTCTACTCCAAATAGGTTAGGCCCTAAATAAAGAGTCAAACAATTCTCAAATAATCTCGCTGTGTGATAGAGGAGCTAGAAACTCTTGTTTTAGCTCTGATTCCTTCTCGTTATTCAACTGCAAAAAGCGACCACTAATCCAAAATATATCTATGAAATGAGATATATCTCTAACTTTGCGACCTATATTACGGATTTTTATAAGTTTTCTGCTAATATTTTTGTAACCTTAGCCGATAAGCTATAACAATCTCGTATGTTTGTGTGCATACAAAGGGAATTAACCAATAGTAAAATAATAATTCATGACTCATAATTTTTCTGAAAATATAGATCAGTTTAGCCACTGGAAAAGTGACATAGGAAAGACCATCAGCAAATTTCGCTTATGGCTTCGACGCAATGATCTCTTCAATGAAGACATCGATGCTAGACTCTTCAAACTTCAAGACTCACTTCGAGAAGAATACTTAACCATCGGTTTTGTTGGCGAGTTTTCGCGAGGGAAAACTGAGTTAATCAATTCTCTATTTTTCGCTGAGTATGGCCAAAGAATTCTACCTTCAGAGGCCGGTCGCACAACAATGTGTCCAACTGAGTTATTTTATGATAAGAAAGAAAACCGTCCTTATTTAAGATTGTTACCTATAGAAACAAGGCTGGACCATACTACATTATCCGAGTTTCGTGAAATGCCAAATCTATGGACTGAAGTTCCACTGATGACTAGCTCAGCGCATGAAATGACACTCGCCTTACATACAATAACTCAAACAAAAAAAGTCTCAGTCGAAGAAGCTAAAATGCTTGGTTTTGATCCGACGATGCTAGAGAGAAATGGCGATATTGAAGATATGGTAGACATACCTACCTGGCGCCATGCGATTGTCAGCTTTCCTCATCCGTTGCTAAAGCAAGGACTAAGAATTTTAGATACTCCGGGTTTAAATGCACTGGGCAGCGAGCCTGAGCTTACTCTAAAGCTACTTCCTCAAGTTCAAGCAATTGTTTTTTTATTATCCGCAGATACTGGTGTCACGGCATCAGACATGGCAGTTTGGGAAGATTACATTCAAAATATAGAGGGCAAAAACGATCTTGGACTGTTTGCTGTATTAAACAAAATTGATACCCTTTGGGATGAACTATCAAGCCGTAAAAAGATAGACAAAGCGATTAAGAAAATGATTAATACCACAGCGAGACAGCTACAAATAGATCCCCGCAATGTATTACCCGTATCAGCACAAAAAGGTTTAGTCGCG
Organism: Kangiellaceae bacterium; assembly: GCA_019090895.1. GTDB lineage: Bacteria > Pseudomonadota > Gammaproteobacteria > Enterobacterales > Kangiellaceae. The sequence goes on from JAHRVB010000039.1 coordinate 32,917, forward strand.
AAGGTCCGGAAAGACAAACCACTACTGGTAAAAAGTCACATTGAAGAATTAGAGCATGTTCTTTCGACTAATTTATTGGAAAACAAAGAACGGTTGCTAACCAGTTCACTTCTTGATGAAACAAAAACACTCATTCATCAATCACTACAAATATTAAATAACAAGCACGACCAATTACGTGCTCAAGAAACGGAACTAAATTCACTGACTGGCGACAATAAAACTAAGATCAGTGAGTTGATTGAAGATAATCAGAACGCGTTGATCGAATTTCAAAAGAAATCACTTTCAGTTAAACCCAGTCAAAGATTACTCGAAAGGCAAACGAAGATACTACTTTCAGTTGTAGGCTCCGATGCTTTGTCGACGGAAGTCGAAAATACTTTAGATGAATTAGTCAATAGCAGAACTACTATCGGTTTATTCCGCCAAATGAAACTATTTTTTATTGCTATCAGAACGATAATGACCGAACTTAGTCGCGAGGCTGAGTTGACTAACAAAATGGCTGTTTCACTTTATAAAAAGTTCTCTCGCGATTTCGGTGTTGAGCTACTAGAGCCAAAACCCTTTCCTATCGTAAAATTGAATCGAGAATTAAACGAGATCATTAAGCGATCGGAAAAATTAGATAAGAATGTTTTTATTACTTTCATCGAACACTCGGTCGCTGTAAAACGATTTTTTTCAGGTACTGTCACCGATGTGATGAATTTCTTTAAGAATTCTCGAAAAGAAATGATCAATTGGAGCCAGAATATTATCAACCCTCTTAATCAACAGCTCAGAATACATCATCATATGATAATGGCTCATCGAGAAGAATTAGAAGAACTTAGGAAGTCAGAATCAAATATCATCGGTAAGCTGAAAGCTGTAAATACTCTTTTGGGTGATATTGAGAGTGAACGACAAAAGGCCCTCGAATTATCTCATGCGCTCGAACACAATCGGCTGATTGAGCAAGAGCGGATCACACCGGACAATATTGTTCCTTTGTCCTCAGCATCTCGGCGGAAAATCTAATTGTTGCCGGTACCGCGAGCACCAACTAAAACTAGCTAATCGTTGGGGATAGTTCTAGAATAGAAGACTACTATTTGCATGTGATTGAGCTATCCGTGTCAAATAATTTGATCCAATTCATTCATTGGAGGACAGAAACCATGTCTCGTCTTATTCTGGTCATACTTTTTAGCCTCTTTCCTGTGCTAATTTCCATTGGTGTAAAAGCCGAACAGCATACCATTGGCGATTTTACCGTCCACTACAGCTTGATCAATTCTTCTATACTTGACCCGCAAGTTGCCACCCAATATGGAATAAAGAGAAGCAGTAATGTTGCTTTGCTCAATATAAGCATCATTAAAAAATCCGAAAACGAAATGGGAACTCCAGTTATCAGCAATATTTTTGGCAACGGTCGAAGTCTTGCAGGCCAGTTTAAAGAACTAGCATTTAGGGAAGTTAAAGAAGACAAAGCTATATACTATTTGGCGACATTTACGATTAGTGACGGAGAACGACTTAGCTTCGACTTGAAGGTTCAACCAGAAAAACAAGGGAAATTAATTCCCATAAAGTTCAAACAACAAGTCTTTGTTAATTGAGATAAGCTACTACTTAATTAGCCCAAAAGCTCGTACTGGAAAGGTTCCCATCCCTTTCATTTTTACAGGTACAGCAAAGAACCGAAATCCATCATTGGGTAATGCCGTTAGATTAGTCATGTGTTCACAAATAGGAATTTCAGCTTTCAATAGTATGCTGTGACAGGGTCGTGTATTTTTGCTTATATCGTCGATATTGTGGCTATCAATTCCAACCAATAAAGCCCCTTGCTCTCTTAAATAATTAGCTGCGGCCTCGCTAACAAACGGATGCCCTTCAAAGTAACGATCCGTTCTCCAGTGTCTAGACCACCCTGTATTCAGTAATACCGCTCTATTATTCAGTCGAAATGATTGCAAATGCTCTATTTCTATTGAATTAACATCGGTAGGAATATCAATTCTAATAGCATCCAAATTGGCCAGTTTATCCAGCTCAATTTCTGATAGGTCTTTACCTTCGGCATAGCGGTGAAATGGGACATCAATATAAGTGCCTGTATTCGAAGACATTGTCACCGTGCCAATTTGAAAACTAGCTCCCTCTCCGTAAATTTCTTTTGATGACTCTCGACTAAGGTAATCACAGATAATAGGCGCCGGTAGCCCTTTATAGGTAATCATTCCGTCTTCAACAACATGGCTAACATCAATTAAAGTCACACCGTCCTTTTCAAATATTTTCACGCTTTCTTCTCCTGTTTTGCCATTTTGAACAACATCGTCGAACCGATTGCAATCCAAACTAAATTGACCACAACTGACGGCAATGCTCCGTAATAGAGAGAATTTATAATTAATAAAAAACTGCCTACTAAGTTCGACAATTGAAACGACTTTGATTTCCCGTCTATTCGTCCTATAGATACAAAGTAATACGGCAGTAGTAACGCCAATGCACCGATCCAACCTAAAAGGTCTACCACGAATTCAGTCATCACTATTTCTCTCATAACACACATTTAAACGAGATAAGTATTTTACAATCACTCCCAATTTAAATATATTGAAATAATTAAAAGTAATAATTCGAAAATTCCGAATCAGGATATCTTCGTAAGAAAACTATTGTCGACACAGATTTTCCAAAAGGAGGTCGCTTGAAACTAATCGAAGTTAGAAGTTTTCTAGAAATAGTAAGTTTGGAGAGCTTTAGCAAAGCCGCCACCAGCTTACACTATGCACACTCTTCTGTAACAGCACAGATCAAATCGCTAGAAAGCCATTTAGGAGAACAGCTGTTCATCAGAGATAATAAGAAGGTCACTATCACGGAAGCCGGTAAACGCTTTCTACCATTTGCTAGGCAACTAATCGAGCTGAGCCGAGACGCAAAATCGGCGACTCACAGCACGCCTGTGTTAGCGGGAGAATTGACTTTAGCTGCGGTTGAAACCATCAGCACTTACCGATTACCGCAAGTCCTCAAGACATTTCAACAAGTGGCACCGAATGTTCATCTGACCTTTAAAGTGATGCGAGACCAGGAAATCTACGAAAGTGTCAAAAACGGTACAATTGACTTAGGATTTATGGTGGAGGAAAAACTCATCGTACGAGATGTGGAAACAAGGGAGCTCTGTCCAGAACCCATTTCGATATTTGCGCATCCCGACCATCCATTAGCAACGAAAGAAAAAGTATCAATTGCGGAGTTAGCCAATGAATACCATCTTCTGTGGGCTCTCGGCTGCAGCTACAGCGATCTAGTCAACGAAATAATGCAGCAAGCGGGCTATCATGATTATCGGTCAATGGAATTTAGCAATACGGAAACAATGAAACAATGTGTATTAGAAAATATGGGGCTTGCGACTTTAACTGACATAACCGTCAATAACGAAGTGATGGCCAGCAATATCAGTCGAATCAACTTTGATCTGCCTCAACGGTTTAACTCCTTCATGTTATACAACACTCATAGAGCCGAAAATCCGCTGATTCAACAATTCATCCAAATAGTGGACGATTGTTTCCGATAGCCACTACACATGAGCTAGTACTTAATTAAGGGTTACCTCATTTGGGTATTTTCGCTATGCAGGTTCAAGTACTTTTAAGGCTCTCTTGCATCCCTTGCGATAGTACATTTTATTTCGATAGCTTAAATATTGCTCGGGCACATCAAACTTAAAGCCTTCCGCTCAAGAGAGTGTATGTGCGAGCATAATATCGGCCATAGTGAATTCATCGCCAATAACAAACCCTTCACCATTAAATAAATGCTGGAGTGTATTCATAGCTTTATCGAACTCAAATGTTGCGGTTTTTAACATCTCAGGAATTCTATATTCTTCAGGTAAAGCGAAACGGTGTTTTCCATTACTCCAAAGCCCTTGCTCCAATTCAGTCAGGACAAAACACATCATTTCATCATATTTGGCTCTACGGACAAGATCGTTTGCTGGAATCAACGTTGAGTCAGCACTCTTAGCGGCGACATAATTTAAGATTGCACCACTTTCAGTTAGCACTAGCTCTCCATCCACGAGGGTCGGTACCTTACCTTGGCAATTGAGTGCTCTGTACATGTCTCCATTAGTCCCATTGTCGGCCTTGCTTGCGAACTCAACGCCGATATATTCATATTCAACCCCGGCTTCTTCTAAAGCCCACAAAGCCCGAAACGAACGAGATTTTCCCATACCAAATAATTTCATAAATTTACCTCTATTCTGGTCAAACAATAGCGACAGCTGATCACTACTAAGTTCCCTTGTTTCAATTCATAGCCATTAACGCTAAAATTGTATTTAGATACATTAAACCAGATTAAATATTATGCCAACCTCATCGACAACAATTCTCGCCAGCGGTAATAAGAAAAAGCTCAAGGAGCTGTCCGAAATATTAGTTCGTTTTGAACAGAATTTAACACCACAGTCTGAGTACAATGTGACTGACGCCGTAGAAGACGGTTTATCCTTTGTAGAAAATGCCATTATCAAAGCAAGACATGCCTGCCAAATAACAGGTTTGCCCGCTATCGCAGACGATTCAGGAATCGAAGTTGATTACCTTTTAGGGAAACCCGGAATATATTCCGCTCGATTCGCAGGCGAAAACGCCACTGACCAAAACAATTTGGACAAGCTATTAATGGAGCTCAAAGATATTCCCCGCAATAAACGGACGGCTCGCTATCAGTGCGTCATTGTGTATATGAGACACGCAAATGACCCCACTCCGATTATTTCTCAAGCCAGTTGGGAAGGTATTATTCTTGAGCAACCGATTGGTGAACAAGGCTTTGGTTACGACCCTATTTTTTTCTGTACGCTTGCAAATAAATCGGCTGCCCAAATGTCTGCAGAAGAAAAATCATCGGTAAGTCATCGAGGCAAAGCGCTGCACGCATTCGAAGTCGAATATAGAACTCGGATTGCCGCAGCGGCGCAAACAGTCCAAACGGCAACCTAGGAAGAACAAAAGTGGTAATCACCGAACTCCCTCCGCTCTCCCTCTATCTTCACTTTCCTTGGTGTGTACAGAAGTGCCCCTACTGTGATTTTAATTCTCATGCGATTCGCGATGGCATTCCTGAATCAGATTATGTCGACGCGCTGCTCGAAGATCTGGAACAAGACTTACCTTCGGTTTGGGGGCGACAGCTTACGAGCATTTTTATAGGCGGTGGTACTCCCAGTTTGATCAGTGTCGAAGGTATGGATAGGTTGCTTTCAGGCATTAGGGCAAGGCTGCCATTTTTGGCAGACACAGAAGTTACCATGGAAGCAAATCCCGGAACGGTGGAGGCCGATAAATTTAAGGGCTTTTTTGATGCCGGAGTTAATCGAATTTCGATTGGAGTACAAAGTTTTAATAACGAATTTCTTTCCACTTTGGGAAGAATACATCAAGCCGACGAAGCGGTGAAAGCATTCGAAATTGCAAGGTTATCGGGCTTTAAGAATGTCAATATTGATCTAATGTATGCTCTCCCTAACCAATCCATTGAACAAGCTTTAAGCGATCTTAAAATAGCGATTAGTCTAAAACCCGAACATCTAAGTTGGTACCAACTAACACTGGAGCCCAATACCGCTTTCTACCATAGTCCGCCAAAACAAATGGCAACGGATGACCTATTGGTCGATATTGGCGAAGCTGGGTTAAATCTCTTACAAAAAAATGATTATCAGCGATATGAAATTTCTGCGTTTAATCTCAATGGCAAATCACCGTCCTGGCATAATACTAACTATTGGCAATTTGGCGATTATTTAGGTATAGGCGCTGGAGCGCACGGCAAAATAACCCGTGCTGATACACAACAGATTATTCGAACCAGTAAACGCCGTAGTCCGAAAGACTACTTAAACAAACGAAAGAGTTACATTGATCAAACGAGGATTATTAAGCCGCAGGAGCTACCACTTGAATTCATGATGAATGCGATGCGATTAAAAAAAGGGGTAGACGTTAGTTCTTTTCAATCCCGAACAGGGATAATGTTCAGTCAAATCGAATCAGCGATTCAAAAATGTCGCGAACAGGGATTATTAGAATTAGAAACTAAAAGAATATTGCCGAGCGACACCGGCTTTATATTTTTGAACAACATATTATCAGAATTTATGGAAGACAATTTCCCTAAGCTCAATAACAATGAAACAATACAATTTAAGGAACTCAAATAAACAAACAGTTGTCACTATAATCGTCGGTTCTTGTTTGAGGTACTTAGTTGTGAGCGAATTAGAATAATTCAAAAAGGAGTTCTACATTTCATGTTTTCAATTTTTAGACCGGCAATGCATGTTACGAAGCTGCCTGAACAAAGAATAGACACAGAATATAAAAAGCTTCGCTTACAAGTTTTTCTGGGTATTTTTATTGGTTATGCAGGCTACTACTTAGTTCGTAAGAATTTCTCATTAGCCATGCCATTCTTAATGGAAGAATACAGCTACACTAATGGTCAACTTGGCGTAGCATTGTCTGCAGTCTCTATCGCTTATGGCTTGAGTAAGTTTCTGATGGGGAATGTTTCCGATCGTAGCAACCCGAAATATTTCCTAACGACCGGCCTACTTATCTCCGCGTCAATAATGTTTATTTTCGGCTTTTTCCCCTGGGCAACAAGCAGTCTTAGTATTATCTTTTGCCTATTATTCTTAAACGGTTGGGTACAAGGAATGGGCTGGCCGGCGTGCGGCAGAACCATAGTTCATTGGTTCTCAGGCAATGAACGCGGAAAAACCGTTTCATTTTGGAATATCGCTCATAACGTCGGTGGTGGTTTGATCGGCCCGATTTTTATATTAGGGATGGGCTGGCTCAACGATTGGCACAGTGCGTTCTATCTTCCAGCCGCTTTCGCAACATTCGCAGCGATCACTGCATTCTGGTTGATGAAGGACACACCGCAATCCTGTGGACTACCTCCAATCGACCAATATCGGAATGACTTTCCTATTGACTATGATGAATCACATGAGAAAGAGCTCTCTGCTAAACAAATTTTTCTTTCTTATGTATTAAACAATAAAATACTCTGGTTGATTGCAGCAGCGAATGCTTTTGTTTATTTAATCCGTTATGGCGTTTTAGATTGGGCACCAGTGTATCTATCTGAAATAAAAGGTTTCACTGTCGATCAAAGTTCTTGGGGCTACTTTTTTTATGAATGGGCGGGAATTCCGGGTACCCTTCTGTGTGGTTGGATAAGCGATAACTGGTTTAAGGGAAGACGCGCTCCCGCTGCGATCTTATATATGATACTCGTTTTGGTAGCGGTACTGGTTTATTGGTTTAACCCCGCAGGCCAACCAGCGATTGACATAGCGGCTCTAATCGCGATTGGCTTTTTGATATATGGTCCTGTAATGTTAATCGGTCTATATGCGCTAGAATTAGTGCCAAAGAAGGCGGCTGGTACAGCGGCAGGGCTGACAGGCTTATTTGGATATCTTGGCGGCGCAGTAGTCGCAAACATTGCGCTTGGTTATACCGTTGATTCTTACGGTTGGGATGGCGGTTTTATATTGTTAACAACGGGTTGTGTAGCTGCGATACTATTAATCGCTATGACTATAAAACATGAAAACAAACAACACAAAATAGCATGAGTTATCTACAATGAACCTCAATAAATTCTATCAATTAGTCAGCTGCATAATACTTGCAATTTTATCCGTCGGGTGCGCTGGAATATCAAATCAAACGACGATTGCTGGGCCAACGGCAAAGGGAGAAACTATGAATCAACCAATAGAAAGTCAAATAGTTATTGCCCACAGAGGTGCCAGTGGCTACGCCCCCGAACATTCTTTAGTCGCCAAAGCAATCGCACATACTATGGGGGTCGACTTCATTGAACAAGATGTCGTAATGACCAAAGATAATCATTTGGTCGTTCTACATGATCCATTTCTGGATCGAGTTACCAATGTGATGGAACTATTTCCAAAACGCTCTCGAAAAATCAATGATGAAGCACGATGGTTGGCAATTGATTTTACACTTGCAGAAATAAAATCTCTCGACATGACTGAAGGGTTCAAACTTGACCCAAAAACACAATCGAAGTTTTCTCCCTACCCGCTACGATTTCCATTATTTAAATCGAGTTTTCGAGTTTCAACATTACAAGAGGAAATTGAATTAATTCAGGGATTAAATCACAGTACGGGCAAAGACATTGGAATTTATGTTGAAGTTAAAGCGCCTTGGTTACATCGTCGTGAAGGAAAAGATATAAGCAAAGCGACTCTTTCGGTTCTAAAGAAATATGGATATGAAAATAAATCGGACAAGGTATTTTTTCAATGCTTTGATCCTGAGGAATTAAAACGAGTAAAGCAAGACCTACTCACAGAACTATCAATGGATATCAAACTGGTTCAACTGATCGCAGAAACGAGCTGGAATGAAACAATGATAGAAAGTGATGGCCAATTAGTGCCTTATAATTACGATTGGATGTTCGAAGCTGGTGGAATGAAAGAGGTCTCGAAATATGCAGATGGCATCGGCCCATGGATGCCCATGTTAGTCAGTAGAGACTCTGCACCTGCGAGGTTAACCGAAAGCAAATTATTACAAAGTGCTCGCGATAATTCGCTCTTAGTTCATCCGTACACCGTAAGAAAAGAAGCGGCACAAATCCCACCGTTTGCGAAGGATTTTAATCATTTGCTCGAAATACTGTTGAATGACCTGAAAGTGGATGGCGTATTTTCGGATCATCCAGACTTAGTACTCGACTTTATAAACGATCGGGAACGCTAATCCTGAACGGGAACAAATTATAGTTCTCTAAAACTATGCAACGTATTATTAAACACGGGAAATGCGCTTGATTTCTTGTCCTCGATCGTCCAAAAAAGAAGATAATAGTAGTGTTCTTTACCTTCAATAAATCCTACCTGATAGTTTAGTTTGATTCCTTCGATGGTTCCCTTGAGTTCATAATTTAAGACTCTGAGACCCGAGATATTTGACTCCCCTTTATATTCATTCGATAATTCACTAAGTGCAAAGTTATCCGTTAGGACCGTTGCATAATCTTCCAAAGTGTATTGCGGGAGTTCAATTTTCTGTTCTTGAAATACTAAAACATATTCTTCTCTAACCAGATTAGCAAACTGAAAACTTGCCTCGTCATTGAGGTCGGTTCTTGATGACCAATTTCTGGGAATTCTGAAAGTATATTGTTCGTCCGGGTCCTTAACTAAGCGAGTTGAATCGTTCGATTGTTGAGAAGATAAACGGCCTGCTCGGCACTTGCTTGGCCGGTATTTCGCAGGGAGCGTTCCCCCACTACAATCCCAATTGATGTGAACACCGCTTAGCTTGGCAGAAAAAATTAACGTTTCACCATCAACAA
>JAHRVB010000040.1 GCA_019090895.1 Kangiellaceae bacterium
ATGATGGAACGATTTTTATTACTCAGAATGATTGCTCGAAGCGTCGGTTATTGAGTCACTACAGATATTGAAAGAAATACTCTTGATAATTCTGGCCATTCTCTTGAGTGCCAAAATAGTAGGCTAAAACCCTAAACCCTGGAAGCAGTCTGACTAGCTGTCCTGTTGAGATAACATCTTGATTTCCACTACCAGACAATACTCCACTGAATTTCACATTGAAGTGCTCCGCTATATTAAAGCTAGCGGGTGATGAAGGTTTATTTCCTGTATGAGGTAAAACAAAATGAAGTAGGCTGTTTTTCGACATATGATTGCGCAATTTATCAACAATATGAGCAAATTGCTCTGGTTCACAATAGTTCACCAAATCCCACATTAATACTAAATCGAAATTAACCGATGCTCGATAGTTAAGCAATTGCTCGTCAATAGAGTAATCTTTATTCAACGAGACTTTCTTTTGCCATGCAAGTGTCGCTGAAACATCCTCTTCAAGCACAAAATTCGAGCAGCTGCTCAACAGGTCATAGTTGGAATTACCACTGTCTCCACAATCAATGATGCAACCCACTTTATCCTCTGAGTGAGAGCTTAAATATTTTGTTAGGTTTGGAAGTTTAATGGATTCCGCTAGTTGTTGTGTTGCTAGTGGAATTGTTTCATTACAAATTCGCCTCACTGGTTTCGGCTTCTGTCGACTCTCAGAGTAGATGAGTGAATACTCTACTAAGCCTCTGTTGACGGTATCCGAATGCGTCAATGTATCATTCAAGTTAAAATGCATTAATTCTGTAAGTAAATCAATGGTAGTGTGCGAGTGATTAGCGATTCTCTTATCAGATTTTTTCTCAATAACTTGATAGCTTAAATCATTAGACAGTTTAAACAACTGTGGCCTCTCTGGAATATCACGACCAGTATAGCGGGTGGAATGTATGATGGTTCCGGGCCCGATTTTTGGCCCGAGTATTTTAAACAGGTCTTTTATTTCGACCAGATCAAGATAGTGAAAGAGATCCCAAGTGAGCACAACATCGATTTTGACATCATCATCGGTAATGCTCATATGTTGTCTCAACGACTCTTCAAAATCGAAATCGTCGTGAACTTGCATTTCGTCTAAGAATTCAGGTAAGTCTTCAACGTAACAGCGACATCGCCTCGACAACAAAGCCTTAGTTGTACTAGACGAAAAAGAACCCAGCTCTAGTATGACATCCCCTGGTGATATCAATTGTTGAAGCAAACTGGACTGTTCTAAAGATGGCTCAATTTGCATCGAAGTTAATTGGCTATTCATTAGCAAACTTTTGTTTAGTAGATTGGCTTACTTCTCATTTTTCTTTTCGTTCTTACTAACAGTTTCAGAACCACCGTTCAGTTTTTTTGCTGAATTATATGCACTAACTGATGAATCTTTTTTGACACTATTTTGTTTTTCCGGCAAATGAGGATGAATGAGCTTTTCTTTGAAATTAACAATCGAATCTTTTTTCTCTTGCTCGTTGTCAATCATATCCATTGAACCACGAAACTTACCACCATCATCCAACTGAATTCTCGGCGCGATCAAATTTCCTTTTACTTGAGCAGAGTCTTTGATTGAAATTAATTCATCGGCTAATACATCTCCGGTTAAACTTCCGTTAATTGTAATATTGTTCGCGTGAACATTCGCGTTAATGCTGCCCTGCGATCCAATGGTTAGATTATGGCCTTCCATTATAATAGTACCCTCAACACAACCTTCTATATGAATATCTTCAGTTCCAATTAGCTCACCGCGAAATTTTATATTTCCACCGATTACCGACTGGTTCTTTTTTTGTGTTGGAACTTCTTGGATACGATTAGGTTGTGAATAGGTTTCAGTTTCGCTGTTATTACTTGATTCAGTTGCGGTGTTTCCAAAAAGGGATTTATCTGAGGTTAGCTTCATAATTTACTCCAGGTTATAGACAACAGTAGAAATGAACAACATTTCTAAACATATAGCGGGTAAGAATAGTGCCTTATTCCGGCTACCTGAAGTTAGTATACAAACAAGAGTATACTCGCTGAATCTCAATTGTATCCGATTCACAGTTTTGTGACTGACGTACCAAGTATAGTAATTAGTAAAAACAAATTGTTTTAAAACCTGAGTCTCTTATAACCATAAGAGACTCTAGAATGAATAATATCTCGCTAAGCGATGTGCGTTATTCTTAGAAGAAAATCCACAGTATGAAGACAGAGCGTTGCTCCGCAATTTTAGAATAACACTCTGTTCTCTAGCCAATAGGAAACGATAGATAATATCCTCTGCATCATTAGTCATATATCCAAGAGTAAGTTACGCAAACTCCATAGTGTCTAAACTCATATTTACAATTAATATCTTTAACTGAATATTTTTGAACAATGTTTCATCAACGATATGGGCTATTTTTGACACCAAGGCACCGATTTCATAAGTCGCGACAGTCGCTATTTTGGAGTCAAAGTCACTGGATATTGCCAGTACACTATTCGATGGCGATCCAATAAGATTCTTTGTTCGATACCGACGATAAGACCTAGCACTAGTACGCTGGATCGGCCTAAAATCCAGATATTAAAGTGTTGCTATCGCTACAACTTAGTTTAACCGGTAGTGTTTTTGTCGTAGTGAGTTATTTTGAGATCATGCCGCCCCATCATGTTATTCAATATATAGTTATTTAACGGGCCACCGTTGACAGCAATTGATTTCATTTGTTCGATATTATGTGCCCCCGCCCCCGAATTGGAGTAAAGGAAAATATCGCCATTAGCGAGGTGAATTCTAATTGAGTCACTTAAGATATCGAAAGCCGATACTTTAGGGTCACCACCAAAACTTATATATTTTTCCATATTTCTACTTCACCTTAATATTTTATTCTTATGATATTCTAGGAATGTGACCTGTAAAATACATGTGCTATTTTAGCTATAGACACAATCGCTAAAGATCTCGAATCTCATACTAAGATAATGCAATCTGTGTTTGCCAAATAGTAATATTCAGACAATTATTGTTAAATTTCCGCCAATTAGGCAATACAACAACTAAAGGAGGGCTTAAAGTTGGTAAAAAGAACAATAAGCTCAATAATGTGGTTGGTCTATTGGATTCCAGAACCGATATACAAAGCAATGGCATGGCTACTGGCCCGGATATTCTATTGGAGCGACAATAAGACCGCTCGTAGCATTTATACCAATCTGCTCCTTTGTTTTCCGGGCACAACCAAGGCCCGTAGAAAACAAATTGCACTGAATTACTTAACCAATAATTTCTATATGTCAAAAGAGGCTACTTATGCATGGTTGGGAAATCGAGAATTTATTCAGTCCAAATTTACTAAGGTGGACGCTGGACCAATAGCAGAATTAAGTGGAAAACAACCCATTATTATCGCAGTTCCGCACATCGGTAATTGGGAGTTTTTCTGGCATTGGCTACAGCCTAATTTTGACGCTATATCTATGTACAGCCCGGCGAAATTCAAACCGCTTGACCAAATAATTCTCAAAGCACGCAAACAATTTGGTGGCAAACCTTTCGATACCTCTTCAAAAGGTATGATTCGGTTGTTAAAGGCCCTTAAGAATAACGGCATTATGATGATTCTGCCTGATCAAGCCCCTCGACTTGGTGC
>JAHRVB010000041.1 GCA_019090895.1 Kangiellaceae bacterium
GAAACACCGTTTTCATCGAACACTCGGGTCATGCCGCATTTGCGACCAACAATTCCGATTGCCATTATAAAAACCCTCTATTAATGTTGCTTACTATATTGTTGCTCTTTTAGAGAAAGAGCAATGCAACGAAAATTTCGTATTGCTTGCTAACACTCGTTAGAAAGCAGAACGACTCATACTTGTCTTAAGAAAGACTAATTTGTACATCGACACCAGCAGCCAGATCGAGCTTCATTAAAGCATCAACTGTCTTTTCTGTTGGTTCTTCGATATCTACCATGCGCTTGTGTGTGCGTATTTCGTATTGGTCCCGCGCGTCTTTATTGACGTGAGGTGAGACCAATATTGTGTATCGCTCTTTGCGCGTAGGTAGTGGAATAGGTCCACGAACTTGGGCACCAGTACGTTTTGCAGTGTTAACAATCTCAAGTGTCGATATATCGATGAGCCTGTGATCAAACGACTTCAAACGTATTCGGATTCGCTGCTTAGCCATTGCAAAGAAACTCCAAAGTTAATTAATAAATAGTTAAAAACCACACTCCCTAAACAATCATAAGGAACGCGGATTAAAATTCTTTTCGACCAAAATTAGGTCGGTTGTCATGACGCCCTTTAGAACCTGCGTCAATTAGCCCAATAATGGGCTTTTCAATTCGGGGTTTAGCCAAATTGGGAGGCGCATTATATAGAATGGATTTGATTAGTTCAACCCAAAATCACTTCTATTTTCGAATAAATGAGCTTTTATCGATAATAAATCAAAGAGTAAGTTCTATCTGCCATCATTCGAACTAATAAAGATGAATTTAGAGAAGCTCAATAAGAAAAAAGCCGCAAATATCGCGGCTTTCGTTAATCGAATAGTAGCTAGATTAATACACTAATCTTGCGAATTTTCGTCGCTCTCTACAGATTCCGATGGTGTCGCATCTTCTTGTGGTGCTGGTGCATCAAGTAAAACCTTTCGACTTAACCGAATACGGCCTTGGCGATCGACTTCTAGAACTTTAACATCAAGATCTTGACCAACTTCTAGGTAATCTGCCACCTTATTAACTCTCTCATGAGCAATTTGAGATATATGTAATAATCCCGTTTTATTGCCCATGAACTCAACAAATGCACCAAAGTCTGCAATTTTCACGACTTTACCATTATAGGTTTTTCCAGCTTCAACATCTTCGGTTAGTTCTTTGATTCTTTGAATCGCTAAATCACCCGATGCCTTTTCAACCGCTGCAATTTTCACGGTACCATCTTCTTCAATTTCAATGGTTGCGCCAGTTTCTTCTGTTAACGCTCGAATTGTTGAGCCGCCTTTACCTATGACATCGCCGATTTTTTGAGGATCGATTTTGACCAAAGTAATTCTAGGAGCAAATTCGGAGATATCATCATTTGGAGTAGCGATCGCTTCGTTCATTGTTTTAAGAATATGTAATCGACCACCTTTAGCTTGGTGAAGTGCTTTTTCCATAATTTCTTGATTGATTCCTTCAATCTTAATATCCATTTGCAATGCCGTGATACCCGCTTCAGTACCAGCGACTTTAAAGTCCATATCACCTAAATGATCTTCATCACCTAATATGTCAGAAAGAACAACGTAGCTATCACCTTCTTTAACAAGACCCATTGCGATACCGGCAACCGGTGCCTTTGTAGGAATACCCGCATCCATAAGCGCTAAACTGGTGCCACAAACAGAAGCCATTGAGCTAGAACCATTTGATTCTGTAATTTCAGAAACAACGCGAATGGTGTAAGGGAATTCTTCTTTGGAAGGAATCACCGCTTGCATACCACGCTTTGCTAACTTACCGTGACCGATTTCACGACGCTTAGGCGCGCCCATAAATCCAGCTTCACCTACGCAGTATGGAGGGAAGTTGTAGTGAAGCATGAAAGTTTCTTTCGACTCACCAAATAAACCATCAACAATTTGTCCATCACGTTCTGTTCCTAACGTAATTACAACGAGTGCTTGAGTTTCTCCACGAGTAAATAATGCCGAACCATGAGTTCTCGGTAAGACACCTGTACGGATGTAAAGAGCACGAACCATGTCATGTTCACGGCCATCGATTCTTGACTCACCAGCTATAATTCTCGAACGAACTACTGATTTTTCAGTTCTAGAGAAAGCACCTTTCACTTCTTCTTTAGTTGCTGAACCTTCAGCATCTGTTACTAGAGCTGCAACCGTTGCTTCTTTAATTTCAGATAACTTGTCTTGGCGGGCCATTTTATCAGCGATTGCATAAGCTGATGTAATCGCTTCTTTTGCGTTAGATTCAACTTGTTCAATAACTGCAGTGTTTTCAACTGGAGCAGCCCAGTCCCATTTAGGGGTATTAACTTCAGCAGCAAATTCTTGGATCGCTTTTACAGCAACTTGCATTTCTGTAAAACCAAACATGACTGCGCCTAGCATAATTGACTCAGATAGCTCTTTTGCTTCTGATTCAACCATTAATACCGCATTTTCTGTTCCCGCTACTGCTAAATCCAATTCCGATTCAAGCATTTCGTCAATACTTGCGTTTAACATGTATTCACCATTTTTGTAACCAACTCTTGCCGCGCCAACAGGCCCATTAAAAGGTAGTCCAGAAATAGATAAAGAAGCAGATGCACCTAATAGAGCAACTAACTGGGGGTCTACTTGTGGATTAATTGAGATAACTTGGCAAACGACTTGGACTTCATTCATAAAGCCTTTCGGGAACAAAGGTCTTAACGGTCTATCAATTAATCGAGCAGTTAACGTCTCACCGTCAGATGGTCTGTTTTCTCGCTTGATGAAACCACTGGGTATTTTACCTGCTGCATAACGCTTTTCTTGGTAATTAACCGTCAATGGAAAGAAATTTTGACCTACTTTCATTTCCTTTTTGCCGACTGTTGATACTAATACCGTAGTTCCTTCAACATCAATAATAACGCAACCAGATGACTGTCTTGCGATCTCACCAGTTTCGATTGTTACGGTTCGGTTACCGTACTGAAATGACTTTTTTATAGGATTCATTTTATTTCCTTTTATATTTTCTATTTTAAATTGCCTAGACTATTCAGTTGATGTCTTATCTAAAACCTCAATAGAATAACCTAGACCTGTAGTCTGCAACTCGCATCAAGTTGACGAGTTATACTCGCGATTATCGCAAAAAAGGGGCCTTAGCCCCTTTTTTTTTGCAAATCTCTTTTTATCGACGTAAACCTAACTTGCCGATTAGGCTAGAATATCGTGTGACATCTTTGCCCTTTAGGTAATCCAACAACTTACGACGTTGACTTACCATTCTTAACAACCCTCTACGTGAATGGTGGTCATGGATATGTTCTTTAAAATGACCTTGTAGATGGTTAATCTGATGACTTAAAAGTGCAACCTGCACTTCCGGTGAACCTGTATCGCTCTCGCCACGACCGTATTCGCTCACGATCTCTGCTTTTGCTTCTGCGCTTAGTGACATTATAGTACTCCAAAAAGTAGTAGTTAAAAACAAGCATTGCCGATCACTAATTCAGCTATGCCAAGACGGGCGGGATTTTACAGCAGAGCCAAGATTCAAGCAAGCTCACCAGAGAAAAAATTGTTATTTAACTCTAACAAAGTACTCAATTGTGTCTGAGACAAAACCATGTCACAAGAAAGCAGTTTCTTTCGTTTAAAAATCACGAGATTAGTTCGCCAAAGTATCCTTTAAAAAACAATCACTTAACACTTGTTTTATACCAAAACTAATAGACTGATCACATTTTGAAACCAAGCGACACATTATACGGAGGAATATTTCGAATTTGTTAAGTAGCATGGTGAAGCTTAGGTCAATAATACAAATCGATAAGGAAAATTTAAAATGCAATATATCTCGGGTTGTTTACCTATCGAAAAGATCCAATTTGCAGATTGCATACTAGACCCGGCCTTTCAGACCTTAACGACCTCAAGTCGCGTAAGGCGGCTAAGAGGAAAGCTATTTTTTGTATTATGTAATTTAGTCAATAATCAAAACCAGCTTGTAACTAGGGAGAAACTCATCGATGAATGCTGGAATGGAAACAGCTTTACTGGAGAAAAAGCAGTCACACACACCATATGCCAACTCAGAAAGATTCTTAAAGAATTAAACATTCCAATGTCAATAACGACATTGTCAAAACAAGGATACGTTTTTACTCAAATTGAATTTATTCCTTTTGAACATTCGCGTAGTTCAGCCTTAAATAAATGCCCATAATTAAACTGTGTGATTTCTATACTTACGATTTAAATGCCTTTTGAAAATACCTGTTTTTTCTAAAAACAATCGAAAAGCCTTGTTATACGAATAGATTCGTAGTTAAATACGAAGATACTCGTACAATAAAATAATGGAGGCTATTCCATGTCTGCGCTCGATAGTTCGCTAAATGAAAGAGTAAACCTAAAAATATCAGGTCATCTATTAGACAAGCAGCTGCAAACCATTCAATTAGAAAACCGTTTTGTTCGACTGCGTAGCAAATTATGGCACGTACTTATCCATCTAGCCGAAAATCAGAATAACCTTGTTACTCGACAAGAATTGATTGCGCTTTGCTGGAATGGGAATGGCTATACGGGTGAACAAGGCCTGACACACACCGTTTGTCATCTTCGTCGAATTCTAAAGCGATACAATATACAAGCGAAGATCACGACAATTCCTAAACGAGGCTATGTTCTTCAAGATACATCTATTGAATTTAAACAAGACAATATGGTGCATATTGTTCAGTATTCTCAAGATTTAATGAGCCATGATGAACAGCCGATAGAACTATCTGTATCGAATTTATATCAGGGCTAAATGCAGCCTTTTAAAACTATATTCATCGGATCTGTTTTCTTACTTGATTTTGCACTCTCACAAAGCCCGATCAACCTATTGCGGCAGAGTGTCTTAGAGGCTTATCTATATATTTTCTAGAAATTTAACTCCCAGCTGTCTGCAATACACTTTGATTTTCCCGCACCTTCGTTCTCACGTTAAGTTTGGTCCAATAGCCTAAAGACATTCCTTTCTAAAAAGCAAAAAAAAGCCCTCCAATCGGCAGATCGTGAGGGCTAACAACCAGGTGTAACTTAAAATTGAGTAGACCATAGAAAATCTTGATAAATTTAGCATTTATCTAAATTTTATTCGGATAACTTGGGCTTTAAGCTACATGTGTATGAGACTACATATTCGGGGTGGCTACAATGCAAATGCCATTGTATTTTTATTGAAATTATATTGCTAAAGATTTACAAATTATTAATCCGTTGTAATAAGAGAACGAAACTCTCTATGAAATCTTCGATAAGGTCATTCGTTTTAATTGAGCCTTAACAGAGCTAGAAACTAGTATCTAACTGCAAATAGAACTCTCTACCCGTTGCACTATAGTAACTTGATGAATTACTGTACCACGGCCAATTATTCTGTGTGGGGTCTTGATGAGGGTCTTGATTGACTATGTTATTGATTCCAAAGCTCACTCTTGAGTATTCTGAAAAATGGTATCTAAAATTAGCATTAAGACTTAGCCACGAACTTATATATTGGGAGCGAGAACACTCGACGCAAAAGCTTCCCGCTATTTCGTCAATATGAGTGACTCTAACTGTCGCGCCTAAGGATTTCTTTTGCCAGTTTAAGATTAAATTAGAACGAAACTCAGGGAACACGCCTAAATTGATATTTTCTACTTTTTCAATTCCAGAAACAGCTTGAAAATAAAAAGAACTTATCCAAGTCGTCATGAACTTTGCTTCCCATTCACCGTACTCATTCTTCCAGCTTTGATTAAGAGTTAGATCAATTCCTTGAGTTTCCTGTTTTGCGAAATTTAATGGCCCAATTACTACGTACGAATTATTTCCCCTTAACGTTCCTTGAGAGTCGCGAATCACTTGGTCGCACAACAACCCGATTTCAGAACAAGCATTAACGACAAACTGAGCCGATGGAGCCGCAACAACATCATCTAGAGAGATATTAAAAAGATCCATTGAGATGTCGAGGTCGTCGGTCGCCTGCCATACAAAACCCAAGTTAATATTAGTTCCACGCTCTTCTTTCAGCTCTATGTTAGATACGGTCGATATTTGAACTGACTGCACAACCTGACCATCAAATTCGGGGTCAATGATGTCATTAAATCCGTTGGTTTCACCGCCGAATAGTCGCTGCATATCAGGCGCTCGAAAACTCTTTCCCCAGGAAAAGCGTGTAAGGAAGTTTTCACTGGGCTTATATACCAAGGCTAAGCGAGGACTTGAAGCACTATTAACGTCCGAGTCATCGTCATAATCATCCCACCGTAAGGCGACGTTTAAATCGAAGTTTTCGATAAATGGAAAATTAAGCTCTGCGCCAATTCCAAGATGATTTCTCTCACCGCGCCCCTCGGATGAACCATCAAACCCATCACCCTTCAGGATAATTGCATCAGGTTGGACGCTATAACTTTCTTTGACCTGCTCTAACGCCAATGCAAATTGAACTGGACCATTTTCGAGCTGAATGTCTAGATCTCCACTTATTGATGCGTCGAATAACTGATTGGTTGAGTGGGCTTTTTGATGCGAATCAAACGAAAGAAAATCGACTGTATCTTGAGCAATGGGTCTGAATAAATCAAGGCCGCCTTCTACAGCCGCATTTA
>JAHRVB010000042.1 GCA_019090895.1 Kangiellaceae bacterium
ACTTTACCGCCAAGCTGTCCACCAAGTCGCATCATTTCCGCAAGACCTCGGGTAATAAGCGCTGTGCGCGCATTAGCTCCAAACCCTAAACCATCGGCCATGCCTGCTCCAATCGCAATAATATTTTTTATCGCACCACCAAACTGAACACCAGCTAAGTCGTCACTAAGATAGACGCGGAAGGTATCATTGACTAAACGTTTGGTAATTTCAGCGGCAAATTGACTATTATCAGCAGCCAAAGTAATCGCTGTAGGAGAACCTAACGCCAGTTCTTTGGCAAATGTTGGACCCGACAGAACACCCTTAGCAGTATTTTCTCCAAATACTTTTACCACTTGGTCGCATAGGAAGGCGCCAGTATTCGGCTCCAATCCTTTGCAAGCCCAAACAATACGGACATTTCTGGTTTTAAATTGTTTAATCAGAGAGAGACTTTGTTGAAACGCGTGGCTTGGAGTAACAATTAAGATGTCTTCGACATCGTGAATGGTCTGTTCGAAGCAGTCGAATAACTCGAGATTTTTTGGAAGTTCAATGTCTGGAAGGTAGGTTTGGTTAAAACCGGATTGTTTCATTTCTGCTATTTGAGCTGCATTGCGAGCCCACAAACGAGTTGGATTCCCGTTCTTAGCTAGTAAAATAGCTAGCGCTGTGCCAAATGAACCAGCACCTAACACAGCGATGGGGCTTGATTGAAGGTCAATCATTACCGACTATTCGTCTACTATTGAATCGTCGTTTCTGGTTCTGCACTCGTTCCAGCTTCAGCTTCAGTTTTTGCTTGCTGTAGTTTTTGCATATAGAGTACTTGGAAATTAATAGGTGCAATTTGTACTGGCGGGAAGCCCGCTTTTCCAATAAGAGATGCGATGGTTTCACGAATGTAAGGGTAAAGGGTTTCTGGTCCCATAACGCTTAATGTGTGCTGTAGTTGTTCTTCAGACACATTCTTAACCAGTAAAATAGCGGCTTGTTGAACTTCAGCTAAAAAGACTGTTTTATCTTCAATTTCAGATTTAACAGAAATAGTCAAAATCACTTCAAAATTATCGTCAGCAACTTTGCGAGATTTACTGTTCATTTCCATTTTAATTTGAGGCTTGTACTCAACTGAAAACATTTCTGGCAAGTTAGGCGCTTCAAAAGATACGTCTTTAACATAAATTTTTTGAATCGCTGCTTGAGGTAAGTTTTGTTGCTCTTCGTTTGTTGCGCCAGCTTCCGGTGTTAAATCTGTTTGATCGGTCATAACTACTGTCTCTTGTATTATTAAATTATCAGTGAAGGCTAAATGTTATCGAATTAGAATGAAAAATATCTAACTGTATGATTTAGCTTGTAATTTCAACTCTCGATTAACCGAAAGTTGCCTATCTGGCTTCTTGGCTTTATATCGCTCAGATAGTCATTATTTGACTACTGGCAAATTATCCCCTACCCAAGAACCCATTCCGCCTGCGAGTTTATGAACCTGTTGCATTCCTGATTTTTTCAAGGTATTGCATGCTGCCGCAACAGATATCCCATTGGCGCAAACCATAATGATGGGTGTGTTTTTGTATTTTTCAAGGTCATCCACACGATCTTTTACCGTGGACAAAGGAATATTGATGGCGCCATGAATATGACCTTTCCCAAAATCGGCTTTAGCTCGGACATCAATGACAACTGCATCATCTCTATTGACCATGTTGGTCAGCGTTTGAGTACTGACTGATTTTGGCGCCGATGCCATGTGTCGTATTTGAGTAAATGCTAATAATACAGCGACAACAACCCAAGCGGCGGATAAAAGCAGGTTTCCTTGAGCAAATTGGATTAACTCGTTCATTAAATTTCCATAAAAAGTGACTAAGATATAGCTTATTGGAACTGATGTAACAGTCCCAAACTTGCGAGGAATCGTATTATACACAGCATTCGGATGCTTAGCTATTGAGTTACATGGGTACTCGTTCTAGGTCATTGAGAGGACTATATCGATTGTTTGAAGTGAACTCGTCCTCATCAATCTAACCGGTTCGTGATATACTCATCGCTAGCGATTTAAACCTATAACATCACACCAATTTGAGATCGAACAACATGTTAGACGCAAAGAAAATAGAAGAGTTTGCCGATAAGTTTAGTCAGTCCATCCCACCTGGAGCTAAAGCGTTTCAGCAAGATATTGAGAAAAGCTTCAAAGAAATGCTGCAATCAATTGTCGCTAAAATGGATTTAGTAACCAGAGAAGAGTTTGATGTGCAAAAGAAAGTCCTTTCACGAACTCGTGAAAAAATTGAACAGCTAGAAAAAATAGTCTCACAGCTGGAAGAGAAAAATTCTTAGAGATTAGTGGTTGTAGAGTGCTTGTTTTTTTTCTTTGGGTTTATAAACTGTTTCGACAAATAAGATTCTAATTCGAGCTCGGGCATCGGTCTAGCGAAGAAGTAGCCTTGGATGTAATCGCAATGCATCGTTCGAAGTGTGTCGGCTTGCATTTCATCTTCGACCCCTTCAGCAACGACCTGAATGTCGAGCTGATGAGATAACCCGATAATTGCTTCAACTATAGAGTGGTCACGTTTGCAAGATATAATATTATCAATAAACGATTTATCTATTTTGAGCACATTAGCGGGAAAATTCTTTAAGTAACTCAAAGAAGAGTATCCTTTACCGAAATCATCTAATGAAATCGATACACCGATATCCGCAAGTTCATTGAGGGTGTGATTATTCTTCTCCACATACTCAATCATAATATCTTCAGTCAGCTCAATTTCTAGAAATGCAGCTTCTAAGGAACTTTCTTGCAGCGCTAGATAGATGCTTTGCTTCAAATTACCCAATTTAAAATGCGACCCAGAAATATTTATTGCGAACTTTAGTTCTCCGTAGCGATCGGTGAGACGTTTTGCAGTGTGGCAGACTTTTCTAATCACCCACTGTTCTACCCCAACGATTAAGCTTAGTTCTTCCAATAAAGGAATGAAGTCGGCGGGAGACACTATACCGATTTCGGGGTGATTCCAACGTAATAAAGCCTCAAATCCGGTGACATTTTTGTCGATCGCACTCACTTGAGGTTGAAAATAGATTTCAAACTCACCTTTGATTAGTGCACGCCGCAGGCTTTTTTCAAGTTCGAGTTTAAGTCGTGCTTGTTCATTAAGTTCATTGCTAAAATACTGGAATTTATTACGACCAATTTCCTTCGCTTTATTAAGGGCAATATCAGCACTTTTCATAAGTGTTTGCGGTTCTAATCCACACTCTGGGAAGGTCGCGATACCAATGCTAATAGTGACATACAGCTCTTGATTTTGAATTTGGACAACGGGGTCGAGCGCCAGTTGTATTTTTTTTGCTATTAGAGCGAGTTCCTTTTTGTTATTAATATCATTCACCAAAATGGTGAACTCGTCCCCACCCATTCTTGCGACGATGTCAGTTGTTCTTACAGTATTTCGAATCCGGTTTGCTACTTCGATGATCAGCATATCGCCTATATCGTGTCCGAGAGAGTCGTTAATTCGCTTGAACTGATCTAAATCGAGGAAAAGCAATCCAAATGAATTATTATTCCGCTTAGCAACGCTAATCGAGTGAGATAGATGTTCATGAAATAAATAGCGGTTTGCCAGCCCTGTTAGTTGATCGTGAGTAGCGACAAAACTTAATTGAGCTTCTGTATTTTTTCTCCCGATTGCATGTCGAATCGTTCTTTGTAATAAACTTTCAGTTAATTCTGGAATCGGAATGCAATCAGCCGCTCCCAATCCCATTGCAGAGTGGTCGAGATCTAAATCGTTAGAAGCGGTCAGTAAAACTAAAGGAATGGGAAGTTCTAAGTGTACAACTTCCTTAATGATATCGAGCACATAATGGGTAGACGAGTAATGAGCAATAAGAATGATATCAAAACTGGAAGCTTCAAAAATATCACCTTGGAAATCAGCATGCCAGCTAATTTCATATTGCTCAGGATTATTAATCGAGAGTAATTTTTCGACCAAAGAAAGAGTCTTTTTTTGTCTATCGAATAGTAGAACTCTAATCATGACATCCTTGCAACTTAAGTTCTCATGATCGCGTTTATTTCGAAGAGTTGCTTCAAAATAAATATAGCAAAATTGAGATAATTCTTTACCAGCAATTCCTACTACTCAACTGGGGCATTGGATATTAAAAGAGTATAGACAGCAAACGGCCATTGCGCTAATTACGGCGTTTTATTTAAGTAAATAATTGTAAATAAATTTATGAATGAATTTGCCATAAGGAGGCAAAGCGAGCTTGGCGGAATTAAACTTACCTCTTCTCAGTACTGGCTTTACTGAACTGAAAGTATGGAACCCTTCTTTGGCATGATAATGGCCCATTCCCGAAGGACCGACACCGCCAAAGGGGAGGTCTTCCTGAATAACATGGGTTGCTGCGTCATTAATACAAACGCCGCCTGAATGGGTCCGTTTGAGAATGTCATCTTCAATACCTTTGTTGTGGGTATATACGTATAGCGCCAGTGGTCTTGGGCGATCTTGTACGTATTTGATAGCCTCTTGCAGATTTCTATAAGGCACGATTGGCAATAATGGCCCAAAAATTTCTTGTTGCATTACCTGCATGGAATCGTTGACGTTCAACAGTAAAGTCAAAGGCATTAGTCGACTTTCTTGGTCGATGTTATTCGCCATCGAAAATTTTGTAGCCCCTTTATCAACGGCATCTTGCAGCCAGGTTTTGAGGCGGGTATATTGCTCGCTATTGATTATTGAACTGTAATCGCCGCAATTTAAGTCAGGGTAGAGCTGGCTAAATTGGCGTTGAAATTCGTCCTTCAACTCTGAAACTTTATTTTCTGGACAAAGGACGTAATCAGGTGCAACACAAGTTTGACCGGCGTTAACGCATTTTCCATACATCATTCTCTCAACAGCAAATTCGGCTGTGACATCTTCACCAATGATTGCTGGAGATTTACCACCAAGCTCCAAAGTGACAGGAGTTAGGTTTTGAGCAGCGGCGGCCATTACTTTCTTACCTACGGCGGTTGAGCCGGTAAATATTAAATGGTCAAAGGGTAAACCAGAAAAGTGAGCGGCCATCTCGGCATCACCTTCGACTAAAGCGACTTCATCTGAAGTAAATGCTTCGCTAACAATATCGTTGATAATTCGATTGGTATAGGGAGTGAATTCACTTGGTTTGATTATCGCTTTGTTACCCGCTGCGATTGCAGCAACTAACGGACCAAGAGACAAATAAATGGGATAGTTCCAGGGAGACATAATCCCAATGACACCAAGAGGTTGATAGATAATTCGATTGGATATCGGTTGAAACAACATCGCTACTTTGCGCTTTTCAGTTTTCATCCAACTGGATAAATGTTTAATTGCGTGTTCGATAGCCATCACAGTTGGCATGATATCCGCCAACAATGTCTCGTCCTCTGAGCGGCTGCCAAAGTCGGCGGAGACGGCTTTTACCAATTTGTTTTTATGTTTTAGCAGTGAAAATTTCAGGGCTATTAACTGCTGCTTGCGCAATTTCTCGGCAGGATATGGATTCTCCAAAAAAGCGTTCTTAAGCGAAGTTAGTTGCTCAGTGATGTCGTGAAGGCTGGGCGAATGATTCATTCGAATATGTACTCCGGAGGTAGATTAACGCTTAGAGAAAAATTATGTATATGATATTTGTAAAAACACTGTCCATTATGGACAATGCTCTACCTACTAATTTCATCGATTTATATTAAAGTTGATTTGGCCTAGCCGGCCGAAATCTGCGCGATAATTGCCAATCGTCGCAGGTACCATTTTTCCTAATGCGCCGGTAATTAATAATTGTTCCCGCTTTAGCGAATTTCCCTTTTCTAGTTGATGATTGACTAGATCCAACAATGCTTTCCACTGGTCACCAGAAGCATCACTCCCTTTTCCTGTGATAACAACAGAGTTCTTTGAGCCGTCCTTAGCAAATACTGTCAGTTGGGTGGTTAGCGAATTTAATGAAAAATCAATCGGAAGGGTATGTTTATCACCGAGAATATAGCGATTGGAAGCGACGTTAGTGGCAACGATGTTGATACCAGTCAACTTAGATAAATTGTCAAAAGCCAAATCAGGCAATTCTATGACAGGAAGTACGCTCTCAATGTAACTTTTCAGCTGCTCAATAGAAGACAGAGGAGTAACAATGTCATTTGCCAAAATAAACCCAACTTCAGTTTCTAGCATTAGTTTGTATGCTGATGATAAATTGACCGATTGTTTCTGCCGAGTTTCGCCCTTAGCAAATAAAACACCGTAAATTGGCGAAGATACACGAAACTTTTTTTGACCCAGTTTGGACGTCAGTCCTGCTTTATATCCTCGGATCGCATCCTGAGGGTTGGCATTGAGGATCTTTTTTACCAGCAAAGATTGAGCATGGTAGGCTTGTGACTGATCTGCATTGGGTATCTCTAACGAAATCAAAGGCATTGGCGCTTTATCGGAAGATGCAGTATAGGCTTGTTGGCTAAATTCCAACAACTTAGAAAAATTATTTTCAGCTAGTACTGTTGGTGTCAGAAAAAATAGGTAAAATACCTTAAAGATTTTACGTTTCATTGAAGTTTCAGCCCTTTTCGAATTCTATTAAAGATACACAAAGCCCATATGGATGTCACACCAATTTTAGATAGTTTAAATAAAGCGCAGCGAGACGCCGTTACCGCTGATGCCCCGGCCTTGTTGGTTTTAGCGGGGGCCGGTTCAGGAAAAACTCGGGTCCTTGTTCATCGTATTGCATGGTTAATTGCGATGGAAAACCTAACGCCACACTCTATCATGGCGGTGACATTTACTAACAAAGCGGCCCATGAAATGCGCAGCCGAGTGGAACAATTATTAGGTCGATCAAGTAGTAGCATGTGGATCGGTACCTTCCATGGACTAGCACATCGCTTATTACGGGCCCATGCGAGAGATGCTGAGCTACCTGATACGTTTCAAATTCTTGATTCTGACGATCAGTTGAGAGTGATCAAACGAGTGATGAAGGAAATGACGCTAGATGAAAACGAATGGCCGGCAAAACAAGCACAATGGTTTATTAATCATCAAAAAGATGAGGGCAAGCGACCGGCTGATATTAATCATCGCGGTGATTTGTTCACTAGTATTCATACTAAGGTTTATCTTCAATATCAAGTTGCATGTCAAAGGGGTGGGTTAGTTGATTTCGCAGAATTGTTATTTAAAGCTTATGAGCTTATACGAGATATGCAACATTTAAGAGAGCATTATCAGGAAAGGTTTAAACATTTATTGGTCGATGAGTTTCAAGATACTAATGGCATTCAATACGCTTGGATCAGACTATTGACTTCCAACGACTGCAAAATATCTATTGTTGGTGACGATGATCAATCGATTTATGGTTGGCGAGGGGCAAAAATTGAAAATATTCAGCGATTTGAGACTGAGTTTTCCGATAATAAGGTCGTACGACTGGAGCAAAACTATCGTTCCACTGGGAATATCCTGCAAGCGGCCAATGCTGTAATTGCCAACAATCAAGAACGAATGGGAAAAAATCTCTGGACCGAAGGGAATCAAGGAGAACCAATTTCGGTTTATGCCGCATTTAACGAACAGGAAGAAGCCCGGTTTATTTCAAGCAGGATTACTGATTGGTACGAACAAGGTGGAGCCTATAATGACTGTGCATTACTTTATCGATCGAATGCTCAGTCACGGGTATTAGAAGAGTTTCTTTTACAACGACAAATCCCTTACAGAATCTACGGAGGCCTTAAATTCTTCGAACGAGCGGAAGTTAAAACCACGCTTGCGTATGTACGGTTAATGTATAACCATCAAGACGATGCGGCTTTTGAACGGGTTGTTAATGTGCCGGCTCGTGGACTAGGACCTAAAAGTGTGGAGCTAATTCGTCAACGTGCTAGGGAAAAGAAAGTTCCGTTATGGGAAGCCGCTCAATATGTGGTTGAACAAAGAACACTATCGCCTAAAGCCACGACTTCATTATTTAGTTTTCTGAATATTGTAGAAAAGGGCTTCGAAGAATTCCACGAGCTTCCTTTGTCCGAACAAATTCAGCTGACGATCGAGCTAGCAGAACTTGACCAATTATACGCCAAAGAGAAAGGCGAAAAAGCGCTGGCGAGGAAAGAAAACTTGGCGGAACTTGCCAGTGCAGCAAGAGAGTTTGATACCGATGATTATCCCGATCTCTCACCGATGACAGCATTTTTAGCACACGCGTCGTTGGAAGCGGGAGATACGCAGGCGGAACAATATGAAGATTGCGTTCAATTAATGACCTTGCATTCTGCCAAAGGGCTAGAATTTCCCTTGGTGTTTATCGCAGGAATGGAAGAAAAGCTCTTCCCTCATATGATGTCGATGGAAGAGCCCGATAAATTAGAAGAAGAACGACGTCTTGCGTACGTTGGCATTACCCGAGCAATGAAAAAACTCTATCTTATTTATACTGAAAAACGAAGGTTATACGGTAAAGAAACCTATCCGGCAGTATCGCGATTTATTCGAGAAATACCGTCCGAATTAAAGGAGGACGTTCGGTTAAATTCTCAAATCAGCCAGCCCAGTTATGATACACCTCGTGCGAACAAGTCGATTTCAGGTGATACTGGTGGAGCGTTTCGCTTGGGGCAAATGGTGCAACATAAGAAGTTCGGCGTAGGTGTCATTTTAAATAGCGAAGGTGACGGCGCACAAGAGCGTGTTCAGGTGAATTTTGATAGTGTGGGCACTAAATGGTTAATGTTGGCTTATGCCAATTTGACACCTTGCTAGATATAATATTAGTTATTCATTTAATCATGACTCATTATGAGGAGAGCCAACGTAAGCGCTGATTTGAATATAAAACATGCAAAAAAAAGACCTCAAGACGAGTTGTCTTGAGGTCGATATGGCATTTAGCTTGGGGAAACTAAACGCCAATCCCGCGTCAATTAGGAGGGGGTGCGGGAGATGCATCATGCATCTGTTTACTAAGACGACGCATTTTTGTGAAAGTTGCATATTTATGAATTGGTAAATGTAATAAAATGTGATATTGGCCAATTTTGTGGCAGCAGTCGATTAAGTAGCTATCGGCAATAAAATCCGTTAGATTATTAGTTCAATCAAGGAGTGTTAATTTGTTTATTAAGTCATTAAAACAACCATTATTTGTTTCCCTGTCTATTGGGTTCTTTTTATTGACTAACGTGTCTTGTGCGCAAAAAACAGAAGAGCCGCAAGAAATCGCTTCATCACATGATTCTATATCAAAAAAGAAATTCACTAACTCTAAGCACGATCAAACTAATCTTAATTTGTCGTCGATTCATCCAATCTCAATCGAAGGTAATCCAGAATCAAACAGTGTTGTTCCGTCGTTTAAGGAAATAGAAGATCTTGTCGGTTTGAGTTGTGAATCGAACAATCACTGCAAAGTGATTGGTGTCGGTCATTCGCCTTGCGGCGGTCATGCGCGTTATTTGGTCTACTCTGAAACCAATTCTGAAGTTGATAATTTAAAAAACAAAGTGGCAGTTTTTAATGGTATGCAAAAACTGAAACAGCAGAAACAAGGAATGGTCGGAATCTGTCGCTATATTGAAGCCCCCAAACCTTTCTGTGTGGCTAACCGGTGTGAAGCTAGTGTTGTCGGACCAAAGTCTCAACTTAATTAAGCTCATTAAAGACCTTTATCTTTTGCCGAACTAGATTTAGAACTCAAACATTCAGGGAATCATATGTTAACTATATTGGCCAAATTATTAAAAGCCCTTAATTCAGAACAGTCTCCTAATCAACTGGCTATTGCTGTCTCGTTAGCCGCCATACTAGGGCTCACTCCTTTTCTATCGCTTCATAACGCAGTAGTCCTGATGTTTGCTTTATGGTTTCGAGTGAATTTGAGCATACTTTTGATTAGCTATCCGTTGTTTGCATTCATAGGTTATTTACTCTCGCCAGTATTCGAGAACGTTGGGCTTAGCATTTTGCAGTCACCTTCAATGCTTGAAATGTGGGAATCATTCTTCAATACAGTGATCGGTCGATGGAGTAATTTTTATTACAGTGGGGTCATGGGGTCGTTAGCCGTATCTATTATTGCTGCAATCATTTTGTTTCCTCTTACACGAATCGCGGTAGAGGCTTATCGAGAAAAATGGTTAGTAAAAATTGAGCAGTTTAAAGTAACAAAAATGCTGAAGGCTTCTAAATTTTGGCATCTCTATTCAGAATAATTTAGTGGTAGTACTTAATAAAATAAAGAATGGACAACAATAGGAAATTGACATGAAAGTTATTCGTCTTTGGGGCGTTATCGCATTCTTCTTTTTAATCGCTTTATTTGCTGCTGGTTGGTATTTGGTTGCACCTGGGGTTGTAAAGAGTGGACTTGAAT
Source organism: Kangiellaceae bacterium (assembly GCA_019090895.1). Taxonomy (GTDB): domain Bacteria; phylum Pseudomonadota; class Gammaproteobacteria; order Enterobacterales; family Kangiellaceae. The sequence goes on from JAHRVB010000042.1 coordinate 10,429, forward strand.
CGTCTGGCTCGGAAGTGCTCGGTGCAAAAGTAGAAATAGATACCATAGAACTCTCGCTATTCCCAACAGGTGTGCAGATAAATGGACTCCAGGCTGCTGATCCCGATCAACCCATGCAAAACCTTGTAGAAATCGAACAGATTAGATTTGCGCTCGATACGGACGCGCTGTTGTGGAAGAAACTACAAATTGATGAGCTTAATCTAACGGGTGTTCAAGTTGGAACTAAAAGAACGACAAGTGGCGAATTAGCCAAAGGTCGAGCGGCGGAGCAACTTAGCCAACAAGTTAGTTCAATTGAATTACCTGAACTCACGGAATCAGAAATTAGAGCAATGGTCGCAAAAGCCGATTTAATCACTGTAAAAAGATTAAGTGAGTTAGATGCTTCTCAAGAATTGATGGAAGCCTATTGGAAAAAAGAACTGGATGCAGAGGAGAATAAAAAACAAATCAAAGTGCTAGAGTCCGATTTCAAAAGGCTTACTAACCGAGCCAAAGAAAATAAAATGAACCTTCTCACTGACCGGAAAGCTTGGAAAAAACTAAAAAAAGATATTAAGAAAGAGAAGAAAAGAATCTCATCGTTAAATGAACAATTTAAAATCGATCAACAAACGATCAAAACTCAAATAGCAGCAGTAAAAGCTGGGCCAAAAGCCGATCTCAAAGCCGTCATGGACAATATAGGATTGGGTAATGGCGTCGCCGGTTTGTCGGATAAATTCTTAGGACCAGAATTTACGCCTTGGCTACGAAAAGCGATTGACCTAATGTCTGGGATGAAAAGTGAGTCCGGAAGCAGTGACCAAGCACTTGTGTACTCTACTGAGCAAGGACTTAAAGTCCAATTTAAAGATAATCAATTATTTCCTGATGTATTGATAAAGAAAATAAATTTAAGTGGTAAAGATGAAAAGTGGTCTCTTAATGGTAGTGGAGCCAACTTAGGTTACTTTCCATGGCTAGTCGGTAGGCCGGCAACGTTAGATATTGAGATGAACGGTAGTGGAAAAGCTGATTTTTCGCTTTTAAGCGATTGGAAAGATGAGAATGAAATGCAAACTAAGCTTTCATCAACAGTGGATGGTTGGGCTGTTGAGAATTTTAACTTAATGGAAACTGATCTCGGAAGCTGGGTAATAAAAAGCGCACGATTAAATTCCAGTTTAGATGGGGAAATTTCGATGGATAAACTTGATTTGTCACTTTCAGTCATCCTTAACCAGCCCAATATCAAAGCACCAGAAAATCTAACCGGTTGGCAAAAAACAATGGCGAGTAGTTTAAACCAACAGAAGCAATTGAGCATTGATGTGAAACTGACGGGTACTCTTGAACAGCCAACGTTTAAAGTTAATTCTAGTTTAGATAGTATGTTTACCCAAGCCATCGGAGAAAAAGTTAAACAACAAGCAGAAAAACTTAAAGGCAAGTTCAGTGAGGCTATATCGGATAAAGTAGGCGACCTAGGAGAGTTAGAGCAATATACAAAAGGCTTAGAACAGTGGAGTGAAAAACTCAAGTTGAACGACGGTTTATTGGATGGACTGAAGATTAAGTTTTAGTTATTCGTTTTCATAACGATTACCGCAACAAATATTTAATAAAATGTGGGGTTGACAACTACGCGTACAATAAGGCCGAAGAAACAATGTTACTTGAATCTAAATTAGAAAGTTTCGTCTGATAAAGTCTGGAAGTTTAGATAAATTGATGGACTGTAAATTGGCGGGTGAGGTAGACGAACACCAATTAGTTCTTTTATAGAACTGCGAGCTTTCATTGATAATTGCATCCAAGAAATTTACTTCGGGTTATTTTTCTGGAACGCGCCTTCTATTTCTACGGTTACTATTGAGTACTTATATCATTCTTTAAAAAAGAGAATAAGGCTCGTTCGGATGTTTTCAATTAGATGTCTTATCAATACTAAGAACTGTTTTTTCGTCAAAATTTAATTTTTAAATTGATAACAACCCCGATTGGTAGTAGATTAAAAAGTCTTTTCACATCATTGAAACCTATTTCTTCACACATGGTCGATAAGAACCTAAACTTCCAAAGCGAAATGAAACTTCTGGTTTTGCAGACAAAAGCCATGTTGTTTGCAATGCTATTGAGGTTATTAGAGCATCATGATGCAGAAGAAGTCATGCAAGAGGCCTATTTTAGAGTTTATATTGAGAGAAAGAAGGGCGTCATATCAGAAGAGCGCCCTCTGTTATTTCGAATTGCAAAGAATCTGGCAATAAGTCGTATTCGTCGTCGGAAAGTAGAAGATAACAAGAAGGCGGAGATTCAGAGCTGGAATTCTGACCTATTATCCCGTCCAAGTTCTGAGCGAATAGCAATTGAGAAAGAACAAAAACGTAACTTACTTGAAGCTGTCAATATGTTACCGCCAGTTTGCCGCCAGGTATTTATAATGCGTAAAATTGAAGAACTATCACACCAAGATATAGCTAGAACACTGGGGGTTAGTACAAAAACTGTAGAGAACCATCTTACACGAGGTATGCATTTATGTCGGAAATACCTACTACGTAACACGCTTAGTAAGAGCGAATTTCTGGGCAAGAGGAATATGTCTCAAGCCTGTGATTCTAGAGAAAAGAAAGTGTAATCTCATGACTATTGATGAATGGTCTGGTGACGGTATACCTGACGAGGTAAGCGAACAGGCATCAAGATGGATTGCAATGCTAGACTCGGAAGAGATTGATCCACTTGAATGGAACAACTTCTCCAAATGGTTAGAACAAGACCCAATGAATCGCTGGGCTTTCGAGGAGTTATCGGAAGTCTGGGCACGATTAGAGACTCTTGGAGATTCCCGTCATTTGCTTGACGAGCCTCATGTTATCGTGCTTCCAATAGCGAATAATAATCACGCTCAAGAAACATCAATTGCAAATCAACGGCATTCTATTATAGCGATATCGTTGATATTGGTTGGTTTATTTTTTCCATTCGTAGAGCATTTGTTTTAACGCTGCCAACTGCCAACTGCCAACTGCCAACTGCCAACTTCCAACTCTATAAAAATAACATTTTATAATTTTTTTGAAATATCAATAGGGGGTATTGTCGGCTCGCGCGTTGTAATAGAGAATAATAATTAAAATTAGGCAGGGTGTTCAAAGATGAAAGTTGCAAATAGAACGATCGAAAAAACATTCCATAGTACTGGTATCATTCAGAAAAATAGATTTCACAAACTCATGTATGTTGCACCATTTATTCTTTTCGTGAGTTTACCTACTGCGGCGCAAGAAGCTAGAGACGACGAAATTAGTAGAAAAAAAGGTGAAGAAATAGTAATCGTAGGCTCTCAAATAAGAGGAGCTGCCGTGCAAGATGCACTTGCGGTTACGATAATCACAGCCGACGATATAGAAGCGCTTGGTATCGATTCTGGAGACGAACTCCTCGATATGTTGCCGGAGAGTGGTAACAATTTCATGAACGAGGCAGAAAATATTAGCGGTGGTGTCAATGCTGCTCGAGGAGATGTTGGCGCATTCAATTTGAGAAGTCTTGGTACTGGAAATACGTTAGTTTTACTTAATGGTAGAAGAGTTGTTAACTCAGCAACGTTTCAAACTGAGGAGGTCGGTGGAAGTTTTGTACCCGTAAACTCCCCTAATTCAAGTTCTATTCCAGTAACAGGGTTACAGCGCTTGGAAGTACTACGAGACGGTGCCTCAGCTATTTACGGTGCGGATGCTGTTGCCGGAGTTGTTAATCATGTAATGAAAGACAACTTTGAAGGATTTAACATTCGAGCCAAATATTCTGACTATGAATCTTTGTCTCGTAAAGATAAAACTTTCAACCTTGAATGGGGGAAGGACTTTAACAATGGACGTTCAAATTTGAGTGCGTTTTTTAACTATTATGACCGTGGTCGAGTTAATTCAACAGAAGACCCTCGCTGGTCCGAATCAGATTTTAGATCTCGCTTACCGTTAGGATCGCTTTGGTCAGACAGTACTGTTTTTAGAAACGACAGCGCGAATTCGCTTTATGGTCAATTTGACTTAGTATCATCAGCAAGCGGTGCAGGGCTACGTGATTTGCTTACCGATAGGTCCGGAGAGTTCGAGACTTATCCTGTGGGTGACCCCCGTTGCCAATATGAAATCGGTTATGGCACGTGTGGTGCGATTGATGGACAGGGCACTTATCGCCACAATCTCAACGAAAATAGAGATATCAATTCAAAACTCGAACGAAGTAATTTATATGTTTCATTCGTTCATGATTTTGGCAATGGTTTAGAGAGCTTTAATGAGCTTTCTTTTTATAATTCAAAAACCAATTTATTAAGGCATGCATCAGCTTCATTTTCGAGTGTTAAATTACGAGTGGCTGCAGATAACTATTGGAATCCACTTGGACCCTGTGGTTCTGCCAATAGACTTCCTGATTCAGTGATTGGAACTGACGTGCCATGTACAGGGTTAGAACTGATCTTAGATAATTATCGATTTGCTGAGCTGCCAAGGGTCGTAGACAATGATGGTCAAACTTATCGATTACTTGCAGGGCTCCGTGGCGATATTGGAGATTGGGACTGGGAATCGGCAATAACGACATCGAAATCAACCAAAGATGAAGTCACTCATAACCGAGTATCAAACACTCTAATGCAAGCTGCGCTTAACGATACGACAGCCTCTGCATATAATCCCTTTAGTGGAGGTGTGAATAGTAATATAGAACAAGCAATAATTGATGTTTATCGTAATTCCGAATCAGAACTTTCTACGTTTGATCTTAAATTTTCTAATAATGGCATTTTCGATATGCCAGCCGGCCCGGTCGGATTTCTCGCTGGAATAGAATTAAGAAGAGAATCTTTTCGCGATGATCGTGATGACAGATTGGATGGTACGATTATCTTCACTGATTGGGAGGGTGATACTTATCCCTATATTTCAGATGTTTTAAATTCTAGCCCCACGCTCGATAATATTGGTAGCCGGAATGTCTCATCGTTGTTTACTGAGATTCAATTACCACTTCTAGAAGACTTAGATGTTCAAGCGGCGATACGCTATGAAGACTCTACGGATGTCCAATCAACTACCGTCGGAAAAGTGGCGTTTGGTTGGCGGCCTTTTAACGAGATTTTATTTAGAGGTTCATGGTCAGAAGCTTTTAGAGCACCAAACTTAGTGACTTTAAACGAAGATATTATTGCGAGAAATAATACTCGTACGGATTGGGCTTGTGTTTACGCAGCAGGAAATGGTGGTGACCCTAATCAAGATACATTGGATTGCACAAATAACATTCAACGAATTGCACAAGGGAGCGATGAGCTTAAACCTGAAGAGTCAACCAACACTTCTTTAGGTTTCGTTTTTTCTCCTTTTGATAATCTAACTGTTAGTTTAGATTATTGGACTATTGAAAAAACTGACACCATTGGGTTATTTGGTGAAGAGAATCATTCCATACTGGACTTGATATTGCGATTGCAAAACGGGCCAACCGGTTGTGACTCTGCTTCTTTCAATAGTGCAGTTGTTAGAAATGATCCGACTGATGATGAAATAGCTATCTATCAAGCTGCTGGAGTTTGCCCTGCGGGGGAATTGACTCAAGTTTTTGACCGATATGCCAACCTTGATACTCGTACAGTAGAGGGTCATGACATCAGCATCTATTATACTCTGGATTCGTCTTTCGGGAAATTCGATTTCAAATACAATGCGGCAATGCTTGACGAACTATTTCAAGAGGCGGGAGGCGAGTCGGACATTCTGTTAGAAGCTCAAGCGCAAGGACTATTACCTTCAAGTATTCCAATTGCAGGTTTCGACGATTTAATCGGAAAAGATGGAAATCAGGAAAAGAGGCAATCAGCTAAATTGCATTGGTCCTATGAGAATTATGGTGCATCTGTAACGGCAAACCGTATTGGTGAGTTCTATCAAGACTCTTTAACGTTAGAAAGTGGGCAGCGATATGTGATTCCCGCTATGACAACAGTTAACATGAGTTTTACTTATAAGCTAGAGAACAGTCGTATACGCTTTGGTGTAAATAATATCGCTGATAGGCGCGCTCCCTTAGCTGACAGATATTTCGGTTTCTTTTCAGACTCTCATCGGGACCTTGGAAAATCGTATTATCTTGATTTTAAGTATTATATTTCTAAATAAAGTCACTCATTAAGGGTGCGGGCGATGGACTGTAATCCTTTTTGTATTGATTCCCTGCAATTATAATTTTGTTAAAGATGAAATCGGCTTGATAGTATTACTACTGAGCTAATTAATCTTGGTATAACCAATGACTGAAGAAATTCAAGAGATCGACTCAAAACAAGAGCGCGCCACATATTCAAACGTAGGTTTGGTGATGGGACCAGCAGTCTTTATGTTAATGACTGTGTTTGGTGGGGAGCAAACTACAATGCCGTCGGCCGCATGGGGTACCGCTGCCGTTGGTTTGTGGATGGCAGTGTGGTGGGCTACTGAAGCTGTACCAGTCCCAGTGACAGCCTTTATACCGATTGTAACTTTTAATGTTTTTGGTGTTGCTTCAATTAGAGAGACGACTGCCAGTTACGCTCATCCCATTATATATTTATTTCTGGGGGCTTTTATTCTCGCATTGGCGGTCGAGCGATGGAATTTGCATAAACGAATAGCACTATCGATTTTGAACTATACAGGAACCGAGGGTAAACGGCTTATAGGTGGCTTCATGTTGGTTTCGGCTTTGCTATCTATGTGGATGACCAACACTACTACGACTATGATGTTAATGCCAATAGCGGTTTCTGTAATAAAGATCATCACTGAAAATGGCGATGGATTAACTGCAGAAAATAGAAAGCACTTCAAAATAGCGATGCTATTAGGTCTCGCTTATGCTGCGACGATCGGCGGTTTATCAACATTAATCGGTACTCCACCTAATGCGCTGTTAGCTGCATTTTTATCCGATAATTACAATATTAATATTAGCTTTGCAAGTTGGATGATGGTTGGTGTTCCCGTGATGCTTGTTATGTTACCAATTACGTGGCTGGTATTAACACGGTTTATTTATCAAGTTGATATTCCAAGCAGTGAACTTGCACAGTTAGAATTGAAGAAAATGAAAAATGAGCTCGGCGAAATTACTGCGCCAGAAAAACGAGTAGCAGTGGTTTTTTTCTTAGTTGTTATCATGTGGATTTCGCGTCGTCCTCTTGCGGCCTCTTTTGGTCTCGAAGGATTATCGGATGCAGGTATTGCAATGACAGCGGCAATGTTTCTATTTTTGATCCCGAGTGGTAGTAGTGCCCAACCTCAATTAATGACTTGGCACGATGTTAACCGGCTTCCATGGGGGGTATTAGTTTTATTTGGTGGCGGGTTAAGCCTAGCGGCAGCGGTATCTAGTTCTGGATTAGCACAGTGGTTAGGGGGAAGTCTGGCACCATTGGGTGCGTTTGGAATTATCGCTTTGGTACTAGCCGCAACTTGTTTGGTCATTTTCTTAACTGAGTTAACAAGCAATCTTGCGACTGCCGCCACTTTTCTACCGGTTGTCGCAGCGATTGCTCTCGAAGGTGGTATATCTCCGCTAACATTGTGTGTTCCCATTACCCTTGCTGCTAGTTGCGCATTTATGCTTCCGGTAGCAACTCCACCCAATGCAATAGTTTTTGCTTCGGGAATGATTTCTATACCCAATATGGTGAGAGCAGGAATTGTGTTAAATACTACAGGCCTTTTTGTTCTTTCAATCGTTGCAATATGGTGGGCTCCGATTGTGCTTAATTAATTTCTAAAATAAACGACATTCCGATACATAAAACGAGAAATCATCAATGAAAAAGTTTAATAAATTGTTTAACAAGAGTTTTAAAATCATACTATTTAGCTTTTTGTTAGCATCATCGTCAATGTTATCTATTAGTGCTTCGGAATCGAGTTCAGTAGAATTAAATGACCGAGTTTTGTTCGTCGGCAATAGTTTTAGTTATTTTAATAATGGAATTCAAAACCACGTCTCCAATATAGCTAGAGCCGCAAACAAGTGGCGAGCAGGAAAATCGCGATTTCGCCTGATGACGATATCTGGTGGCCGGTTATCGGAACATCAAGCAGGTCTAAAAAGTGCTTTAAAAGAAGAACGATGGGACAAAGTTATTTTGCAGGCCCACAGCAGTGAACCCATCACTAAGAGTAGAAAGAAAGAATTTATTCGCTCAACTCAGTTGTTAGCAAAAATGATTCGGAAGACGGGGGCAGAACCTGTTTTATTTATGAGTTGGGCTTACAAGGGGCGTCCGGAGATGACCAACTCTTTGAAAAATAGTTTTATGGCAATGGCAACTGCTATCAATTCTCAAGTAGTCCCTGTGGGGTTAGCCTTCGAAAAGGCTCAGCTAAATTTTCCTGAAATTGAATTGTATACTAAAGACATTAAGAGTTTTGATAGTGATGGAAGCAGCACTTTCAAGGAAGATATCAAACACCCCAGCTTGGCGGGAACTTATTTAGCGGCTAATGTCTTGTTCGGATTCTTATACCAACAATCGTCAGTTGGACTACCCTACACAGCAGGTTTAAGCGCAGAAGATGCAGCTAAACTTCAAGCTGTCGCTTGGCAAGTTGTTACAAGTGAGCAGCAATGAAACTCGTTAGAGTTACATATATGCCTAATTAGTAATTCTTTAATCGTTTGAATCTTATATTTGAGTGCAGTAAGAATAAGGCTCTATCCTTCAGGGCCATTATTTGAGCTATATTTATTAGACCTTTCTTAGCTTTGCTTTTGTACAATACCTTTCAAAAATATATCAAAAATTGGAAGACCACAAGATTCGGGTCGAGTCCGTTATACTAGATTGATAAGATAGCGTCTCTATTAAGAGTGATAAATTGTTTAAACCCATCGGATGTCGGTTAATTTACGAATCGCTCGTTAAATCAAGATGCTCAATTTAATAACGCGACACAATACGAAGGAGAAATCGGCCGTGAAATTACCTGAATCAAGAGATTACCAACGTGTCGAAAAAGCTATAGAGTATATAAGGTTGAACTTCAAGCAGCAGCCTAGCCTGGAGCAAATAGCCAGATCTACGGGGTTGAGCGGAGCTCATTTCCAACGGGTTTTTACTCAATGGGCAGGTGTTAGCCCGAAGAAATTTATTCAGTACTTGAGTATAGAATACGCCAAGAAGTGCCTAGTTGATAAGCAATCAAACTTGATGGATACGGCATTTGAGACAGGGCTTTCTGGAACCGGCCGATTGCATGATTTGTTTGTTAATATTGAAGGGATGACCCCTGGAGAATTCAAGAACCGAGGTGCAAATATTGATATCAACTATTGTTTTGCCGATACTCAATTTGGACGAGCGATTGTCGCGTCGACTCACAAAGGTATCTGTCATTTATCCTTTGTCGACGACGAACAAGTCGGGTTGGATGAACTAAAGGATTCATTTCCCAGGGCAAATATACATTCCTTAGTCGACCAATTTCAGCAACAGGCTTTGTTTATATTCCAGCAGGATTGGGCCAAATTAGAGACCATAAAACTTCATTTAATGGGAACGCCTTTTCAACTTAAAGTATGGGAAAGTTTGCTTTCTATCCCAAACGGAAAGTTGGCGACCTATGGCAAGATCGCAAGTCAAATAGGTAATCCCAAGGCATCTAGAGCTGTTGGTACCGCCATTGGAAGCAACCCCATTGCTTATATTATTCCTTGCCATCGAGTCATTCAATCAAGTGGTGCGTTAGGTGGATATCGTTGGGGGGAAAATCGTAAATCTGCGTTAATCGGGTGGGAAGCGGCCAACAATCATTAACAATACAGATTCATAATAAGCGATATTATAGAGTTGGCAAACGCATAACGGAAAATAGTATGACTGAACAGAAAGTGAGAGTGAAAAGTCGGGCGACCGAAAGTAATAAGGCTAACAGTGGCAATTGCATTGACCAACGGATAGCGAAAATAGATTGGCAACAAGTTATCGAAGACTTGCTCCATAATGGCTATTCGAGTATTTCTAAACTATTAAATAGCGAGCATTGCGAACAACTAAAAAAACTCTATGGTGATCATTCCAGATACCGAAAGACTGTCGACATGCAACGTTATAGATTTGGCAATGGCGAGTACCGGTATTTCAAATATCCGCTGCCAGAAATAGTTTACAATTTAAGAGAAAAAATTTATCCCCTGCTAGTACCGGTTGCTAATGCATGGATGAAGTCACTAAAGTTGTCGCAAGAATTCCCCAACAACTTAGAGGAATTTAGCAATATCTGTGTACAACACGAACAATTGCTTCCGACACCTTTGATGTTAAAATATAATGAAGGCGGTTTTAACACTTTGCATCAAGATCTCTATGGCGATGTTTATTTCCCTATTCAGCTGGTGATAAACCTTAGTGAGCCTGGAACCGACTTTTCTGGGGGTGAATTGGTACTGACAGAGCAAATTCCTCGGGCGCAATCGCGGGCTAGAGTCTTACAGCCCGGTAAAGGAGATATGATTATCTTTGCTTCCAATTTTCGGCCCGCTAAGGGAACTAAAGGATTTTATAGAGTCACCATGAAACATGGTGTCAGCGAGGTGATACGGGGCCAACGCTTTGCGCTCGGTATTATTTTTCATGATGCCAAGTCGTGAGACTCAATCAAACTTTAACGATTTCACGAATTAATTGAGAAGCATCGATGAACGATTTGTTTGGTGATTTATTAGATCAACCCATCAATATATTACCGCGAGACGGAGTGGTAGAATATTATGGCGATGTTTTCGAACAGTTACTTGCTGATAAATACTTCGAATACTTTTTTGAGAATATTCTTTGGCAACAAGATCAGGCTATAGTGCACGGCAAGCATTACCTCACCAAAAGAAAAGTAGCTTGGTATGGTGATAAACCTTTCCTATATACCTATTCAAATACCACTAAGCAAGCGCTCGCTTGGAACAAGTACTTAATACAAGTCAAGACAAAAATAGAGCAGATTACCTCTGAAACATATAATTCGTGTCTTCTTAATCTGTATCACAATGGCAGTGAAGGCATGGCATGGCACAGTGATGCGGAAAAAGATCTTAAGCGTAATGGGGCGGTTGCATCAGTGAGCTTTGGTGCAGAAAGAATGTTCGCTTTTAAACATAAGAGAGATAAAAAAACAGTTTCTCTCAATCTAACAAATGGCAGCCTTATAGTGATGAAGGGAACGACTCAGACTCATTGGTTGCATCGGTTACCACCGACTAGCAAAGTCTCGACGCCAAGGATTAACCTCACTTTCAGGTCTATTGTAGGGCAATGACTTATTCTAAGTACTCATCGAACAACAATTCAGAATTAATCGATCTTTCAGACAAAGTATTTACGTTAGCGCTTTCGCAACTGGCTTTTATTACATTTTTTCTGTGCATTATTCCCGTCAAATTTATTAGTTCTTATCTACGGTTTCGGTTTATCATCACAGTAATATTCGGTTTTCCGAACGGTTGGGGATTCGAATAGTTGGCAATTGGATGCCACAAATAAAATGAAGAACTTTCTAATAGCCGTATTATGATTTAAATAAAATTTACAAAGGTCTGAAATTAATTACACTTAGATATGGAGTTAACATGAATACAAAAATAACGACACCGTTAAAGCTTTTAGGTTTTGCGGGGATTGCTCTCTCTGGACTTTCTTTGTCCATTGGTTCTACATTAGCAGCGGGCATTGAAGATACCACATCACTTCCTGTGATTACTGATGATTGTGGTGGTAATGGATGTGGCGACAGGAGAGGATTGAGCTTAGAGCAGTTTGAATCAATGATTCGTTCGGCAGCAATGGGAGATGTAAATGCGGCTTCTGGTGATGTTTCAGCGTTAGATGCATCTGACATATTTTATGGCGTGGGACATGAAGTCGGCCAATTAGTCTATTTAAATTTTGAACAAAGCTCTCCTACTTTCCAAGCGATTGCATTCGCTGGTGTTCCAGAAGTATTCGTTAGTCATGTCTATACTGATGAAGAACGAGATTCCATTCAAGCAAATATGGAAGCAGCATACACTGATTTCAAAATCAAATTTACCCAAGAAGAGCCTGCTGAAGGTGACTACTCCACATTGAATTTTGAATGCCAAACTGAAAGTGGTATTTGTATCGATTTTGGCGGTGGTATATTATTTGGTCGGGCTGAAGCTATTGATTTAGGCAATGCGAATCGCAATGATTCTGCATTTGCTGACGCCAATTTATGGGAAGTTACAGTCCAGCTAGATCCTACAGGTGGATTTTTCTCCGCTGTTTCGGGTGTTCCAGTTATCGACGGTGATGTTCAGGCCGCACTGTCTACAGCAATTGTTAACCAAGCATCGAATACCGGCGCACATGAATTAGGCCATAATTTGGGTCTACGTCATCATGATTCATTTGGTTCACCAGGTTCTGGTTTACCATCAACTGGAGTTCCTAGCCCAGATGCATTCTTTCCTGTATTTGATGGTTTACAGGAAGGCGATGAGGCGATTCTTCACACTATGGCATCTGGCGCAAGCGTGGGTTCAGGTCTCACTGACAGCACTACTAGACATCGATTTTTCTCTGAACGTTCTGCGATAAAATTGAAAGCCGCGGAAAGAGGTAAGCTAACACTTGAAGGTGATTATTCAACTGCAGAAATGCGTATACCGTTCAAAAATGTCAATATTCCTAATACGATCCTTCAAGGGGATAATACGAATAAAGAACTTCGCGTAAAAGCCTCAATTATTGAAGGTGCTATTGATGTTGCCGGAGAGATGGACTACTACCGCTTTAGCTCTAAAGGCGGACTAACTTTAAGTGCAGAGTTTAACGGATTTGACGTTGCAGTCGGTGATGCAGTGATCGGCTCGCTGAGAATGTTTTATGTAGAAAACGATGGATCTCTTTCGTTAGTTGCACAAAACTTTCAAAATTTTGAAGGATTTGATGCGTTCTTGATAGATGCTCCGTTAGATAAAGCTGGAGATTATATTGTAGAAGTCAGTGCTCCAAATTTTGTGAGCTTTGGCTATGATGAAGCCGGTGAACCAATTTTGTTCCCGTTAGAGGAAACCGGTAACGGTGCTCTTAGAGCTGGTGATTATCATCTGACAATGTATGTTGTTGCTGGTAAATAATCTACTTTTGGAAAAATTCATCGAAAGACGAATTTTTCCAAGTAGTTAGTTTATTCGAAGAAAAGGTCGGTATCACTTAGTAGAAATCGACCTTTTCGTCTTTATTTTAACTATTCGTAAAGTAAACTATTCTTTACCGATAACTTCATGATTTTTCGCATTGGCACTAGTGAGGCGAGGCCGGTAATAGCAATCATGGCAGGCAGCGAAATAACGAATATTATTGGTTCTAAAGTCAACTCCAGCGGCGTTTTTATCAGTAATATCCCTAACCAATAGGCCACCGAGTAACTAATGGGTAGGGTGACTAGACAGGCGAATACCCAAGCTAAAATAGCGATCAAACTAGCTTCTGTCAATACCATTGACGCCAGTACTTTGCCAGTCGCACCAATCGCTTTTAATACCCCTAATTCTCTGGTTCGTTCGGAAATGTTAGTCGTCATGGTTAAAATGATTCCGTTCGCGGCGATAAAAATCACTATAGCGGTGAGCAGTAACATTAACGAAAATATAATATTAAAGTGGCCTTCTACAACTTGAGAAGCATCCCAAGGGGTAACGACATTTCTTAGTTTCAATCCGTGTTTTTCGGCTAAAGAAATAACTTCTTTTTTCAGTTGGTTAAGCTCTTTCTTACTTTGTTTATTACTCGATATAAATAGTCCGTTCGACTTAAAGCGCTCCTCACTCAAAAGTTCGCTGGAATAGATACTGGGATATCCGATATTCTGCGCGACACCTATAACAGTAAGAATTTTGATTTGGCCTGCAATCTCAACTTTAATCGTTCCACCCAGTTTTAACCGCGGAAGGCGATCCATAACCAATTGACTGACTACCACCGGCGAAATTGTGGTGGACGACTGAGTTAACTCTGCTGTAAAAGGCTCGTTAAGCCAGCTTCCGTCTATCATTGGCAGGCTTAGCATATTAGAATTCAATTGTAGATCATTTAAAACAACGCCCATTTGGTAGTTATGCGAATGGTGACTTTCTTTGTTTGATATTTTTTCGGAGTCGTTTATAAATAGGGAAACATTAACGCGTTTAAAACTTTCGGTGTTGATTATTTCTGTCATTTCATTTAAAAGCCGCTCTAAATCAATTAGCTCCATTGTTGGATCAAAGCTAATTTTCAAAGCCCATTGCTTGGCACTTCTGTCAACGGCAACGACTTGTTTCATGGTTCGGGCAATATTAAACGATGCCATGAGCAAAGCTGTGGCAATCATCAATACACCGGTTGTAAGAATGAATCGTCCTTTTTGTCGAATGGAATTTCTGATGGCGAGTCTTAATGGGTGAGTCAGGAAATCCAACTTGAGAATAAGTTTTTCGAACGAGCTGTTTCCGAGGGTATCAACACCAGGATCATACTCTAGCAGCGACTCTTTGATTGTTAATTGACTGGCCTTCCTAATTGGCCGATATGCACTCAATATAGGAATACCGATACCGATTAGTATTTGCAATAAAATAATCCCAATGGGTATTCGATAGCTGCTAATATCAATGTTCATCATCAGCGTAAGTTTATCGATATACAAATTCCCGACAAAATATGCGCAAGGCAAACTAATCAATAACCCCAATAAACCGAGTAATACCACTCCGCGATAGTAAATCCGGCTAATTTGTTTTGAACTAGCACCTATAGCTTTCATGACGCCAATTTGACCAAGCTGCTTACTCAGTATCGCTGACATTAAGTTGAAGACTAAGATGGCACTGAGAAAGCAACATAGAATTGCGAAGACCTTTTGAATCATAAACATGCCATCAGTAATATTGGCATGGGGATGCTCTCCCTGTGCTGCAACCTTATATCCGTTCACCTGATATCCTTTGTTCTCTAACCACCGGGCATAGTTACTGGCTTCAGCGGTCATTTCGCTCTCACTGAGTTGCTGGTTGTCGAAACTAATTTTTAGCTGATTAAAATAAAAATCTACTCCCATAAGGTTTAAAGTGTCGATAGAAACATACCCATAGACAACGTTTTCCCACTCGGCTTGTGGCAAGCCAACATCGTGAGCGATTCCCGTCATAGTAAGCTGCGTTGACAAACCATAAATGTTTTTTAATTGAATGGTGTCACCTAGGCTGGCTTTTAATACGGAAACCGCCTGTCTTTCGATAAGTATCTGGCCTTTTTTAGGGGGCCAAGTGCCTCGGTCTGTTTTAATGATATTCAGTCGAATATTGTTATAATCGTTTACAACAAATAACAGCAGTGTTTTCCACTCTCCTGTGTTTGTTCTTATACTACCGGAGGTAAGTCGCCTGGCATCAACTTCACCTACTCCTTTTTGATTTTTCATTTTACTCAGTAAATCTTTATCAAATCGTTCAACGCTAAAAGAAATAGCCGTTGGGTTGGAGCGTAAAAAATTCTGTGTCATCTCGCGCGATAAAACTGCATAACTATTAAGGATGACGCCTAGGGTGAACGTGCTAAGGGCAATTGATAATACGACAAGTAACGAACGACTTCGGTTTTGCCACAAGTCACGCCACGTTTTAGTCCATAATCGATTAAACACAATTTCTCACCCCGCGTTTTTTTGATTGACAGTAATGCGGCCATCAATAATGTGAATTGATCGGTTAGAATAAAGGTGGCAATCAGGATCGTGAGAAACCAGAACGATAGTCTTGCCCTGGTGGTTCAGCTCGGTAAGTAACCCAAAAATTGATTTTGCGTTAGCGGAATCTAGATTTCCTGTGGGTTCATCAGCAAGTATAATAGGCGGATCATTAGCCAAGGCTCTTGCGATAGCAACGCGTTGTTTTTCACCGCCAGATAAAAGAGACGGAAATTGGTTGGCTTTGTCGGAAATACCAACTCTTTGCAATAAACATCTTGCGCGATCGACTCTTTTTGCTGCTGATATTACTTTGCAGAAGTCCATCGCTAGAAGAATATTTTCTAGCGCGGTTAGTGTGGGAAGTAGTTGGAAGAATTGGAAAACGAGCCCGATATTCTTTCCTCTCCATGCATCCAAAAAATTTGTTTTCATGTGTGCGATATCGATACCATTAACGATAACTTGACCTGAGCTCGGCTGATCAATCCCTGACATCAGGTTTAACAGTGTTGATTTCCCGCTCCCTGATTTTCCAACGATGCTGACAAAGTCTCCTTGTTCTAGGGAGAGGTCAATCCGGTCGAGAGCTATAAATGGTGTGTTGTTGGTTCGGTAGCGTTTTGAGACGTTGGAGAGCTGAATGCTATTACTCATTGAACATGCCTATGTTAGTTTTTTGGAAAGCGGTAGATTGTGGGAATTATGGGGGGTACTAAGGAGATATTCGCCTCAGCCGAAGGAGTGAGACTCGTATTATCAGATAAAAGACAAGTTTTGGACCAAATCTGGTTTGTTAATAAAATAGTATGGATTTATGGAGGCCTCTTGCAAAGATTATGTGCTAATTGAAAGTACTCAGCGATTTTCTTTTCTATATTGCGAGGGGGTCGTCTGGACTCGCTCTTTAAAGATGCGATTAAAGGTCGCTTTGGAATTAAAACCAGCCTCAAGAGCGATGGTTAGGATAGGACGACCGATGTTTTGTTGCGCGATTAACTGCTGTTTAACTTCATCGATTCGGTAGCTATTGATAAAATCGTAGAAATTTACCTCCTGTTTATGATTAATCACTTGAGAAAGGTGATGATTGGATAGCTGCAGTCGCCGCGCTAATGAACCCAAACTTAATTCTGGTTCTATAAATGGTTTATGTTTGACCATATAGTTCTGAACACGAATATAAATTACGCCCACCTGATTGGAAGTTAATCCTGATTTTTGGTATTTGTTTTTTTCTTTACTATTACTATGTTCTTCAACTTCAGGCTTCGGCTCTATTGAGATTTTTATATCGGTAAATATTTCTGGTCGACGGAAGGTCCTGTAGACCATGAGATAGGTGATGCCTGCCAATATGACAGTAATGGACTTGTTGACAGGTAAATATATAGCGGCATGATTGCTCAAATACAACAAAGTGATGCCGGAATAACCAATCACCAAGATTAATAAGATCTGCTCAACCCAATTTTGATTAATGCGATCGATGTTAGAACAAGAATCTTTGAGTTGTTGTTCTAATCGTTTGATTTGTTTATGACATATAAAATAATATATTCCAATTTGTAGGTAAATCACAAAAGAAAGACCACTTGATAAATATTGTGCGGTAGGGGACCGCATAACTTTCGAATCTAAATTAGCCACAAACCAGGCTAAAAATACACTTGCTAAGACAAAGGGTAATGTGTAAGCAATTAGTGTTAATCGTTCAATGACTCGTTCATTTTTCTTCAGTAAATAAAGATAAAATAACGGACCTATAAGTAGCTGAAAAGGATCCGGAACTACTAATACTGGAAGCTCGAAGCGGATTTTTAGATCGTGGAGAAGTGAGTTAGTCAAGGTGCTTAAAGCCAATGCCAAAAAGATAAAACCGATTCGAGTTTGATGACTGCAGCCGGAACGAAATAATACAACTGCTACCAGTATCGCCATAAGCATGCTCGAAGCACTTCCGACAGTATAGAAATGTTGAATGATGTTTTGCGGCATGTTAACTCACAGTGACTGTTGATCGATTCGATCCAATAACGCTAGGCAGAGCATTCGTAGATTTTATCCCATCGAGCTAGTTTGCCTCTTCATTTATGTGCTCACAATGGTTTTGTTAAACTTTCGTGATGATTTGCTAACCCGCTAGCGCCATAATTAGGCCAATCATTAGTTTATAACGAAAATAAATTGTCATGAAATTATTGTTAAAATCAATATCTGCCCTGGTTAGTTTATGGTTTATGTTGGGATTGGTTGCTTGTGGGGGAGGAGGGGGGTCTTCCGACTCCTCAGAACCTATGAGTAATAATCCGCCGCTTATTTTGTTCACCGGCATTTACATTGATTCAGCCGTAGAAGGATTAAATTATCAAACTGCGACTCAAGCTGGAACGACTAACCAAAACGGTGAGTTTACTTACCAAGAGGGGGAAAGTGTTATATTTTCCATCGGCGACATAGAGTTTCCCCCGGTTGATGCGCGGCAGCAATTAAGCCCTTTGGATAATTTCCAAACTACTGAGTATGAAAATATTGGGGTAGTCAACATGGCAAGACTGCTACAAACGCTTGATGAAGATGGCGTTGCAGACAATGGAATTGTTATAGCGACCAATGTGCATAATAATGCAATTGGATTAACTGTTGATTTTACCGATCCTGATTTCGATTCTATGGTAGCCACTTTGGTGGCCAATGGTGGTGGCCCGTTGGTGGAATTGATCAGCGAAGAACAAGCAATTGATCATCTCCGCGCAAGTCTTGACGATGAGGTTGCGATGGGATGTGGGAATGATCATGCTAAGGTTGGGTATACCGGAGACTTTTCGACCCTGTTTCATAATGTGAGTGGTACGGCGACTATCATTGACAATTGTACGATACAAATAACCGGATTTAATTATGATGGTGGCGGACCGCAAGTTTATTTTTATGCAGCGCAAGATTTTATGTTTGACGCAGATAGTGCTTTTCCGATCAGTGGCGCTATTAACGGACAAACCTATGTCGATAGAACCCTAGTTTACAACTTAGCGTCAGCCGTATCGCTAGATGATTTTAATACTTTAAGTGTTTGGTGCAGTGACTTTAACGCTAACTTTGGTGAGCTTATTTTTACTGCGCCATAAGAAAGTATATCGAGGCGCTCGAAATGTTGTTGATGAGCTATAGATTGAAAAATTAATCAATGGTTCTTATATCGATCAATGCTTCTTCTCGTCGTTGTTCATCGAGCCGTTTGATCAGTTCTTTTCTTTTGTCGCAGGGTTCATCACAATCACAAACTTTTTCTAAGCCAAGGTCGCTAATACCACCACAACTGCCTTTGATTTCCTTTTTTTGAAAAATATAACCGATCGCCATGATCGCAACCACAATAAGCATCAGTGAAAAGGCGATTAAGAAGATTTCCATAATAAATTTAACTCTAAATATTGGTTGTTAACGCTCAGTATCTAGACTGAACTAATCTTTAAAAATTACAGTGGATTGACGAGTTCTGTCCACAATTAACTGAGTAACATCGGGTCGAGAATAATGACCTGCAGGATCAAAGTTCTGTCGCTCTTCTCGGACCTTACTGTGGAGAAGCTCAGCGGTATAGAGACCCTCTTCTCCAACCTGTGGTTCAATAAGCCAACCGCCATCAGGGGCTGCAATACAACTCCCACCATTTGCGAGCAAAGGTTCTGCAGAGTTACCTACTTCATCAAGTTCAGGAATACAGTTTTTAGCGTCATCAGGGCGCATTAGACCACAGACAGATAAAATATACGATCGTCCTTCCTTAGCCATAACAGGGGTTAAATCGACGGTGTTTTGTAAGTTGCCTGGCCAGCAAGCGACATGAAGGTCTTCCCCCTGGGCATAGAGAGCAGCTCTTGCCAGTGGCATCCAATTTTCCCAACAGTTTAAGCCGCCCACTGTAAAGGCTGCCAGCTTGTGAGTTCTAAGGCCATGACCATCGCCCGGCGACCAGCTCAATCGTTCTTCATAAGTTGGCATTAATTTACGGTGTACCGATTGAATAATACCTTTCTGATCAATGTAGACAAAGCTGCAATACAGGCTATGTCCGGTTCGATCTTCGGGTCGTTCGATGATCCCAAGATAAACGGATATCTTGTTCTCTTTTGCAGCGTTACAGAGATTGTTTAAGTCACCTCTTTCTATTTGCACAGCTTGCTTTGAGTATTCTGCTTGAATGGTTTTTTGTTTGTCACAATTAAACTTTGCACCATTGGTGATATCTAACCAAAAGGGGTAGCCGGGAACAATAGCTTCACCAAAAGTTACCAGCTGGCAGTGTTTATCGGCTGCATCTTCAAGGTAAGCAATTACTTTTTCTAAAGTTGCTTCTCGATCAAACCAAACAGGTGCTATTTGTGCCAGCGCTACTTTTATAGTTTCGTTTTTAGACATCAGTGTTTACCTGTCCTTGGTAGGAAGAAAATGGGATTCAAATGCTTTGTTATAGACGGCTTTGAATTCCGTTTTATGCTTTATCAACAAATAGATTGGAATGTTATTTTTATTAGCAAATTCCAGTGCGAGCTCGTCTCCCATAACACTAAATGCAGTCGCGTAGGCATCGGCCAACATTGTCTGTGGATGCAGTACAGTCACAGAAGCAAGATTATGGGTAATGGGTTTACCGGAGACTGGGTCGATTGTATGTGAGAACCGGACGCCATCCTTTTCGAAGTAGTTACGGTAGTCACCTGACGTTGCCACGCCAAGTCCATTGGGCGAAAAACGTTGTTGAATTTGCCGCTGCTCAATATTTGGTGACTCGATTGCGAGTACCCAATTTCGTGCAGATGGATTGAATCCTTTTGAGGCAGTTTCCCCGCCAATTTCTACTAGATAATTATTAACATCATTTTTAGTGAGTAATTTGGCAATGTGATCGACGGCGAACCCTTTGGCTATCGCGGACAAATTTATCGATAGAGTCGGATGTGTCTTTTGAACACAATTATTTTTGATTTTTACTTTCTTATAACCAATGTTGTTAACAAGTTCAGCGATGGTTTGATCGCTCGGGATCTGTTGGTGAGTTTGTTTGTTATCGAATCCCCATTCAGCGATTAACGGACCAATAGTGACATCAAAATGGCCAGAAGTTTGTTGACTAACTTGCAGTGCTTCAGCAATGACATGGACAGTCGACTCTGATAACGCTTGGCACTCAGTAGATTGGGAACGGTTGAAGATAGAGAGTTCTGAATCATTGATATAGGTCGACATTTGCTGATTGATAAGTAGTAATTCTTGATCAATTTTTAGCTGGATCTCCGGCGCTCTTTGAAAATTGTCTTCGAAGGTGATGTGATATCCGGTACCCATCGTTAGTCCACTAATTTTGACATAGTTGGATTGTTGCGGACAGCCTGCAATGCCTACTAACAAAAGTACGAAAAGGAATCGGAGTGGATATATTTTTCTGACGGCTATTTTCATGAGTTGGGTATTACTTTGATATTATCGATAAAAACAACAAAGGACAGTAAAACTGTCCTTTGT
This sequence comes from Kangiellaceae bacterium, assembly GCA_019090895.1. Taxonomy (GTDB): domain Bacteria; phylum Pseudomonadota; class Gammaproteobacteria; order Enterobacterales; family Kangiellaceae. The sequence continues at coordinate 31,713 of JAHRVB010000042.1, forward strand.
TGTTAACATTGAGTTATTTTCTGGTGAATTGCAGTTTAGCCACCAAAATCATCCAAGAAGATATTGTCTTTTTCGACACCCAAATCTTCTAGCATTTTAATCACCGCTGCGTTCATCATAGGTGGTCCACACATGTAATATTCACAATCTTCTGGCGCTTCGTGATACTTCAAGTATTCATCGTGCAAGACGTTATGGATAAATCCTGTGTAACCGTCCCAGTTATCTTCTGGCATTGGATCTGAAAGTGCGACGTGCCAATCGAAGTTATCATTTTCAACCGCTAGTTCGTCGTATTCCTCGGTATAGAACATTTCTCGTTTACTTCTTGCACCGTACCAAAAAGTCACTTTCCGATCAGTCTTTAATCGACGTAGTTGATCGAAGATATGTGAACGCATCGGCGCCATTCCAGCTCCACCACCAATGAACACCATTTCGTTTTTAGTTTCTTTGGCGAAGAATTCTCCATAAGGTCCAGAAATAGTCACTTTATCACCTGCTTTAAGGTTAAAGATGTATGAAGACATCTTACCCGCTGGTAACGTCATATTGCGCGGTGGTGGCGAGGCAATCCGAACGTTCAGCATGATGATGCCTTCTTCTTCGGGATAGTTTGCCATAGAGTAAGCACGTGTTACTGGCTCTTTAACTTCTGATACAACATCCCAAATTTTAAAATGATCCCAGTCAGGGTGGTACTCTGGATCAATGTCAAACTCTTTATAACTTAATTTATAAGGAGGGCACTCGATTTGAATGTAACCACCGGCTCTGAATGGAACGCTTTCGCCCGCAGGCAGTTTGAGTTTCAATTCTTTAATGAAAGTCGCTTTGTTATCGTTTGAGATAACCTCACACTCCCATTTTTGAACACCAAATATTTCTTCTGGTAGTTCAATTTCCATATCTTGTTTAACGCTCACTTGGCATGATAAACGATAACCCTCACGAGCTTCTCGTTTATTAATGTGGCCTTCTTCGGTTGGTAAAAGAGAACCACCACCTTCGCTTATTTTACATTTACATTGACCGCAAGTTCCGCCACCGCCACAAGCTGAGGGTACGAATACGCCAACATCGGCCAATGCGCTGAGTAATTTGCCTCCAGCGTTGGTTGTAATAACTTTGCTGTCATCGCCATTGACGCCGATTCGAACCGCACCACTACTGACGAGACTTGCTTTGGCAGAAAGTATGATTAATACCAAGGCAACAATCACCAAGGTAAACATAGATACGCCAAGAATAATTGTTTCTAACATATTAAGAATTCCTTTTTATTAGAGTTGAACGCCGGAAAATGACATAAACGCTAATGCCATCAAGCCAACTGTAATAAAAGTAATACCAAGGCCTCTCAAGCCATCTGGTACGTCGCTGTATTTCATTTTTTCTCTAATTCCAGCAAGAGCAACTATCGCTAATGCCCATCCGAAACCACTCCCGATTCCATAAACGACCGACTCGGCCAAATCATATTCGCGCTGAATCATAAATAAACTACCACCTAAGATGGCGCAATTTACAGTGATCAGTGGAAGGAATATACCAAGGGCCTGATAGAGTGCTGGAAAGAATTTATCCAATATCATTTCGAGAATTTGAACGATGGCTGCAATAACACCAATATAAACAATTAATCCTAAGAAACTTAAGTCTGTCTCTGGCAAACCAGCCCAAGCCAACGCTCCTTCGTTTAATAGGTAAGTCGATAATAAATTATTCACTGGCACAGTAATGGCTTGAACCACCACAACAGCAACCCCAAGACCAATTGCGGTTTGAACTTTCTTAGAAACAGCTAAGAAGGTACACATACCTAGGAAAGCTGAGAGCGCCATATTTTCAATGAAAACAGAGCGAATAAATAAACTAATATAATGTTCCATTAGTCGGCGTCCTCTACTTGCTCAGGCTTCCAACTACGGATTGCCCAAATCAAAAAACCAATAATAAAAAATGCACTTGGCGGCATTAACATCAAACCGTTGGCTTCATACCAGCCCCCGTTCTTAACCGGATTTAAGATGGTGTAGCCTAAAATGCTACCCGAACCAAATAACTCTCTAATCACAGCAACTGAAATTAAGATGACCGAATAACCAAGACCGTTACCAATACCATCAAAGAAACTCATTACTGGGCCGTTCTTCATTGCATAGGCTTCAGCGCGTCCCATAACGATACAGTTGGTAATAATTAACCCAACAAACACCGACATTTGCTTCGCTGTTTGGAAGGCATAAGCTTTTAATACCTGATCAACCACGATGACCAATGAAGCAATAATTGTCATTTGAACGATGATACGAATGCTTGACGGAATTTGAGTTCTAATCAAACTGATAAGTAAATTGGAAAACGCGGTGACAACGGTGAGTGCCATACACATGACTAATGCCGTTTCTAGTTTAGTCGTTACTGCTAGCGCACTACAAACTCCCAATACCTGCAAGGCAATCGGATTATTGTCCCAAACGGGCTTTAGGATAACGTCCTTTAATTCTTTAGTATCGATAGCCATTATGCTTCTCCGTTTTTAACATCAAGACGAGAAAGGAATCGACCAAAACCATCTTCACTTAACCAGTAGTCAAGCATATTTTGGATGCCGCGAGTAGTCATGGTTGCACCGGATAAGCCATCAACTTCAAATTCATTTTTTGGGATGGTTTTTACTAAAGTAAGCGCAGGCTCACCATCGCTATTCATTAGTTTTTTACCATTCCATAAAGCTAACCAAAGAGGATTTTCAACTTCACCACCAAGACCAGCTGTTTCGCCTTGCTCATAAAACTTTAATCCAACGACTGTTTGCTTATCAGCTTCAAGGGCGATAAAACCATACAATGTTGAAAATAGTCCTTTACCGTGAATGGGTAAGATAATGGTATCTACTTTTTGTTGGTCTTTTACTAAATAAACTTTAGCAATTTTTGAACGACGCCCAATTTTAGCTAAATCATTTTCGATTTCTACGCTCAATTCCGAGGTCTTAGCGGCCCTTCGTTGGTCGAAGGATTGAGGGTTATCGAGCTCAATAAATTTGCCAGTATCTAAGTCGACAAACTTTTGTTCGATATTGGCAAAAGCTGTTTCGATATCTGTATCTGCTTTTAGCAAATTAGCGGCGACCAAAACATTCTTCTTTTTATCGAGAGAAGCATTAATAATTTGCTTCTCTTTTAAAACAACGGCGGCACTAGAAACAATAACAGAACAAACTAAACAGAGCGTTACAGCGACTAATAGCGTTTTTGCGAATGACTCATTCTTAGCTGACATAACGCTTAGCCCTCCTCTTAATATTCGCTTGAACCACAAAGTGGTCGATAAGCGGGGCAAATAAATTAGCAAACAAAATAGCAAGCATCATCCCTTCTGGGTATGCTGGGTTAACGACTCTGATCATTACACACATAAAGCCAATCAAAAATCCAAAGTACCACTTACCTTTATTAGTGAGTGATGCTGATACAGGGTCTGTTGCCATAAACATCATGCCGAAAGCAAAACCACCGGTCACTAAGTGCCAGTGCCAGGGCATTTCGAACATTGCATTGGTTTCACTTCCCACCCAATTTAGCAGCGAAGCAGTAGCAACCATGCCGACAAATACCGCGAGGATAATTCTGAAGGAAGCTATTTTTAAATAGGCAAGTAACAACCCACCGATAAGTATCATCAGTGTGGAAACTTCACCAATCGATCCTGGAACAAACCCATAAAAGGAATCCCACCAACTTTCAGTGAAACCATAATCAATGGTTCCAACAGCTGCCGCAGCACTAGCTGCTAGTGGAGTTGCACCGGAATAACCGTCCACAACATTCCAAACTTCACCAGACATATCGCCAGGGTAAGCGAAAAACAAAAATGCACGACCTGCAAGTGCAGGGTTTAAGAAATTTTTACCTGTACCGCCAAAAACTTCCTTCGCAACCACGACACCAAAGCTAATCCCAAGGGCGACTTGCCATAGAGGAATATCTGGTGGAAGAATAAGAGCGAATAGGATAGAAGTAACAAAGAACCCTTCGTTAATCTCATGCCCGCGTATTGAAGCGAACAAGACTTCCCAGAATCCACCAACTATAAAAGCTGTTGCATAGATAGGAACGAAATAAAGTGCGCCAATAAACATTGAACTAAGTACATTGGTCGAGTATTCAGCGCCAAAAAGGGCCATAACCCAACCACGCATTCCGCCTAATTCAGTCACACCGGTGGTTGCCATTGCATCGACGGTTTGAAGACCGACGTTATACATTCCCCAAAACATTGCTGGAAAAGTACACGCCCAAACGAAGATCATAATTCGTTTTAAATCGATACTGTCTCTTACATGTGACGCACTGCGAGTGACATAACCTGGGGTGTATAAAATGGTGGTTGCTGCTTCGTATAGAGCATACCATTTTTCGTATTTACCACCTTTCTCAAAATGAGGTTCTAGGTGGTCGAGATATTCGCGTAAACTTTTCATTAACCTTCCTTCTCAATGGTGTTAAGCACATCACGGAGGATGGGGCCGTATTCATATTTTCCTGGGCATGCAAAAGTACATAATGCCAAGTCTTCTTCATCAAATTCTAAACAGCCAAGTTGTTGAGCTGTATCAGTGTCGCCGACAACCAGTGCTCTAAGCAATTGAGTTGGCAATATATCCCAAGGCATTACTCGCTCGTAACTTCCTATCGGCATGATCGCTCGCTCACTTCCATGAGTGGAAGTATGCATATCAAATTGCTTGCTTTTATTAAGATGAGAAATAAAGGCGCGAGTGACGGAGAATTTATCGGTACCGATTTGTAACCAACCAAATAGTTCTTTTTCGCGACCTTCGGCCAAAATGCTAACTTGGTTATGGTATCGGCCTAAATAATCTCGATGATGAACAGCAATGTGGCCGTTGAAAACAGAACCGGAAATGACACGTTCGTCGTTCGATTCGATTTGATCTTTTAGCAACTCAGACAAGTTTGCGCCTTGCACTGTACGAACCAATCGTGGTTCTTTTACCAGCGGACCGGCTAGAGATACTACTCGCTCAGGATTTAGTCGACCAGTTGTAAATAGTTCGCCGATGGCGATAACTTCTTGATAACCAATATGCCATACGCTTCTTTCAGCATTAACAGGCTTCAAGAAATGAATATGAGTACCAACGTTTCCTGCAGGGTGAACGCCAGAAAACGATTGATAATTAGCCACATCGTTTTTGGCTAACTTTTCAGCCGATTCGGAACCATTATGAGTGACAAATAACTCACCTTCCGTGAGGTGCTTAAGTACACTTAAACCGTTATTAAATTGTTCGATTCTCTCGGCTATGATGACGGTTGGGTCGGCGGCGAGTGGATTAGTATCCATAATTGAAACAAATATTGCCGCGGGCTGGGCGTCGATTGCTGGCACTTTGCTTTGAGGGCGCGTTCGTAGCGAGGGCCAAAGACCGGATTCAACTAAATTGTTAACCACTTGCTCTCGATTAAGCTGGTTAAGTTGCTCTGCACTGTACTTCTCAAACTCTACATAGTCGTCGCCTTTTGCTTCTACACTGACGGATAAGAGTTTTCGTTTGGCACCGCGATTGATTGCTTTTACCGTACCACTAATCGGTGAGGTAAATTTAACACCCACATTAGCTTTATCTGTCCACAACACATCGCCTCTTTTCACTTGGTGACCAAGGCGGATTTGCATTGATGGTTTTAATCCCAAATAGTCTTCACCCAACAGGGCGACTTCAGAAATAGGAGGACCGTCGGTTATTGATTGCTTAGGCTCTCCTGAGATCGGCAGATCTAAGCCTTTTTTTATCTTAATCATAGAATTTTCAGTGGTTTCGTATGTTTAGGTTCTAATCAAACAACTATAGTTGAGAACAGCTAATAATGCTTAAATTATAGCCATTTAAGGCCAGTTCACTTACGCCCAAGAGAGACTTCTAAAGCTCCCAAAATACCGCAGTAAATGTACCGATATTTGGACGCGCGTATTATACGGGGTTCGTTGGATATTTGACCAGCTTAAATCCACAAATATTAAGTCAAAAAGTTGGTTACCAGTCTGGATAATCGGCTGCGGTTTTGATTACCCAGCATTTTATTCATCTCTAATTCTTCTAAAGCGGGTATAAGTCTTGATAAATAGCCCTTAACTAACTGATATTGGTATCAAAAGATGAATGAAATGGCCGACTTTTTTATGCGTATCTTTTTATTTGCACTATATTTTAGATAACAAAGGGCGAATGTGGTCATAGTCGCGTCAACATAGCCGTATCTAAGCAGAATTAAGTCAATCTAATTGTGGTTAAAAAAGGATAAATCGAATTTTTACTTTAATAAATGCGAGTCATCAAAAAAAAGACTTGCGCCGACTGCTCTTCACAAAGAGTTTGGCTCATTCAAATATTATCAACAGATTTGCTGAGGTTGTTAGTTGATGTATTGGCAGCGCTCCATAAAGAATCAATTATTGATGATTATTTTGTCGATCTGTATTGTTTCTTTGGGAATGGGCGTCCTCGTTATTGGCATAAACTATTATCAGAATAACAAGAGCGCAATGGTAGCTGATTCAATCTCGCAGGCCCACTTACTCGTAGAAAACGTTAAATCTTCAGGGGCAATCAATAATCCAGAAATTGCACAGCGTGTTTTGGCTGCAACCGTTTTGGACGATAGTTCCGGCGCAGCCCTTTTTGACGCTATCGGTAGAAAGTTGGCTACTAGAGATGGTGATGGTGCTGCCTATATTAGCGAAGTAGAATTTAAGACTGCTAACGAACACTACTGGGGAGGTGACTATCTCTATGTTTGGGAGACTGTTGAAATAGCCGATGAGTTAAAAGGGGTTATTTACCTTAAATTATCGACTAAAGTGTTTGACGATAAAATTCGCACCTATTCAATTACCAGCTTAATGATATTAGCGGTGTTACTAGCAGCAACTTATTTAGTGGCATCCAGAATGCAAAAGCGTATATCCGAGCGATTGGTTGAATTGGATACAATCAGCAGAGAAGTCAGTCAAAGCGGCAATTATTCTATAAGAGTACCTCGCTACGGCGATGATGAAATAGGGTCGTTAGCACGTTCATTTAATTCAATGCTAGAAACCATTGAGGAAAATCAGTTAGAGCGTGATAAAGCTAATGAAGCTCTTCATTTAAATCGTAGGCGACTAGAGCGAGCGGTGAAAGACTTACAGTATTTAGCAAACTACGATTCACTTACACAGTTGCCTAACCGAGCCCTTTGCATGGACCGAATTAAGTATGCACTCAAGGGGGCTGCTCGAGCGCATTCATCGGTCGCAGTGTTATTTCTGGATTTAGATCATTTCAAAGATGTCAATGATTCGTTAGGTCATGCGGTTGGCGATCAATTGTTAAAAGCAACCAGTCAACGGTTAACCGAAAAAATTCGTTCTGAGGATACCTTAGCTAGGTTAGGCGGTGATGAATTTGTCATTATTCTCAATCATATTCAAGATACCGAAAACGTCATTGATGTTGTGGAGAAAATCGTTAAAAGCTTCGAACACCCGTTTAAGCTGTCGAATTACGAGGTCAATACGACAGTTAGTATTGGTGTGTGCTTGTACCCTGGCGATGGGAGCGACGTAGACTCGCTAATGAAAGCCGCTGATGCTGCCATGTATAAAGCCAAAGAAGTGGGACGAAATACTTATGAGTTTTACCAGTCAGAATTAAATCATCTTGCAACGAGAAGGCATCAATTGGCAAATGAGTTAAGAGGTGCGATTAAGAATAAAGAGTTGTTTCTGATGTTTCAGCCACAATTGAACCTAAAGAAGAACCAGATATCAGGTGCAGAGGTTCTGCTACGCTGGCGCAGTCAAGTGCTGGGCAATATTAGTCCTGCTGAGTTTATTCCGATCGCAGAGAGCACTGGATTAATAAAAGAGATAGGCGAATGGGTATTAGAAAATACCTGCAAGACATTGGTTCGATGTTTAGCGGAAGGGATCAATATAAGATTAGCGGTAAACCTCTCCGCTATCCAATTTAAGCAAGCTGATCTCGCCGCTCAAATCGCCTCAGTTTTGCGGAAATACAAGATTCCGCCAAAACATTTAGAAGTAGAGATCACTGAAAGTATGTTGATGCGGGATGTAGAAAAAGCGATTCAAGCGCTAGAGAAGATAAAGGAAATGCAAATACGCATCGCAATCGACGACTTTGGGACTGGCTATTCATCACTTTCCTACCTACGGCGTTTCCCTCTCGACGCGCTAAAAGTCGACCAATCGTTCGTTGATGAGTTGGTGGTTGATAATGACGATACCGCCATTACTCTCGCGATTATATCAATGGCAAAAAGTTTAAGACTTGAAGTGGTTGCAGAGGGAGTAGAAACTGCCCAACAACTGGAATTCTTAAGAGAAAATAATTGTGATGATATTCAAGGATATCATTTCTCTAGACCGATTGAAGAAGAAGAGTTCAAGGCCTTTATTAAAGCGCATCGGGCGAACCAACCGGGTTAATTCAAAAAATGTTGTGATTCTTTAACGCAGAGTTAACGGATACAGCTATTTCGCGCAGCAGTCGATTCTCAAAAATCAGTTGAATCTAACGAAACAGTCAGGTAAGATTTGCGCCCTTTTGCGCGTGGTATGATTTTAATTTATTGGAAGTTCCAGATAATATGAGCGGTATACGAAAAAAACTCATTGCTGGGAACTGGAAAATGAACGCTAACCGTTCCGAGGCAATTCAGCTGGCAAGTGAAGTGATGGCTACCTTTGTCCGTTCGGATAATACGAATTTGGTGATTTGTGTACCTGCAATTCATTTGGCGGACATTAGCAAATTGGTGGCTCACAGCCATGTCATGCTCGGCGCCCAAGATGGGCACTGGCAAGAAAAAGGCGCGTATACAGGCGAAATAAGCTGTAATATGCTTCCCGACTACCAAGTAGAATACGTTTTGGTTGGGCACTCTGAACGAAGAGAAATGTTTGCAGATAGCAATCAAAGAGTGGCAAAGAAGTACACCGCGGCTTTAAATAACGGACTCACGCCCATATTATGTATTGGCGAGACTTTAGAGCAACGCGAGCAAGACAGGACAATTGAAGTTTTAACAGCGCAATTGCAGTCTGTTATTGATTTTGCAGGAATTGATACTTTATCGAAAGCCTGCTTAGCTTACGAACCCATTTGGGCGATAGGGACCGGTAAAACAGCCAGTCCTCAACAGGCGCAACACGTACATCAATCTCTTAGAGAATTGATAGCAAGTAAAAGCGAGTCAATTGCGACTCAGTTACAGATATTATATGGCGGCAGCATGAATGCTGGGAATGCTAAGGAACTATTAGCGCAACCTGATATTGATGGCGGCTTAATTGGCGGAGCTTCATTGAAGGCCGAAGACTTTTTAGAGATTTATTCTGCAGCGGGATAAAAAATATGCAAGAAACAATATTAATCGTTTACCTAGTAGTAGCAATTGCCTTAGTTGGAATCATTTTACTGCAACAAGGAAAAGGCGCAGAAATGGGTGCATCTTTTGGAGCCGGTGGTGCTAATACCGTATTTGGCGCAGGGGGGTCTGGTAATGCATTAACGAAAACGACAACTGTGCTAGCTATTTTATTCTTCGCAATTGCACTAGGAATTAGCTATTTGAATTCAACACCGGTAGTCGTGGTTGATGAAATTTATGGTGATGCACCAGTTACTGAAAAGAAAAGTTTGGAATCTGAGTTGCCGCAGGCTGATGAAGCAGCGAAAAGCGGACTCGAAGCAGAACTTCCTCCAGCAGAAAAAATTGAAGAAGTAGGTGCCGCGGCAGCAGAAGCGACTGATAAATTGGAAGCTGAATCAATTGAAAAGACTGAACAAGCTGAAACAAAACAAGAAGATGATAAAAACTAGTCTTTTCCTTAATGCTAGAGTTGGTTGAATCCAAAATAAGATTTGCTCAGTGGAAGAATCAATTATCTAAATCAGTTCAAAATATAATTGATAGCTGTTAAACATAAGAAATATAGATTTAGTAATGCGCGGATGTGGCGGAATTGGTAGACGCGCCATCTTGAGGGGGTGGTGAGCAATGCTCGTGTGGGTTCAAGTCCCACCATCCGCACCACTAAATTTACCAGGAAACGCTACTATCCCAACTAAAAAAGGCCAATCATTTGTCAGTTGGCCTTTTTTATTTTATTGACTGGCGATATTTTCTAGGTTAACGATGAATGTTCTTATTTTGATCTAGCCATTCTCGTCACCGTTTTTACAATATTTTCTACTGTAAACCCAAAATGCTCTAATAAAACCCCGCCTGGTGCTGATTCACCAAAGGAAGACATACCGATTATTCTCCCCTTTTTGCCAACATATTTGTGCCAAAAATCTACGTGTGCAGCCTCTATAGCAACTATATTGTCGACCTTGCTTGGTAATACGCTTTCTTTATAAGCATTCGATTGGGCGTCAAAAACGGTCGTAGATGGCATCGATACAACTCGAACTTTATAGCCTTTTTGAGCAAGTTGTTTAATCGAATTCATCGCCAAACTGACCTCGGAACCAGTAGCTATTAAAATACTATCTGGAGTCCCTTCACAATTGCTTAAAATATACCCTCCTTTTGCAATTGCCGCGACTTGATTATCGCTTCTCGATTGATGAGGTAAGTTTTGACGGCTAAATATTAAAGCTGTTGGAGCGTTTTGACGTTGGACGGCTGACTGCCAAGCAACGGCTGTTTCAACCGAGTCACATGGACGCCATGTTTCGAGATTAGGAGTCATTCGTAAGTTAGCTAATTGCTCAATAGGTTGATGGGTTGGACCATCTTCACCTTGCCCAATAGAGTCATGGGTATAAACAAAAATATTTTGAATTCCCATCAAGGCAGACATTCTTACCGCATTGCGCGCATATTCCATAAACATTAAAAAAGTCGCACCGTAATTGATGAAACCTCCGTGTAATGAAATACCGTTCATAATTCCACTCATTCCAAATTCACGTACTCCGTAGAATATATAATTTCCATTGGCATCTTTTGCATTAATCGCTTTTGAGTTCGAGCACAGGGTTAAGTTAGAGCCCGCTAAATCGGCGGAGCCACCTAGCAATTCTGGCAGGAGGTATGAGAATGCTTCAATGGTATTTTGTGAGGCTTTACGAGTAGCAATATGTAGCCCTTGTCGCTGGCATTGATAAATGAATCCTTCTGATTTAGTGACGAAAGTTTCGGGTAAATATTGGTCGATAACTCTGCGCTGAAATTCGCTGGCTAGTTGCGGGTGTTTGTTCCGATATTTGCTAAATAACACCTGCCATTGAGTTTGAATTTCATTGCCATTATTGCTTGCATTCCAACCATCATATACTTCTTGTGGAATCTCAAACGGGGCATGTTGCCAATCTAGATAATTACGAGTGGCGGTAACTTCTTCTTCTCCTAATGGAGCACCATGGCAATTATGGGAGCCAGACTTGTTCGGTGAACCAAACCCTATGGTGGTCTTACAGCAGATTAATGATGGTTTATCAGTTACGGACTTTGCAACCGTTATAGCATCTTTAATTTGTTTGGGGTCGTGACCGTCAACATTTTTAATGACGTGCCAATTATAAGACTCGAAGCGAGTAGCTGTATTGTCTGTGAACCAACCTTCAACCTGGCCATCTATAGAAATGCCATTGTCATCCCAAAAAGCAATTAGTTTGCCTAGACCTAAGGTGCCAGCAAGTGAGCAAACTTCGTGGGATATACCTTCCATCATGCAACCATCACCTAAGAAACAGTAAGTGAAATGATTAACTATCTCTAATTGTTCGCGATTAAAGTGAGCCGCTAGAGTTTTCTCAGCGATCGCCAAACCTACAGCGTTTGATATGCCGGCCCCTAACGGTCCCGTGGTGGTTTCTACTCCTGCGGTGTATCCAAACTCTGGGTGGCCAGGTGTTTTCGAATGTAATTGACGAAACCGCTTAAGTTCATCAATGGGTAAATCATATCCTGTTAAGTGTAGCAACGAATAAATAAGCATAGAACCATGTCCATTACTCAACACAAATCGATCGCGATCACACCACTTTGGGTCATTTGGATTATGTTTGAGGAAATCATTCCATAAGACTTCCGCAATATCTGCCATACCCATTGGTGCACCGGGATGGCCAGATTTTGCTTGTTGAACGGCGTCCATACTAAGGGCGCGTATGGCGTTGGCTAGTTTTTTTCTTTGGGAACTCATAGATTTATCCTTGCTATTAAATAGGCTCTGTTGTGGGTCGTCAGCTGCGAGTTTTAATGAGGCTACAAAGCTGCTGTTGTTTTTTAGCCGCTACTGAGGCTACCAGCTAGGCTTTCTTTGAGTTTTATTTAATCCGGCCGCTGACAAGTTCTTCTAGCAGTCGTTGGTCCTTGGCAAAATTACGAATTCCCTCAGCTAATTTATCGGTAGCCATGGCATTTTCATTTAGTTTCCAAGCAAAACTAGTTTGTGTTAGTGGATGGTTCTTGGTTGCGGTGTTATCAGATGGTTGGTTAGGAGACAGTTTGGTTATGAGTTCTCCTTCAGTCGTTTGTAACTCATTAAGTAGTGCTGGCGAGATTGTGAGTAAATCACATCCTGCTAACTCAATAATCTCCTGTGTATTTCTAAAACTAGCACCCATTACTACCGTTTTGTATGAGTTAGTTTTGTAGTAGTTGTATATGGCTGTCACAGACATGACACCTGGATCGTTCGCACCAAAAAACTCTTTTCCAGCGGTTTTTTTATACCAATCTAAAATTCGGCCTACAAAAGGCGATATAAGTGTAATGTTAGCTTCCGCACAAGCGATAGCTTGAGTCATACAAAACAGTAATGTTAAATTACACGAAATCCCTTCTCTTTCTAGTTGCTCTGCAGCTTTGATTCCTTGCCAAGTTGATGCTAATTTTATCAGCACTCTTTCTTTCGCAATACCTGAATGTTTGTACAAGGAAATCAGTTTTCTCCCTTTTTCAATACTCGCTTGTGTATCGAATGATAGTCGTGCATCCACCTCACTGGAAATTCTACCTGGAATGTGCCTTAAGATCTCACAACCAAAGTTAACAATCAGTTGGTCACAAATATCATCGATGTTAGTGCCTGCTTTGTCTATGGCGCTGGTAATAAGGTGTTGATATTGCGGTAATTTGGCTGCCTGCAATATAAGTGAAGGGTTTGTCGTGGCATCGGTGGGATTCAATGCTTTTATTGAGTCAACATCTCCGCTGTCGGCCACTACGGTGGTTATTTTTTTTAATTGATCTAGTAAGTTCATTATATACCTTTTAATTAAATTTTCTATTTGTAGTATGATACCACCATTGGGCTTTCTAAATAAATACAATTCTAATTAATGTTAAAATGAACGCTGATATATCCATGTGTAATATTTATTCGTTATTTCAATAGTGTAGAGGGTTTAAATAAGCTATGGTGTATTTGATTTTCTATATTAGATTAATATAAAAGGAAAAGGATGCATGGCATCAACGATGAGTAAACGCCCACAAAGTATCCACAAATGGGTTGCGAGTGAGTTGGGTTCTCGGATTGTTAGTGGTACTTATAACCCCGGCGATTATATTCCAAACGAAACTAAATTAGGTGAAGAGCTTGGAGTTTCAAGAACTGCTCTACGAGAGGCATTTAAAACTCTCACAGCAAAAGGCCTTATTGAATCGCGTCCTAAACTTGGCACACGTATTAAAGAAAGAAAACAATGGAATATGTTTGATTCTGATGTACTAGAGTGGTTTTTTCAAACAGATCCTTCGTTAGAGTTCTATTCAGCGCTGTTCGAAGTTCGCTGTGTGTTCGAGCCTGCGGCAGCAAAGTTAGCGGCTTGTAATCATTCTAAAGAGCAGGTCGATAATATGGCTGCTGCTTACAATAAAATGGAAATTGCGAAGGTCGGTACTGATGAAGTATTTTCAAGTGACCTCGAATTTCATATGTCGATATTAGATGCAACAAATAATGATTTTTTCATTTCTTTAGGTAAAACGATCCAAACGGCCTTGGCCGGGATTTTTCGATTAAGTAGCTCAACAGAACAAGAATATATTGATGCATTACCGGGACATAAGGCTATCTATAAAGCTATTGAGAAAGGCGATGCTGCCGAGGCGGAAAAGCAAATGTTGCAATTGTTGGTTGAATCTGAAAAAAGCGTCAGAGGCGCAGTTGGAAAATAAGTGTCCATTCACCGACCAAATTGTTAAGTTCAATAAAACCAGTATTTAGTACTGGTTTTTTTTGATCAAACACTATTCAACAAAGCTACTCACTGGCTCAAAGTGGTAAGTTTACTATTGTCGAATTTAATGTAATTGTGTTATTGTATTACTAATAGTTCTTCAAGGTACTGTCATGGGAAATAAAAGTAAGGCGAAACAACTCCGCTCAGCTAGTTGGTTTGGAAGTAACGACAAGAATGGTTTCATGTATCGAAGTTGGATGAAAAACCAGGGCATTCCAGATCACCATTTCCACAATAAGCCAATCATTGGTATTTGCAACACTTGGTCAGACTTAACACCTTGCAATGGGCACTTCCGTGAGCTTGCAGAAAAAGTAAAAAACGGCATCCGAGAAGCCGGTGGTATTCCTGTTGAATTTCCAGTTTTTTCAAATGGTGAATCCAATCTTAGACCTACAGCAATGTTAACTAGAAATCTAGCTGCAATGGATACTGAAGAGGCCATAAGAGGAAATCCAATTGATGGTGTGGTACTTATGGTCGGTTGTGATAAAACAACTCCGGCACTGTTAATGGGCGCAGCTAGTTGCGATCTGCCGACAATAGTGGTCACTGGTGGGCCGATGTTAAATGGAAAACATCAAGGAAACGATGTTGGTTCAGGTACTTTAGTTTGGCAAACACACGAAGATTTTAAGGCTGGTAAAGTTAATATCGACGAATTTATGAGCGCCGAATCAGGTATGTCACGATCGACTGGAACTTGTAATACGATGGGCACAGCTTCGACTATGGCATGTATGGTCGAAACATTAGGTGTTAGCTTGCCTCATAATGCGGTAATTCCCGCTGTAGACTCTCGTCGTAGTGTATTAGCGCATATGTCTGGAATGCGGATTGTCGATATGGTGCATCAAGATTTGAAGTTATCAAAAATCTTAACTAGAGATTCGTTCATTAATGCCATAAAAGTGAATGCTGCCATTGGAGGGTCAACTAACGCTGTTATTCATCTCAAAGCGATCGCGGGACGCGTAGGTGTCGAACTGCTATTAGCTGACTGGGTTCATGGTTATGATATTTCAACAATTGTTAATTTACAGCCATCGGGAAAATATTTGATGGAAGATTTTTACTACGCAGGAGGCTTACCTGCTGTATTGAATAGTTTGGTAGAACAGAAATTAATAAAAGACACTTTAACTGCGAACGGTTTTGGGCTTCATGCGAACGTAAAGGGTGCTCCTTGCTACAATGACGATGTGATTTTACCTTACTCGCAGCCATTAGTTTGCAATGGCGGCATTCGAATTCTGAAGGGTAATTTGGCACCGCGAGGGGCTGTGATAAAACCATCTGCTGCCAGTAGGCACCTATTAAAACACAGGGGTAAAGCTGTGGTATTCGATAGCTTCGATCACTATAAACAGCGAATCAATGATCCAGACTTAGATATAGATGAAAACAGTATTATGGTGTTAAAAAATTGTGGCCCAAAGGGTTATCCGGGTATGGCTGAAGTGGGTAATATGGGGCTACCGCCAAAACTGCTTAAAAAAGGTATTAAAGATATGGTGCGTATTTCCGATGCGCGTATGAGTGGTACGGCTTTTGGGACCGTTGTACTTCATATATCGCCTGAAGCAAAGGAGTTCGGTCCACTAGCTGCAGTTGAAGATGGTGATTTTATTGAGCTAGATGCCGATGAAGGTAGACTACACCTTGATTTAAGTGACGATAAGCTTGCAGCCAGACTGAGTCAACTTAAAGCACAAAGGAACGATTGCAAAACCGGTGGTTATTTAGAAATCTATCGAGAAAGAGTATTACAAGCCGACGAGGGGTGTGATTTCGACTTTTTAGTTGGTTGTCGGGGGGCAGAGGTTCCCGCACATTCCCACTAGGATCATTTTTATACTTTATAATGAAATGAATCATGTTTACCAAAGGTTTTATTATGAAATTGAGTAATCGTTATCCAAGTCTTAAAAATAAGACTGTTTTTATTAGCGGTGGTGGTTCTGGAATTGGGGCGCATCTTGTTGAGTCGTTTGCTCGACAAGGAGCGAAAATTGCTTTCGTTGATATTTTAAAAGACGAGTCGATAGCCTTGGTCAAAAGGTTAGAGTTAGCGATACCAAATTCAATTATAAGATACTTTGAATGTGACCTTTTTAACATTGATTTATTGCAGAAAATTATCGCTGAAGTTGCACTGCAATTAGGGAGTATTTCAGTATTAGTTAATAATGCAGCAAGCGATACTCGTCATAATATAAAGAATATCACGCCCGATTATTGGGATGACAGAATGAATATTAATTTAAAACACTACTTTTTCGCCATACAAGCCGTACAGCAGCAAATGATCAGTATGGGAAACGGTAGCATTATCAATATGGGCTCGATGTGTTGGCATGAATGTCAAAGTGGTATGCCCGGATATTCTGCTGCTAAGGCGGGTGTCGTAGGACTAACGCGGGGCTTAGCGAAAGATTTGGGCCAACATAAAATTCGCATTAATACGATTACCCCGGGCTGGGTTATGACTGATAGACAATTGAGCCATTGGGTCAATGAAAATACTGAAAAGAAAATAGCAGAAAATCAGTGCTTAAAAGATTACGTAATGCCTGAAGATATAGCGGCGATGGCGCTATTTTTAGCGTCTGATGATAGTAGGCACTGTACCGCACAAGATTTTATCGTTGATGGCGGTTGGATTTAAATTCAACAAAATTTAAAAACTTATTGAGAGAGTAATGATTAGAAGTTCAAATCAATTAACTATTTCCGAAAGGCAAATAAATAATGAAAAACTGTTAGCACCGATCAATCTAGTGACATTGACAAATACCGTTGGTTTAACAGTCACACTATCCGATTTAGGGGCCGCTATATGGTCTGTAACATTACCGAGCTCTAATAATTCCAACGACGATTCGATTGACGTCGTTTTAAATTATAAAAAATTGGAAGACAGAGTTAAGAATCCTAATTATTTTGGTGTTACCGTGGGTCGCATCGCTAATCGAATTGGTGGCGCTTCATTCAGTCTGGCAGGGAAAACTATTTCGCTTATTCAAAATGACGGGAAGAATCAGCTACACGGTGGACCTGAGGGGATTAGTACAAATACCTGGCAATATGAAACAAAAAAGTCCGAAGATGCAGTAGCCGTGATATATCGATTGAGTAGTGCCGGCGGGGAGCAAGGTTTCCCTGGTAATTTGGAAATCGAATTAGAATATCGCTTGAATGATAAGAATGAGCTCTCGTTAAGTTATAAAGCGACGACCGATCAAACTACACCGGTATGTCTAACTAATCATGCCTACTGGAATATCGCAGGAACAAATACCGAAAATGTATTAGCGTTAGAGCTACAAATAAATGCAAACAAGATCTTATCGTTAGATGAAGAACAAATTCCAGACGGGAAGTTTATTTCGGTCAAGAATAGCGCATTTGATTTTAATCAAAAAAAAGAAATTGGTAAAAATATTGGCGACTTAGCTAATGGTTATGACCATTATTATATTGCTAATCGCAAAGATTGTCAGTCGCTAACTAAAATCGCCAGCCTGCGAGATCCATCTTCTGGACGTGAAATGGAAATATTAACTACTGAGCTAGGACTACAGTTTTATAGTGGTAATTTTCTCGATGGTAGTATTATGGGGGCGCAAGATAAACCTCTCGCCAGATATATGGGTTTATGCCTAGAGACCCATAGTTATCCTAATGCGGTGAACCACTCACATTTTCCGAGTGTATTACTAAATGCGGGCGAGGAGTATCGACAGACCACAGTCCATCGCTTCATTAATCTCTAGTTAACAATTTCTTTTAGGTAATTCTTTTAATACGCAAAGCGTGACTAACGCTTAATAAACAAAGGTGAGCACAATGTATATTCGTATTACGATAGCACTAATGCTAATGCTAGTCAGCAACATGGCTTTGTCTATAACGATTGGTTTCTCGCAAGTCGGCTCAGAAAGCGGTTGGCGAACTAGTTTTAGTGAATCAGTAAAAGCAGAAGCGAAAAAGCGGGGTATCAATTTGAAATTTAGTGACGCCCAACAAAAGCAAGAAAATCAAATTAAAGCCGTTCGCAGTTTCATCGCACAGGGTGTTGATGCCATTGTGATAGCACCGGTCGTGGAAACAGGTTGGAAACCTGTTTTAAAGGAAGCTAAACGAGCTCGCATTCCGGTCGTGATCGTAGATCGAAATATTAGAGTCAAACAACAGTCACTATTTTTAACTCGAATTGCTTCCGATTTTGTTGAAGAAGGTCGCAAGATCGCAACTTGGTTGATGGGACAAACAGATGGTAAATGTGCGATTGTAGAGTTGCAAGGGACCGTAGGCGCAACTGCGGCAATCGACCGCGCTAAGGGATTTAATAGTGTCATAAACAACTATCCTGAAAGTAAAATAATACGTAGTCAAACTGGAGAGTTTACTCGAACTAAAGGTAAAGAAGTTATGGAGAGTTTCTTAAAAGCAGAACAAAGCGGAAAGAATATCTGTGCTGTTTGGGCTCACAATGATGAAATGGCACTCGGTGCGATCCAAGCTATAAAAGAAGCAGGTTTAAAACCAGGTACCGATATATTAGTAGTCGCAGTCGATGGAGTGCCTGATTATTTTAAGGCAATGGTTGACGGAGATGCTAACGCAACAGTTGAACTAAGTCCGCATTTAGGAGCGCCATCATTTGATGCCATTAGCGCACATTTAAATGGTCAGAAAGTGGATAAATTAATCAGTACTACTGGCGAACTATTTACTCAAGAGACTGCTGAAGCTGAATATAAAAAAAGACGTTTGCATTAAGGGTGGGGCTGTGAAAAGTCAAATGAATCAACAAACTAATATAGGTGGTGTTTTGTGACTGCTGTTTTAGAATTAAAAAATATTAGTAAAATTTATCCAGGAGTGAAGGCATTAGAAGACGTTGGATTGCAACTTTTTTCTGGTGAAGTACATGCTTTACTCGGTGAAAATGGTGCCGGTAAATCAACTCTTGTTAAGGTTATGACCGGTGCGGAAATAAAAAGTAAGGGAGATATTATTTTTCAAAAAAAAACTTATAACTTTTCAACACCGATAGAAGCACAACAAGTCGGAATTAGTACCGTCTACCAAGAGGTAAACTTGCTTCCGAATTTGTCCGTCGCGCAAAATCTATTCTTGGGACATGAGCCAAAACGTTTTGGTTTTATAGATCATAGTCTAATGGTTAAGAAAGCAAAGCAGTTGTTAACACGCTTTAATCTAGATATTGATGTAACTGTTGACTTGTCTAGCTATTCAGTTGCTGTACAACAATTGATAGCGATCGCGCGAGGCATAGCTATGTCTGCTCAAGTACTAATTCTAGATGAGCCGACAGCTAGTTTAGACGCAGATGAGGTTAAGGTTTTATTCAAAGTAATGAATCAATTGAAGTCGGAAGGTGTTGCAATCGTTTTTATTACCCACTTTTTAGACCAAGTCTATCAAATTAGTGATCGCATCACTGTGTTACGAAACGGAAAAAAAGTGGGTGAGTACATAACTGATAAATTACCCCAACCTAAACTAGTTGAGGCGATGTTAGGTAAGGAACTCAAAGAACTGACGGGTAGTCACAGGGCAGAAAGTTCCATGACTCAAAAGAGAGAAAACGAAAAATTGCTTCGCATGGAAAATGTTAGTAGCAAAGGCTCTATTCAACAGTTTGATCTTGATGTGTCTAAGGGACAAGCTGTAGGGTTGGCGGGTCTATTGGGTTCAGGAAGAACAGAAGTATGTAAGGCATTGTTTGGTATCGATAGATTGAATGAAGGTCGTATAACTTTAGCCGGGTTGAAACTAAGATTATCGCAGCCTAGCGATGCTATACACGCAGGCATCGCATTATGCCCAGAAGATCGTAAAACCGATGGGATAATTGGACCACTTTCTATTCGAGAAAACATCACTTTAGCTTTACAAGCTCGTTTAGGGTGGTGGCGATATTTATCTAAACAAAAAAGTCAGATACTGGCCGATTTATATATCGAAAAACTACTTATTGCGACACCGGATGCGGACAAGCCCATCAATCAGTTGAGTGGTGGCAATCAACAAAAAGTTATTCTGGCGCGTTGGTTAGCAATTGAACCATCCTTATTGATTTTAGATGAGCCCACTAGAGGAATCGATATAGGCGCTCACGCTGAAATTCTTTCATTGATTAACTCTCTTCGCAAAGGCGGTATGTCACTGTTAGTGACATCGTCGGAATTAGAAGAGTTAGTCGCGTTTGCCAGTAAAGTTGTGGTTATGCGAGATAGAAAAAAAGTTAAAGAGCTTAGCGGTCATGAATTAACTTCACAACATGTGATGACAGCTATTGCGGAGGGGTAAATGAATACATCTGAACATGTTTTATCGAACGGTCCAGAAAAACCAGACGTTAACTCGATAAACCAATCGGCAGAAGATGTTGTAAAAACTACTACTGCTACGGAATCAAAGCTTTCTATAGACGGTTCTTCAAGATACCAAGCTGGAACTAACAGCAATATTGGTCGATATCTATGGCCTTGTTGTGCATTAGTTTTGCTGTTGGTTGTTAATTTATTTTTGGATGCCAGTTTTTTTTCTATTACATATCAAGATGGTAGGTTATATGGTTCTCTTATTGATATTTTAAACCGCTCCGCACCTGTTGCGTTGTTAGCTATTGGTATGAGTTTAGTTATCGCAACTGGAGGTATCGATTTATCAGTAGGGGCTGTGATGGCAATCGCAGGCGCAGCTTGTGCAAATTTGCTATTGATTCCAGATATTAGCGTTGCTACAGTTATTATGGTGGGTCTTGCTGTCGGTATATTGGCTGGGGTTATCAATGGTTCTCTAGTTAGTTATTTGGGCATACAGCCAATTGTTGCAACTCTTTTATTAATGGTGGCCGGGCGAGGAGTTGCACAGCTTATCAATCAAGGCCAAATAGTTACTTTTCAAAATGATGCTTTTTCCTTTATTGGCGTCGGAAATTGGTTAGGCTTGCCGATGCCAGTTTGGTTAGTGTTATCTACGTTGGCCGTCTGTCAGTTGTTACTGCGTAGAACTGCTCTTGGACTTTTCATAGAATCAGTTGGATGCAATGCGAGTGCAAGTCGATACTTGGGGATCAATGATAAGAGTATTAAGGTGTTTGCGTATTCTGTGGCAGGATTGTGTGCTGGTCTTGCCGGGATGATCACTACGGCAGACATTCAGGGGGCCGATGCTAATAACGCGGGTTTATGGTTAGAGCTTGATGCAATATTAGCCGTCGTAATAGGTGGGGCATCATTAGTCGGAGGACGTTTCTCATTATTGTTATCAGTAATCGGTGCACTAGTAATTCAAACCTTAGCCACTACTATTATCATTAGTGGATTACCAGCCAAGTTTAATCTGTTGATTAAAGCACTAGTGATCCTAATTGTTCTACTGCTGCAATCAGAAAAGTTTCGAAATCAATGTAAACAATTAGTTTCAATAAATAAGAAGAGAGAAGTCTAATGTTTACGAGACGTTATTTACCTTTGTGGATCACGACTTCGTTGCTAGTGTTTCTTTTCGCGGTTGGTGCGTTCCATTTTGATGGCTTTGGTAGTTTACGAGTAATAATAAACTTGTTTAGTGATAATGCATTTCTGATGATTACTGCTATCGGTATGACACTTGTAATTATTTCAGGCGGAATAGACCTATCTGTTGGATCTGTGATAGCGCTAAGCGGAGTAGCAGTAAGCGTTTTAATTTCAGAGTATCACTGGCATCCTGTATGGGCATTTATAGTGGTTTTACCGCTCGGTACAATGTTCGGCATGTTGATGGGATTGATCATTTATAACTATCGCTTACAACCGTTCATAGTCACTTTGGCAGGAATGTTTTTAGCTCGAGGTTTGGCAACCACTTTGAGTGAACAGTCTTTGGAGATAGATCATCCTTTTTACGACTTTGTTTCAGATTTCGGTTTCCAGTTGAGCGGCGGCGCATGGCTCGATTTAAGCACCATGACTTTTGTTGTTATTTTATTAATAGTAATAATGCTAATGCACTTTACTTCTTTTGGTAACAATATTTATGCAATCGGTGGTGATGAAAAGTCTGCGCAACTAATGGGAGTTCCAGTAAAGCGAACAACTGTTACGATTTATGCTGTGAGTAGTTTATTAGCTACGGTTGCAGGTATAATTTTCACTTTCTATACTTTTTCTGGCTACGCTTTAGCGGCCGTTGGAGTTGAGTTAGATGCTATCGCTGCAGTAGTTATTGGGGGGACTTTGCTTACCGGTGGTCGAGGTTTCGTAGCAGGTACCGTTTTGGGCGTCCTTTTGATGGGTGTTATTCAAACCTATATCACTTTTGATGGTACTTTAAGTAGTTGGTGGACTAAAATTGTAATCGGACTATTGCTATTCTTTTTTATCGTACTCCAAAAACTACTAAATCATACAAGTACGGCTCGTACTTAATATCTTTTATCAGTCTATTCGACAGAGGTTCTTTAATAGAACGGTTACATCTTGATTGGTTTATTCAGGAGGTTAAATGGGAATTAGATATTTACAATTGAAAACGCTACTTCAAATAACTTTTGTTTTCATTTTGTCCATCGGCGCTTGGACGCCTATTTCGGTACTTGGTGAGCAACGCAAAAGTAATAGCGATTCTAGTAAAGAAATATTTAGCGGCAAAAAAAAGCCTTTGATATGGCAAAGGGCGGATCCTTGGATTCATCGAACTGGAAAAGGTCACTATTATTTTACCGGTTCAGTGCCTGAGTTTGATAGAATCATACTACGTGAATCAGCCACAATAGAAGGGTTAACTGATGCACAAGAACAGGTTATTTGGCGTAAAGCTCAAAGTGGTCCAAAGAGCGCAAACATATGGGCCCCTGAATTACACAGAATAAATAATATTTGGTATATCTATTTTGCCGCTGGGGAAATCGATGACCCATTTGCTATCCGCATGTATGTTTTAAAGAATTCCTCTGCCGATCCTATGGAGGGTAGTTGGACTGAACTCGGTAAAGTAAAAACCTCTAGAGATACTTTTTCGCTTGATGCGACTAGTTTTATTCATCGAAACAAACGCTACTTGATATGGGCTCAACAAGATAATGCCCGCAGTTATAACTCAGGGTTAGTAATCTCAGAATTGATATCACCTTTAGAAGTAGGAAGCAGGGAAGTATACATCTCTGAGCCATTGCTATCTTGGGAGCGTCAAGGCTACAAAGTCAACGAAGGAGCCGCAGTAATAAAACGCAATGGAAAAATCTTTATTACTTATTCTGCAAGTGCAACCGATCACCGATATGCTATCGGGTTGATATGGGCAAATGAAAATGATGATTTATTAGACTCTGATAGCTGGCATAAATTACCTGAGCCCATTTTTACAACCAATGAAAGTCTAATTCGTTTTGGACCCGGTCACAATAGCTTCACCATCGCTGAAGATGGTGAAACCGACATTATGATATACCATGCAAGAGACTACTATAAATTGAAAGGTACGCCGTTAACCGATGGTAATCGTCACACACGGTATCGTACCATAACTTGGTCAAGCGACGGTTATCCAGAGTTCCATAACGGTCTAGATGATTAATTGTAATCAGTCGCTATGCGATTCGGATGCAGTTCCGTCCAGCACTCTTTGCTCGATAAAGTGCTCTGTCAGCAGCTGCCACTATATTAAAATCATTACTTTTGTTATCTCCGCAAGAAGAAATTCCAGCGCTAATAGTAATGTTTATTAGTCGCTGATTGCCAATGTCGATAGTGGTTGACTGAATAGACTCTCTAATTCGTTCTGCGATAACTTTAACCTCTTGGGAGTCCCTTGACTTAGCTATGACAATAAATTCTTCTCCTCCATATCGACAAACAATATCTGTATCTCGACAGGAATCTAATATTATTTTACTTACTATTTTAAGAGCTATGTCTCCTGAGTGATGACCGTATGAGTCGTTGACATTTTTAAAATGATCGATATCAATTAGCAGAATCGAAAATGTGTATTTTGAGCTTTCTGACCTTTTAATTTCTCTTCTCAGACTTTCATCAAAGACCCTTCGGGTGTATAGGTTAGTCAGAGAATCTTTGTTAGCCATCTTATTTAGCAAACTTTCTTCCAGGGCAATGTGCGTTATAATTTTATTGATTTGCCTTAAAAAGGCTATCAATAATAAGCTCGCTAATACAAAAATGATTAGTCCAACAGTAATAATCGTTTTTTGTGTTACATCCGTTTCGAAAGTTGTGTCAGCCAGCATTAGAAGGTTTGCGACATTGCGCCCCTCTATGTCTGAAATGGGCACCGATAACAACCAAAAAGTAGAACCATCCTTCTTATAGGATTTAATAGAGCCCCCAAAAAAGGTTTTGTTTTCATCTTTGCTATTTATGAATGAGCGAAATATAGGATTTATAATTTGTTTTGTTGGTACTAAACTATCAAATTGTTGCCAGTCAATATTTCTTCCTAACACCGCCATACCTTCGTTCCAAGTATCTTTCTGGAGGTATTGCTTGTGTATGAATAGTTCGATATTAAAATCTAATATCCTTTCCAAACGGCTTATTATGTGATCTATTTCCATTCCAAGCTCAAAATAGCCAATTTGTGTTCCATCATCAGAATACCAAGGGCTAACGACCCTCAGTGTAAGAGTACCCAATTTCCCCAGTTCTACACCGTACGCCACAGAACGATTACTTTCTGAATTTAATGTGGTAACACGATTAATCGTGTCGCCATATCTATCTGGCGCATGAGCACGCATGATATTAACCCTGTTCAAGTCACTAAAATAGAAGTGGGTAATGTTGTAATCATGATTGAGTTCTATATAGAGAGGCGTAACGTACTCGAGAATTTTTTTTCTATCTTTAGTGGCGAAAATAGAAGATAGTTCCTTACTCACTCTAAGGCTGGTCATTATTGCTTGTATTGCCTTAGCATCGGACTCAATGTTGTACTTATAAAAATCACCACTGATAGATTTAGTTCGCGTAAAACGTTTCTCAAAAATATTGTTGTTTTGATTGTTTGATTGAAAATAAAATAGACTAATAGTCAATAAGAATAGAATGGTGACAATAAAAAATACCGAAGGAATAATAAGTTTAATTCGAAATGCGGAAGGTGTGTGTAGTTTTTTTTTCGACAAATTATGATTGTTTTCCATAGGGTAATCCTGTCAATAGAAACTATCTAATCAAAAACGGAAGCGGTGAATCCGTCGTAAACTTCCGATTACTACATAGTGTCCATTATAGGTGATGGATAGCATAAATTCTGGCAAAATATCAGCGAATTCTGTTTTTCAGATATAACACTGACTATTAGAAAAGTGAGTTTAAAACCCTAATCCACTTGTTTTACTATCCTCACTTCATAAAGACCGCCAGCAATAGAATGTTTGTGCGCTTTAAACTTCACTCTAAAATATGGCTCACCATCTGGTATTAGAACGGTGGGAATTGGGTAGTCAATCGAGAAAAAATTAGGGCCTTTCCCACCAACTAAGTTCACAGTGGCCAAGTGTTTTTCATTAACTAGTATATCGAATGTTCGTCCTTTGTCGATTCCAAAATATGTTAGTCGTAAACTTATTTTTTTTTCTCCTCTTGAATTCAAACGATAGCTAAACCAGCCTCTCGCATGCCGCCAGTGTCTTACACCATTTAGACCAGTTTCACTGTTCTCAGCTCTGAAAAAATGATCTGACTCAGGTTGTTGTTCTCCTGGGATAACGACGTCTAGTGTTTTTTTGGCTAATTCATTTTCTCGATCTGATTCAGCTATAATCTGTTGCTCTTGCTTTTTCCAATCCTTTTTACTCGATTGCGGGAAGTAAATAGTGTAACGGCTATCATGTAGGCGAAAAAATGGGATGAGTTCTAATGGTGAGTCTTGATTCATTGGCGCATTAGTCGTAGTGAAGCGTAGTTGGTCACCGATAATCGGTTTTATATAGCGCACGATGTCAGCATTTTCACTAATAAAGCGTGGTGTCTTAGTAAGTTCACACATGGGGCCCTGAGCTATATGGCCCATGCGACTATTATCTGCCACAAAGTTCAAGTTTTCATTTGGAAAAGGTCGAGTCTTAGCTGCCAATACTATCGGTCCGTGGATTATGGAGTAGTAGTTAGAATGATCAGGTAGCTGCTCTAAAGACGTCTGCATAGGTAAATGTAGAGTAATCACATCTCCCTGCTGCCAATTTCGCGTTAATTTCTCGTACTCTCCCGGTTTGGCTTTCACTGTAACAGGTTTAGCATTGATATCTATTCTTAGTCCATTTGTCCACGCCGGATAACGAATATTTACAGTAAACTTTCCTGAATTATGGATAAATACTTGTGTCGTTTCTTTATCAGGAAACTGAGTTTGCTGTGAGAATTTGACTTTTCTGTCTGACCAATAAACTTCAGAATTGACGAAGAGATTAATGAAGAAATTATCTGCGCTTTGAGCATAAATAAGCTCCCCATATTTTGCGTGGTTCTCGATTCCAGAGCCGACACAACACCACATCCCCTCAGAAGGAGCGGAATACATGCGGTAATGATTGGGACGCATAGGTGTGAAATAAACGAGACCACCATGTACTGGATGTTGTGAAGACAAGATGTGATTGTATATAGCACGTTCGTAATAATCTAAATAGCTTAAATTATTATTTTCTAAATATAGCAATTTAGACAGCTTAAGCATATTGTAAGTATTACAAGTTTCAGGGCCTTCAATATTCGTAACCATACTAGAAAAATCTTCGCTGGGGTGAAAATGCTCTCGAACACTATTACCACCAATTGACACTGTTCGTTTGCCAACAACTTGTTGAAAAAAAAAGTCTGCGCTTTCAAGCCATGATTTGTCACTATTTAACGAAGCAATCCGAGCGACACCAACGATCTTGGGTATTTGTGTATTAGCATGTAGCCCGGTGAGTTCATCTTTTCGGGCTAGCAAAGGATTGAGCAGTTTTGTTTCGGTATATCGTATGGCTAGGTCAAGGTATTTTCTTTCTCCGGTGATGTCGAAAACGTCTGCTAAAGTTTCATTTAATCCACCATACTCAGTGCGTAACATTGTTTGTAACTGTTCATCGGAGAGTTTGCTGCTTAAGCTTATCATCCAATCGCTGAACTCGATTAACATCCGCTTCGCTTGTTGATTATCGGCGTAAAGATAGGCATCTCTTAAACCAGAAAAAATTTTATGGAGGTTATACCAAGGAACCCAACTTTTATTCAAAGTGAATAGGTCGGCATCGATTTTACCTCTCGCTATTTCTTTCCACACGCGAGCGCCATCAGGAATTGCACCTAGATAGCCATTGCCATGTTGTTTTTGGCATTTATCTAGTTCGTCAATCATATAGGTCAAACGACCTAATATCTCCTTATTACTACTTGAAGCATACATTAATGAAAGAGCTGTTAAATAGTGGCCTCCGATATGGCCATCTAAACCAGTGTTTTCCCAATTAGGATAGCTTTTTGATTCTGATGGCAAATTGGCCTCTCGACGATAGGGTGCCAAGAGTCGTTCAGGGTCCATAGCAAGCAAATATTTGAGATTGGTTTGTTGAGCGTGAAAGAATGGCCCGTCGGTTATTCTCACTTCTTTTAGAGGAATGGGAGTTATAGTCTCTACAGCAAAAGCAAATTGGCTAAATATAATACTTAATAATAGTGTCAATCTTTTCATGATAATCTACATTTTATTAAACAGAAAGAAGCACCTAAATCGAATTACATTAGCTGCTTAGAATGAATGAGTTGGTTTATTCTTGTAGGGAAGGTTTTCCAAAAATAGGAAGACCATTATCATCCCAGCAAATTTTTTTAACATAAGTATGACGATTCGGGTCCCATAGAGGATCACCGACAATTTCGGTGTAGGTTCTTGCGTGGTAGACCAATATATCGCTGTTTCCATCTTCGCTTTTAGTAAAACTGTTATGACCAGCGCCATAAACGTTATGCTCAAAGCAACTTGAAAATACAGGATCTTTCGATTTACTCCAGCTATTAGGATCGAGAAGGTCTGCATTTTCGTCAGCGGTTAATAAGCCCATACAGTAGTTTTCATCGGTAGCGCTTGCAGAGTAAGTGACAAAAATCTTTCTATTACGTTTTAGTACTGCTGGCCCTTCATTTACCCAAAAACCGATTGTTTCCCAGTCAAACTCTGGCTTGGATATTAGTTTCGGTTTAGAGCAGATTTTATCCGGACTATTCATTTTCGCGATATATAAATTGCTGTTTCCTTTTATATGGTTTTCTTTTTGTGCCCATAGGTAATACAACTGATCTTTGTGCGTAAAGGTTGTCGCATCAAGGCAGAAAGTATCGATACCAGTATCAAGCTGACCTAAAAATTCCCAGTTATTGGTTAGCGGATTAGTTTCAGTACAACGTAAGACGTACATACGATGTTGGAATAAGTTATTTTTGATTTCACGACTTGGTGCTATCGCGACATAAATGTACCAAGCACCACCTTTATCGCTAGAGTTGTAGTGAATTTCAGGAGCCCAGACTAAATCTGAATAGGGGCCTTTATCCGGTTTATGCCAGATATCATAAGTTTCTGCTGTCGCTAATTCATTGATAGTCTTAGCTCTGCGCAATTCTAGTCGGTCGTATTCAGGAACAGACGCCGTAAAATAATAATAACCATCCGAGTGTTTATATATAAATGGATCGGCTCGTTGTTCAATCAAAGGGGTAAGTATAGTCACACAAGACTCCAATTTATGATCACAAGGTTGTGTTTTGTTGGTTAGAATTAATTTGAACGTTAGTTAAGTCTGTTTTAATCCGTTCATACTCTTCGTTGTTAATTTTGTATTTAAACATCAGCAACCCCATGATCGCGTGGAAAGCTCCTGGAATAATGGACAACATTAATGCAATCCCGGTGAGGGTAAAGGCTGATTGGACTTGGTCGGGCTGATAGTTAAATAAGGCGAGCAAACTACCAACGATGAATCCGGCGACTCCCATTCCCGCCTTCTGAGAAAAGGATATTCCACCATAGGCTAAACCGGACACTCGTTGGCCTGTTTTCACAGTGCCATAGTCGATTGCTTCTGAGATGATTGACCAAAATATGGGTGCATGCAAATCGACTACAAAAGATAAAATAAAGTACAGGAAAAAGGCCAATTTTATGTCACCTGGAGCAACCAAAAAATACATCAGAACACTTAATAAACCAACCACCAATTGGCTATAGCGAAATAGCTTTATTTTGCAATAGAATTTGGTAATCCAAGTTGAGGCGACCATTGCGACAATGGCTGCTATTACTCCAGTCGAGATAAATGCTGATGATAACGCAACGTCACCATTT
Source organism: Kangiellaceae bacterium (assembly GCA_019090895.1). Lineage (GTDB taxonomy): Bacteria > Pseudomonadota > Gammaproteobacteria > Enterobacterales > Kangiellaceae. The sequence continues at coordinate 61,381 of JAHRVB010000042.1, forward strand.
AAATAATATTTAGCATAAAATAAAGCGACAGATCCTCGAATAACATAGCCAATCGTTCCTACAACACAAATAGAACAAAGAATTAGCCATTGATCATTTTTAACTAGTAGTTTTAGTTGTGATAAAAAAGGCTTTGTTTCTACTTTATGTTCTATACGTTCTGTAGTTGTAAAAAAACAAAATATAAACATCAAAGAAGCGACAACGGCCATTAATCCCATTGCGTATTGGTATCCTGAGGCAATGTCTTCGCCTCCCCAATAATCAGCGAGAATAGGAACTACTGAAGTAACAGACAAGGCAGCTATTTTTGCAAAAAACAAACGGTAACCATTGGCAGATAGCTTTTCTTTAGGATTGTCTGTGATAACTCCGATTATTGAAATATAAGGAATGGTCACTATTGTGAACATAATGGTCACAAATATATAAGTTGAATATGCCCAAACTAATTTACTGTTGTAATCCCAATCCGGTGTGCTAAAAGTTAGAAAGACCGAAATTCCGAAAGGGATAGCCATTGTCAGGAAGTAGGGGCGGTAGCGCCCCCATCGTGTGGTATAGCGGTCGGTGATCATACCCATTAGTGGATCAGTAACCGCGTCGATTAAGCGAACCGACAGCAGCAATAAAGCGACATCTTCAGGCTTTAATCCAAATATATCAGTGTAAAAGAAAGTGATAATCAACATCATGGAGGAGATAACAACATTGACAGCCATGTCTCCGGAGCCATAGCCGACTTTTTCTAAAGTTGATAACTTATGCGAATCCATTTATCAGTCCTTAACCGTAAATCAAATTGAACTTAACTCGTTTTAAAAGAATAAATTGTGAGATTTCTTAAACTAGAGTGTACCTTTTAGCGATAATAGTATGCTAGTATCAATCATCATACAATAGTACATTAATAAAAAATATCTGATTAACATATTTTTGGGAGTGGGAAATTGTTATTACTTTGTTGGTGGGGAAATAAAGCAAAGCGTTGGTTTTGTTTTTTAATTTTCTCGATGATTATATTTGGCTGTCGAGCAGAAAATTTACCTCAGCTCGATATTCATGATCCTGTAATTGCTCAAGAAAATGGCAAATATTATTTATTTAGTACCGGGCCTGGAATCACCATTTATCAGTCTATAGATCGAGTGAACTGGCAATATTCTGGTCGCGCTTTTTTAACTGAACCAACTTGGGCAAAGAGTGTTGCACCAGGCTTCAACGGGCATTTGTGGGCACCTGATATTATTCAGCACAATGGCTTGTTTTATCTTTATTACTCTGTTTCTGCATTTGGTAAAAATACTTCTGCAATGGGAGTGACTGTCAATAAAACTTTAGATACTAATTCGGCTGACTATCAATGGCATGATAAGGGGATTATTTTACAATCCATTCCGCATAGAGATTCGTTTAATGCAATTGATCCAAATATTATTTTTGATAACACGGGAACAGCATGGATGAGTTTCGGCTCATTTTGGGGAGGGTTAAAAATTGTCAAATTAGCAGATGATCTTTTATCTATTGCTCAACCGGAACGGTGGGCGACAATTGCTAAGTTGGAACGTCAGGCTTTTACCAATGAGGCTGAACCGGGTCTGGCGCAAATAGAAGCTCCCTTTATTTACAAAAAAAGAGACTATTACTATTTATTTGTATCTTATGGACTGTGTTGTCGTGGTGATAATAGTACTTATCATTTAGCTGTGGGGCGATCAAAAAACGTCACTGGGCCTTACTTAGACAAATCAGCTAAAGATATGGCTAAAGGAGGGGGGACTATTTTGCTTAAAGGCACGAAAGAGTGGCCAGGTTTGGGGCACAACAGTGTTTATCAATTTGATGGCAAAGATTATTTGGTTTATCACGCCTATGAGTCAAAAGATAACGGGTTACAAAAATTAAAGCTATCCGAGATTTCTTGGGATAAGGATCAGTGGCCGATTGTGGACCCGAGTACCTTAAACAGTTATCGCAGTACGGTTAACAAATAATTTAAGAATTTATAGAGTGAGCATTATGAAAAAAAGAGTTTACAGCATTATCAAAAGCACAAGACGGTTTTGTTTTGTCACAAGTCTACTAACGCTAGCGGCGTGCCAACAAAGAATAACCAATGATGATGTTGCGAGTAATGTCAATGAACAAGATCTCACTAAATTAACACAAATTGCGAGCGACACATTTTCTAACCCGCTATTTCGAAACGGTGCAGATCCTTGGATGCACTATTATCAGGGGAATTATTATTTAACGACAACTACTTGGGCGTCTGAATTAGTGATGCGAAAATCGCCGACAATAGAAGGACTTGCAAGTGCGTCAGCTCATAATATTTGGACGGCAGACGACTCTTCTCGTTGTTGCAATTTTTGGGCGTTTGAGTTCTTTCCGTTTGAAACTGAGGATGGTATGCGATGGTATGTTATATATACTGCAGGTGTCGAAGGTAACGGTTATCACGAGCAGAAAAATCATATTTTAGAAAGTGAAGGTAGTGACCCTATGGGGCCATATCAATATAAAGGCACACCAATGAAAGGTCATTGGAATATTGATGGTAGTTATTTTAAACACAATGATGAACTTTTCTTTTTATGGTCTGAGTGGCATGGAAAGGATCAAGTTAACCTAATATCAAAAATGACCAATCCATGGACCTTGCAAGGACAACGTACGGTAATTACAAAACCTGAATACGAATGGGAAATTTCTGGTTTACGGGTTAACGAAGGGCCGGAAATTATTAAGCATGATGGTCGAACTTTTATTGTGCATTCTGCTAGCTTTTGTAACACAGAAGACTACAAGCTAGGAGTTGTTGAGTTGACAGGTGAAGACCCGTTAGTCGCAGAGTCTTGGACTAAATATGACGAGCCTTTTTTCACGAAAGGGAACGGTGTTTTTGGCCCAGGTCATCATGGATTTTTTACCTCTCCAGATGGCAGTGAAGAGTGGCTAGTCTATCACGGTAACTCATCACCAACCGATGGCTGTAGTGGCACCAGAGCTGCACGCGCACAACCTTTTAGTTGGCATTCTGAAGGTGTTAAAAAAGGTTTACCTGACTTCGGTAAGCCAATGGCAGATAAACAGCAGCTACCGGTACCTAGTGGTGAACAAGGCCCCTTATTTGCTAATGTTCAAGGTGTTAGATATCACATTATCAATAAAGACTCTCAAGCTTGTTTAACGACTAATAAAGTCGGTGAAGTGAGTGTTGGAAAGTGTGATAACCATGAAAGTCAATGGATAATCGATCCTGCGAACGATGGTTTTTATCGCCTAGTAAATGCTAGTCACGGTTCTTTTTTAACAGAAGACAATTGCCTCTCCGATGATGGTAATCAAATATCATCGGACGCTTGGATTTCATCCACCTGTCAGCGATTTAGTATCGATGCGTCTCATCATGGTTGGTTTCGTTTTACAAATGAACAATCTATAGCTAATCTTCAAGTAACGGGGTGCAGTACTAAAACTGGTTCAACAGTCGTTACAGGAGAAAATCGTATTGAAAGCTGCACCGATTGGCGAATCGAGCCAGTTTCTAATCTGGCAATTGTAAATGCTTATAGTGGAAAGGTTATCACCGTTGATGATTGTAAAATCGAAGAGAATGTTAATCTCAGTCAACAAAGTTATACTGATATTGATTGTCAAAAATGGCAAGCCCGACCAACTAATAATGGTTATTACCGTTTTCTTTCGTTAAAAAACGAAAAGCTCTGTTTAGCAATAGAAACAGGCGATCAAGTAAAAGTAAAGGGTAATTTAGTTTTGGGTTCTTGTGCTAGTGAAATGAGCGAATGGCGAATAGAGTTCTTAAACAATGGTACAGTTCGATTGGTCGGTAGAAGAGCAGGAGCAATAACTTTGGAATACAAAAAATTAATCGATAATGGTGCGAATGCCTATCAGCAGGTATGGAAAGATACAATTGATCAACACTTCTATTTACGGATTGCAAATTAAATGAGGGTGATATTCTTTGGTGAAGCGCTAGGAAAATCGCTTCGATAACTATTATTAGTCAGGTGATCTATGAGAATGTTTATTAGTACAATCGTGGTGGGAGCTTTCCAAGTATGTTTGTTGGCGATTGGGATGTTCTATACTTTGGTGGCCCAATCAAAGAATCCGATTATTGATTCGGTATTTACCGCGGACCCTGCTGCTATCGTTCACAAGGATACTGTTTATTTATATACAGGTCATGATGAACAAGTACCGGGTAAGACAGGTTTTATCATGAAAGACTGGTTGCTATTTTCTTCAAAAGACATGGTAAACTGGAAGCCTCATGGATCAATACTAAGTGTGGCTGATTTTAAATGGGCTCAACACTCTGCTTGGGCTGCCCACATGATTGAGCGGGATGGTAAATTCTATTTTTACACATCTGTTTACTATAATGGTGGAGAGAATCCGGGGTTTGCGGTAGGAGTGGCTGTCGCTGACAACCCGGCAGGACCTTTTCGAGATGTTAGAGGAAGTGCGCTTTTAACAAACGGTATGACTAATCAAAGTAGTAATAATTGGGATGATATCGATCCTGCTATTTTCATTGAGGAAAACGGTGATGCCTACATGTTTTTTGGCAACTCTGTTGCTAAGTACGTCAAGTTGAAAGATAACATGATCGAGTTAGATGGGGAAATCAAAGTGCTTGATTTACCCAATTTTACTGAAGCACTATGGCTTCACAAGAAAAAAGACAATTACTATTTAACTTATGCCAGTGGGTTACCAGAAACCATCCATTATGTTATGAGCAAAAGTATCCATGGTCCGTGGCAATATATTGGACTACTGAATGAAGTAGCAGGCAATAGCAACACCAACCATCAATCAATTATTGAGTTTAAAGGAAGAGACTATTTTATTTATCACACAGGAGCGATGCAACACAATTCACCGATTGGGATTGGTGGAGAATTCCGACGTTCAGTTTCCATCGAGCCATTGCTTTACAATTCTGACGGAACGCTTAAACCAATAAAAATGACCACTGAGGGAATTACAGTTCCAATCAAATGATTTTAAATCATTTAGACAATCGAGTGAAAGTACATAGGGAATTTATGAAGAAATATATATCGAGTTTTTTAATTACCAATTTAGTTTTTAGCGGTTGTTTGTTGGCCAAAAATCCCATCACAGACGAAATGTTCACAGCGGACCCTGCGGCTATAGTTTATAACGATACTGTATACTTATACACTGGCCACGATGAAGATACTGATAATACATTTTATAACATGAAAGAATGGTTATTATTTAGTTCTACCGATATGGTGAACTGGAACTCCCATGGCCCAATTCTTACAGTGACTGATTTTGAGTGGGCAGAAAAGCACGCCTGGGCTGCTCATATGGTTGAACGTGACGGACGATTTTATTTCTATACTTCGGTATATCATAAGAAAGACAAACCGGGGTTTGCAATCGGTGTCGCGGTTGCTGATACACCTTATGGACCCTTCAAAGATGCTCGTGGTAGTGCCTTGTTAACTAATGATATGACTACTCATACAAAAAATGATTGGGATGACATTGACCCCGCCATTTTTATCGAGGAAAACGGTGATGCTTATATGTTTTTCGGTAACCTGGTTCCAAAAGTCGTTAAGTTAAAAGACAATATGATTGAGCTAGATGGGGAAATAAAAGTACTTGACTTACCCAATTTTACAGAAGCGTTATGGGTGCATAAGAAGGGGAGTTATTACTACATATCCTATGCCAGTGGTTTTCCTGAAACTATTCATTATGCTATGAGTGAAAGTCTAACTGGGTCATGGAAATATATGGGATTAATAAACGAACTGGCCGGTAATAGTGAGACTAATCATCAATCGATTATAGAGTTTAAAGGTAAAGATTACTTCATTTATCATAATGCTGGAATTCAACATGATTCTACCATTGGTGCGGGGGGACGCTATCGCCGTTCAGTTGCGATTGATAAATTAGAGTACAATAAAGACGGTGCAATTAAACCTATTGTAATGACCTCTGAAGGAATTACCAAATGAATACAAGTGGCCGACAGTAATCGAATTTAAAAACGTCAAAGTTCAATATTAATCTAAGAGTTACTAATCGGTAACTTTAATAATAAAACCATCATTTCCAGCTAGATTGATTGAAGTACTATTCTCTATAAATATTTCTTTGCTAGTTAATGCTCTTTCATTAGAGCCACTTTGAATTAGTTGTGCTTTTTTTCCTTGCACAAAATCCAAATTCAGTAGTAGTTTTTTAACGGTTTTTTCACCATTAATACCGGCAATATACCAAGTGTTTTTATGTCGGCGAGCAAATACAGCTAGTTCTCCAGGGTAGCCACTAATAAATTTGGATTCGTGCCATCGAGTTGGTAGCTTCTGCAGAAATTGTTTCGCAAAATCGGGAGTATGCTTCATACCTTCGGGTGTTTCCACTATGTGTTGGATACCTGAAGTGAACAAAATTGTTTGCGCTAGGGCAAACGCATTGGTTGTTTTACGAATAATATTAGGAATATCGTTAAGAGTTGTAGGAGTGAAATCCATTGGATCAAATAAGTTCCGAGTAAAAGGTAACATAGCACTATGGCTAGCCTCTAAATCGGCACTTTGTTGGAAGAAGCTGATCATTTCAAAACCTTTAACGGCCTCAACGGTTAACAAATGTGGGTAAGTCCGATGCCACCCCCTCGGTAATGTTGCGCCATGAAAATTCACTAATAATTTATATTTTGCAGCATCTCGTAGAATTTGGTGATAATAGTCAATCATTGATTGACCATCACCGGCAAAAAAATCTATTTTAACACCTTTGACTCCCATTTTTGCGAGTTTTGAAAATTCCTTTTCCCGTTTCTTTTGAGTTAACAGTTTTCCTTTTGGGTGGTACGGAGTGGTATTCCAATTTCCCGCGGAGTTATACCATAGAAATATCCCCACGTCTTTGCTACGCGCGTAGTCGATTAAATCTTGAATCTTCTTATATCCTATGGTGGTGTCCCAGTTAACATCGATTAAGCTATATTGCCACTTCATTTCTGCCGCGTAGTCAATAAATTCTTTTTGTGTGGCATAGTTAATCGAGTCATCTTTTAGTAACCCCCAACTCCATGCCGCAATTCCAGGCTTTACAAAACTAGTATCCATTTCGATCATTGGATCTGCTAGATCCGTTCCTAAAGTACTGTCAGCTATGGTCGCTAAATCTCCAACCGCGATAACTCTCCAAGGAGTTGTAAAAGGAAGTCTATCCGTTGCCATGACATCACCTTCGGTAAATACTTCTTTCGCCATAGGCTTTCCGATTTTATATTCACCGTTTGGAGATTCTGATTGTAATCGCGATGCATGGAAGTTCGCACTGAGTCCGCTTTCTGTTATTGCTACCCAGGTATCGTTGCTGTTTCCTGGTTTAAACAAAGCTGGAAATACCCAACCGGCCTTCGATGGCGACACCTGTCCTACAGGGATACCCATTTGGTAGTGCTCTTCATAAGATGGGTTTGTATTAGACCAACCGGTTCGTGCAACAGCTGCATGTTGAAGCCATCCTTTAGTATTTTGCGGGAAAGAGAAACTGGTATTTTCATCAATTAGTTTAACTTGCTTGTTTTCAAAACTCTTAGGGTCGGTTAATAACCGGTATTTAAATGCAACGCCATCATTTGAAACACGAAAAACAACTTCAACTTGTTGGTGGTTTATATTTTTAAAGAGGTAGCTCTGTTGATTGGCTTGGTAACTAACCTCTGATTGTTTACCGGTGAAAAGTTGATAGTGTTGTTGGACGGATTTGATTCCTGAAACTGAAATGAGGTTTAGATTGTTGGATATGTCTCGATCTTCTAATTGAAGACCTAATCTCGAATCCAAGATTACAGCTATTTCATTTCGGCTGATTCGGTAGTTCGCTTGGTTAACACTGTTTATGAACACTTCCACGCTAAGCTCTCCATTGGGGCTTATAAGCGGGGCCGATTTTAAGGTCCCTGATACTACAAGAAAAAGAGTAATGAGCATGCTTTTATTTGTCACTTAATGTCCCTCGTTAGTTAATGATCTAGGCTGTTTAAGTCGGTAACAGCGTGGCTCTTATTAGAGTATAAAGTCATGTTTAATTCCAAATGTTTAATTCTACTTGCCTTAATTGTAGTATTATATTACGATAAAACTAATCATGACTAGTCGCAAACAATAATAATGTTGCTTATGAAGTATTCATTTTATAAAACTATAAAAGTGAGGGGTTTATGTACAAAAATAAGATAGCACTCGTTGTCGTCAGCTTGTTAGCAGTAGCAGGTTGTGACAGCGGTGGAACTAAAAAAGATGATACGGTGAGTGCGCCGGTATTAATCGAAGCACCTATTAAGCCGAGTATTAGCGTGGATGTTCCGTTTGATGCTGATAATCGAGTCGGCTTCCAAAATATTGCTGTTCATGACCCTTCAATTGTTGAAGATAGTGGTACTTACTATATCTTTGGCTCGCACCTTGCTGCGGCAAAGTCGACAGATTTAATCAGTTGGGAATATATTTCCTCGTTATCGGCTAATAACGCTGTCGATGAAAGCTCATTGTTTGATAACAGCTATACCACTGAAATTTCTGAAGGTATCGAGTGGACTGATGGATTTACCGGTAATTGGGCTGCTGATGTTATAAAAGCGCCCAATGGCAAATATTGGTTTTATTATAATCACTGTGCACAAGACAATCCTGATACTGCAGAACTAGACGAGGTTTGTTGGAATCGATCTTACTTAGGTTTAGCTGAATCCGATAGCATAGAAGGTCCATATGTCGACAAGGGAATATTTATTCGTTCCGGCTACCGAACTGCAGAAGAATTCGTAGCTTATCCTCTGGATAATGGCCAAGATACTTACAATCAGGCCGTTGATCCCAATGCAATTGATCCAGCAGCTTATTACGATAAAGACGATAACTTATGGATGGTCTACGGATCGTATTCCGGTGGTATCTTTGTTTTAGCAATGGATGAGGAAACAGGTATGCCAGAGGCCGGTCAAGGCTATGGTACTCGTCTTGTTGGTGGTTCATTTCGTGCGATGGAAGGTGCATTTTCCTTTTATAGCCCAGAGAGTGACTATTATTATCTAATGTTTTCTGTGGCAGGTTTTGCCGTCAACGATGGTTATAACATTCGTGTTGCTCGTTCTAGAAATCCACAAGGTCCCTACTATGACCCTGCGGGTAACGATATTGCAAATGCAGAGGGCCTAGCGGTCGGTGCTAAATTAATGGGTGGGTTTGAATATACTCAAGAATTAGGTGACGAAGAAGAAGCTTGGGGTTATCAATCACCGGGACATAACTCAGCTTACTATGATGAAGTAACCGGTCGCCACATATTAGTAACACATACACGTTTCCCCTCAACTTCTACTAAATTTCCAACTATTCCGGAGGCACACGAAGTCCGGGTCCATGAAATGTTTATCAATAAGGATGGTTGGTTAGTTGCTTCCCCACAACGGTTTGTCCCGTTAGACAGTGATAACATTGTCGGAATCGACGACGTTATGGGTTACTACAAATTTGTTAATCATGGAGTAGATGTCAATAGTAGTGCTATCCGTTCTACTCACATTGCTCTTAATGCAGATCACTCTGTGACTGGAAGCGAAACTGGAGCTTGGTCCTTAGTTGACCCCGAAAACATCAACCTGAAATTAGCCACAGGTACTTATGTTGGTTCGGTGAAATGGCAATGGGATGATGCGAGAGCTGAGCTTGTGCCTACCTTTTCAGCATTAGCGCAAGATGGTTCAATGGTTTGGGGGAGTAAAGTAAGCGATATTAACGATACAGCGACAACTTTATCGGAGATTCATGCTGCGCTAGAAGTTCCCGATGAGTTATCTGTTAACGATCTTAATTATAAATTAACTTTACAGGCCAAAGATGGTGCCATAATTAATTGGACTAGTAGCGATAACTATTACGTCAACGTGGTTGACGGTTCCGTTTTTATTCCTACGCCCGATCGAGGCAACAAAACACTTACTTTAAATGCTGAAATTACTCTCAATGGTCAAACTACAACCAAGAGTTTTGAAGTTACGCTTATAGCGCGCTCTGAGTTTGTCAATGCGATTGCTCATTATCAATTTGAAGATAATGTCTCTGACACTTTAGCAGGATTTGATGACGCAACAGTGACATCTTCGAATATGGAAGTGGCTGGAGGGGTTGAGCAGTATGCGGTTGGACAAACTGGACAATCGTTCGATTTTGACGGTGCAACTGGCGTTAAATTAGATAATCAAATTATTAATTCAGATAGCTACACAATTTCGTTTTGGAGTAATCCAACAGAATTAGCGGTTCATACACCTGCATTATTTATGTCAGAAACTGGTAATTATGACCGGTGGATCACTTTTGCACCTTCCAATGTTTGGTTCACTACGACTACCGCAGTTTGGAGTCGATATTTGGACGATAATTTAGTGGACGATTGGAATCAAATAGTTGCCGCAGAAAGTGTCGTGTATAACGAGTGGACTCACTATGCACTTTCTTATGGTGAAGGTGTAATGAAACTTTACATTAATGGCGTGTTGGCCGGCTCTATGCCTCGTCCTGATTTCTTCGGTGGAATGGGCGGCGATTTTGCGCTTGGAACTGGATATGGATGGGACCCATCATACAGAGGGAAAATTGATGAAGTAATCATTTATGATTATGAGCTTAATAGTTTAGATATTAACGCTGCTGCGATTAATAACCTAACTGATCCAAATGATTTTCCTCCTTTTATTAAAGATGCTCTAGATTTGGGTGATACCTCAGCCGTTAAGTCGAGTTTCTCATTGCCAAGAGTAGGTCCATTCGTTTCGGGAATTAGTTGGAGCGCTCCAGAAAACGATTTTTTCAAAGTTGAAAATGGTCAAGCGATCGTTACACAACCTGCACCTGCCGCTGGTGATCAACAGATTACGCTGACAGCGACAATTCGTTATAAAGAGCTTACTGATACTAAAGTCTTTGAGGTAACCGTTAAGTCGTTAGCTCCAGCCGAGTATAGTTTTGAAGGTGATTTATCAGCGCTTGATGGAGTCGCCGCAGATGGCATTATATCAGGTGACCGAATCGGTAATACTGGCGGAACAATAAGCTATACAGAAGGTATTGAAGGTCAAGCGTTATTATTAGACGGTACGAGTGGTGTGCGTTTGCCAGATAATCTGGTGACATCTCAACAATACTCAATCTCCGTTTGGTTAAAGCCTACTGTTATGACTGATTACACTACTGCATTCTTTGGCGCATCTGATGCCAATAATTGGATAAGCATTGTACCTCAGCTTAATAACACCGACGCAGGCCCACTAAATTCATCTGCTGTTTGGGTAAGTAGTGGTGGATGGTGGAATGATTTCAATTTTGGCGAAAACGTATTTAGTCCGGAAGAGTGGACTCATATTGTGGTCATTGTTGATGGAAGTAACGCCAAAGTTTATTTAAACGGTGTTGAAACTCTATCAAATAGTGAATTCCCCAATTTATTCGCTTTGGGCTTAACCACTCAATGGGCGATTGGGGTTAACTATTGGGATACGCCATTTAATGGAGCAGTCGATGAACTCAAGTTCTTCTATGAAACTATTGATACGGATAAGGTGACTGAACTTTATAGCGTAGGTGCTCAATAATTACACTTAATAGTGGGGGAAGTTATTTTCTCTCTATTAACCTAATAATAAAGAAATTAATTATTTCGAGATTTAACAGCGAGATAAATTGGAGAACATAATGTTTAAACGTTCCTTAATAAATAGTGCTATTGCTGCGTCATTATTGCTGGCAGGCCAACAAGTATTAGCTGAAGAAGAAAAGGCAGAAGAAGAAAAAGCTGTAGAAGCGCAAGATGAGGCAATTATTGAAGTGGTAGGTATTCGTGGCAGCCTGAATAAAGCAATGAGTATTAAACGTCTAAGTACACAAATCGTCGACTCGATCGTTGCTGAAGATATCGGGAAATTCCCAGATAATAATGTAATTGAGTCGCTTCAGCGTGTTACTGGGGTACAAGTCACTGGTCGAGGAGGTGGTGAGGCGAGTACTGTTTCAATTCGTGGCCTAGTCGACGTACATACAACAGTCAATGGCCGAGACGTATTTACTGGGGCTGGTCGTGCAGTCGCGTTGCAAGATATCCCTGCGAGTTTATTGTCGACGGTTAATGTTTATAAAACTCGATCGGCTTCACAAGTCGAGCGCGGTATAGCGGGCTCAATAAATATTGAAACTCATCGTCCATTTAATTTCGAAGGCTCAGAATTTGTAATGGCTGGTCGTGGTATTTATGCTGACCAATCTGAAGAGATCGATCCAAATGTTAGTATGCTAGCAAGTAATCGATGGGATACTGACATCGGAGAAATAGGAGCGTTGGTAAACATCTCCTACGTGGAAACTAATTATAGAGATGATGATTTAGTAGCGGGTGCTGCATTTCCATTTTTTACCGCAAATCCACCTGGAAGCTTTCAACCGTATAGAATCATGAATTTCGGAGCCGCTTCTGCCTATTGGCAGCCTGGGTTGACTAATGGTTTATCCAGCGAAGCTGGTGCAACTTTGCCTGTCGAAGACTCAGATGTTGATTATTTGTTAGCGCGAGATGCTGTATTTGGTCGTGTTTATGAAGCTAACCGCGAACGGCCGGCATTTAATTTGTCTTTACAATGGGCACCAAGTGAAAACTTAGAACTACTAGGTGAGGTTTTTTACACCGGTTATCGTAATGAACAGCAAACAACAATGTGGTTTACCAACACTTTTGAAGAGGATGGAAATGATGGCAATTTGCGAATTGATACTCCAACAGTGTATGAAGGAACCAATTTAGTTCGAGAGAGACAAGTCTATGAACCTAACGGGTTTCAAAGTGGCGACGGCTCCACAGGTAAAACTGACAGTTTCTTATATGCTTTAGGTGCAACCTGGACACCAACAGAGGACCTAACTGTTAAAACCGAAGTTCTATATCAAAAAAGTGAATTTGAAACTGAGTTCTTTGCGATGCGCTTTGATCGCAAGGCCTATGGTTTAGATATTGACTTTAATGAGAATGACGGTATGCCCGGTGTTGAATTTTGGGATGACCCTACCACAAGTGTCGATGAATCTGATATGGCCGAAGCAGCCAATTGGAACAGTGGTACAGTCTACGACAATGGTGGTGGTAATGATGGCGATGCATTGACCTTTACCTTTGATGCAGAGTGGATTGTTGATTCCAATTACATAGAAAGCATCAAGTTTGGTGGTAAACATGAAAAACGTGGTGCTTCAAACTATACTCGAGAACAAAATGCTACTGTTGTAATGTCATTAGAATACATGGCAGATGCGTTAGTAGCCGCTGGTGCGTCAGGAGACGGTACCGGTTTTATTTATCAAATCGATAATTACATGGATGGTCGAGCAGATGTGTTTGATAGCTATATCGCTGCTAATGGGCTATATCTTATCAACAATGCTGAAGCCGTTCATCAGGTTTATGGGTATGCGCGTAATGCCACCCAAAAGACTTTCGATATTGAAGAAACTTCGGTCGCCCTGTACGCGACTACCCATTACAAAATTGGTGATAATATTACTGGCGAAATAGGCGTTAGATATGTAGATTATTCACAAGATATGCAGTTCTGGGACTTAAACGATAATTATGATACCGCTGAAGGTGGCGCTACAGAAGTTCTGCCGAGTTTTGTAGCCAACTGGAATATCACCGATGATTTGTTGGGGCGAATTGCTTATACAGAAACTTTACGTATGCCCGAATTTGATCAGTTAAATGCGTTGCAGTTCTGGGGTGACCCGCTGACTGATGGCGTATCTTATGGAACTGGTACCGGTGGTAATCCTGATCTTGAGCCGACCCACTCAAAGAACTTTGATTTATCTTTAGAATGGTATTTTGCGAAAGGGAGTTCGTTGTACGGAGCATTTTTTAAACGAGAAATTGACGGTCTAGTGATAGGCGGTTCCAAAGTTGTTAGACGATTCGGCGATGATGGTGTTGAACGTGATTATATCCTAAGTGCACCGGTAAACGCATCTGATGGAGAACTATCAGGACTTGAAGTTGGCTTTCTTTATTTCCCCACGGATTTACCAGAAGCTTTAGACGGGTTAGGAATTCAAGCGAGTTTTACTCAACTTGATTCTGAGCAGACAACAATCGATTTTAACGAAGATGGTACCGTGGCTAACGTTGTTAATTCAAAAATGTCTGGCGTTTCAGATTCTTCCTATAGTGTTGTGGGAATCTACGAACAAGAAACTTTCGATTTGCGTCTTTCGTACGTCTGGCGTGAAGAGTTCTACACAGGAAATGAGGCTTCATTTTTTGCTAACCCTTTGCAATTTTGGAGTCGTCCAGAGCAAAGTTTAGATTTCCAGTTTAATTATGATGTTACAGGAAATCTAGCGGTGAGTTTTGACGCGACTAATATCTTAGATGATGTTTATCAGAATTATTATGGAGAAGGTAACGAAAACTTGTTTAATTTTGGTAATGCTATTTATTCACGAACCTTTGCGCTAGGAGTAAGATACTCGTTCTAGCTCAGTTTTTAGTTGGTAAATATTAGTTGCAAAAAGGTGCCAAATCAGGCACCTTTTTCAATTCTGGAGACCATTAGTTTATCTAAGCCAATTATATCTGTATGAACAGAATCAGTATTGATCAATTACTTTTTACTTTACCGGTTGGTAATCAGCTTGGAGAAGGTGTGCAATGGCACGCTGAGAGTCAGTCTATTTGGTGGACTGATATAGAATGCTCGATGCTATATCAATATTGTGTAACTCGTAAAAGTACTTCGCATTACCCAATGCCTGATAGGATAGCCAGCTTCGCTTTTGTGGATGGCACGATGCAATTGTTAGTCGCATTAGCAAATAGTCTTGCACTTTATGATTTTGATTCTGGATTGTTTGAGCCGCTAGAACTGCCTGGAGAATGGCCAGAAGGCATGCGGTTCAATGATGGACGAGTTGATCGTCAGGGAAGATTTTGGGTAGGAACTATGAATGAAAAACATGAGGTCGCTTCGCAAGATGGCGGCTTGTATGTTATCGATGGACAGCAGTATGTGCATAAAGCGCTGAGCGATATTCAGATTTCGAATAGTTTATGTTGGAGTCCTGATGGTTTGAAGATGTATCACGCTGATTCGGTAAAAGGCGTAATCGATCAATATGATTTTGCTCCTACATCCTGTGAACTATCTAACAAAAGACCATTTGTTAAATCTAAAAAGGGAAATGCTCCAGATGGTGCTGCGGTTGACGCTATGGGGGGGGTATGGGTGGCCCAATGGGCTGGCGGTTGCATTGTTCGATATACAGCTTTGGGGGCTTTAAGTCTTGAGGTTAAGCTTCCAGTATCCCAGCCGACCTGTGTAGCAATTGGTGGTCCTAATATGGATTGGTTAATTGTAACCAGCGCTAAACAAAATCTAACTAATGCGCAATTGCAGGAAGAATCGCTTGCGGGGGCGGTTTTCGTTTATCAGCTTAATGGAGTGAAAGGCCTGTCAGAATCTCGCTATTTACTCGACAGATAAGCTTTTTATGAGTCTTGTCTGGCAGTATTCAATTTAGAATTTAGAATTTAGAATTTAGAATTTAGAATTTAGAATTTAGAATTTAGAATTCGATATTTAGTTGATTTTATAATCCATAAAAAAATCGATTAATAGTCTATTCACTACTTTAACAGCAAAAATCTTTACCTTCTTATTATAATTATTAAATTAAATTTATATTCATACTACAATAACACAAAATAAATGTTATTATCATACTATGAAACGTGATTTGAAGAACACGATTTCAATATTTCACCCGTGCTTCACGTAGGCAATAGAAAGGTATTTAAATGACTTGTTATGTATTGGGCCTAGATTATGGTTCGGACTCTGTACGTGCGCTGTTAGTTGACAGTAAAACGGGTGCTGAAGTCGCGACCAGTGTTGAGTACTTTCCCCGCTGGAGAAAAGGACTGTTTTGTGAACCGGAGAAAGATCAATTCCGACAGCACCCTCTGGATTACATTGAAAGTTTAGAAAATGTTATTCAGCAATTATGGACCCAAGCACCTCAAGGTGCGTCGAGCAGAGTAAAAGGTATAAGCTTTGATACCACTGGGTCTACTCCTATTGCTGTTGATGAAAATGGTATCGCGCTTGCACTTAAAAAAGGGTTCACGACTAATCCTAATGCAATGTTTGTTCTTTGGAAAGATCATAGTGCGATTAAAGAAGCTCAACAAATAACAGAAGCTGCGAATATTGCATCGGAAAACTACTTAAAATATGAGGGTGGAATTTATTCTTCTGAATGGTTCTGGGCAAAAGTTCTTTTTATTCTACGCCAAGATATCGAAGTAAAAAATGCGGCTTACTGTTGGGTTGAGCACTGTGATTGGATGTCCGCTTTGTTAACCGATACAAGTCATCCTGATAAGTTTCGAGCAAGTCGATGTGCAGCCGGCCACAAGTTAATGTGGCATGAAAGTTGGGAAGGTTATCCACCAAATGATTTCTTTACTGGAATCGATCCACTATTGGATGGGCTAAGAGATCGCTTGCCGCCAGAGACGTTTACCGCTGATCAAGTCTGCGGTAAGTTGTCGAAAGAATGGGCCGGTAAACTGGGATTGTCAACAGACGTAATCGTTAGTTTTAGTGCATTCGATTGTCACGCAGGAGCTGTCGCCGCAAATGTAAAACCAGGTGTGTTAACTAAGGTTATGGGGACTTCTACCTGTGATATAACAGTGGCAAGTCATGAAGATATCGGTGACAAATGTATTCGGGGAATTTGTGGACAGGTTGATGGTTCAGTCGTGCCGGGTGTCGTTGGTCTCGAAGCTGGTCAATCAGCTTTTGGAGATTTATATGCTTGGTTTAGAGATTTAATTAGTTGGCCAATTAATCAAATTGAAACGGTTAACTTATTAGATCATGAAACAAAGTTACAGTTGATTAGCCACCTAGAACAACAAACTCTTATTAAGCTTGGTGAATCAGCTGAAAAACTACCAATCACTGAAACTGGTATTACTGCGCTCGACTGGGTCAACGGTAGACGGACACCCGATGCGGATCAGTCCGTTTCGATGGCTATTACCGGACTAAAAATGGGAAGTCAGGCACCGCAAATTTATAGGGGTCTCGTTGAGGCAACAGCCTTTGGAGCGAAAGCCATTATAGAGCGGTTCGAAAACGAAGGTATTAATATTGAACGTGTCGTTACTATCGGTGGAATATCCAAAAAATCAGACTTCATTATGCAAACCTGCGCTGATGTTTGGGGATGTTCAATTGATGTTTTAGAGAGCGAACAAAGTTGTGCATTAGGTGCTGCAATTTATGCTGCTGTTGCAGCAGGTTTGTATCCAAGCGTAAAAGCTGCTCAACAAGTAATGGCATCACCCGTTGAAAAAACATACCTATCTAATCCAGAAAACGTGGCCAGATATCGACCTTTGTATCAGCAATATCAGGCGCTCGCTACTTTTGTTGACGGAGGTAAACTATCATGAGTTATGTCGAGTTAAAACGCGAAGTTTATGAAGCCAACATGGAATTAGATAATCGTAAACTGGTTACTTATACTTTCGGCAATGTTTCACAAGTTGATCGAACGAAAGGTGTCGTCGCTATCAAACCAAGTGGTGTGCCATATGACACTTTATCGGTAGACGATATTGTCATTGTTGATCTTGAGAATAAACCTGTAGATGGGACTCTCAATCCATCCTCAGATACTAAGACCCATACATATTTGTATCGCCAATGGGAATCTGTTGGAGGAATTACTCATACTCATTCGACCTATGCTACTGCTTGGGCTCAAGCGCAACTAGCGATTCCGTGTTATGGCACCACCCATGCCGATTATGTTTATGGCGAAATTCCGTGTGCATCGGTAATGAGTGATGAGCGTATCAATAAAGATTATGAAGATGAAACGGGTGGTCAAATTATTGAGTGCCTTGATCACCGAGACCCTATCGAGTCACCGATGGTAATTGTTGCGGGACATGCTCCTTTTACATGGGGGAGAGATGCAGCAAAATCGGTGTATCACGCCGTGTTATTAGAAGAGATAGCTAAAATGGCATACCTCACTAAAACAATAAATTCAGCGGTTGCCCCGTTGAAGCAGGGTTTGGTTGATAAGCATTATTTACGCAAAAACGGTAAGAACGCTTATTACGGGCAAAAAAGAATAGTTAAGTAAACACAAACAATTAATTACTAAAAATTGCTATTAGTCGAGAGAAAATATGAAATTATTCGGTCAAAAACAAGTTTGGTTCGTTACCGGTTCTCAGGAATTGTACGGACCAAATGTTTTGCAGCAAGTTGCAAAAGATAGTGCGGAAATCGTTTCTGGCTTCCAACAGTCAGATCTTATTGGTATTGACGTTGTCTATAAACCGACAGTGAAATCAGCAAAAGAAATTCATGCAGTTTGCCAAGCGGCAAATACTGATAATAATTGCGTTGGCATTATTATGTGGATGCATACCTTTTCTCCTTCAAAAATGTGGATTGCCGGTCTAAATGAATTGCATAAACCATTCATGCATTTGCATACTCAATTTAATGCGGCTTTGCCTTGGAGTGAAATTGATATGGATTATATGAATACTCATCAGAGTGCCCATGGTTGTCGAGAATTCGGATTTATTGGAACAAGAATGCGGAAAGAGCGTAAAGTCGTTGTTGGTTATTGGGCTGCTGCTAATGTGCAAGTTGAAGTTGATGATTGGTGTCGCGCTGCTGTCGGTTGGAATGAAAGTCAAAATCTAAGAGTTGTCCGTTTTGGCGATAATATGCGTGATGTGGCGGTAACAGAAGGGAACAAAGTGTCCGCTCAAATTCAGTTTGGATATCAAGTTCACGCGTACGGATTGGGCGATTTAACGTCAGTCGTTAATGGGATTTCTGATTCGGAAGTTAATTCACAAATCGATTGTTATGCTAATGATTATCAAATTGCAGAATCCCTGTTTAAGGATGAATACCAGCTAAAAATGTTGCAAAATGAAGCTCGTCTTGAATTGGGTATGAGCAAATTTATGCAGGATGGTGAGTTTGGTGCATTCACTAATTGTTTCGAAAATTTAACGGGTTTAACGGGATTACCTGGGCTAGCTACCCAGCGATTAATGGCAAATGGTTATGGATATGGCGGTGAGGGGGATTGGAAAACATCGGCAATGGTTCGAATTATGAAAGTAATGTCCAAAGGTCGCAGCGGTGGTACTTCGTTTATGGAAGATTACACTTATAATTTCGGATCTACTGATCAAGTATTAGGTGCTCATATGCTTGAAGTTTGTCCATCTATTGCTGCTGAAAAGCCAGTCTTAGAAGTTCATCGGCATACCATTGGTGTGAAGTGCGATACAGCTCGATTATTATTTACCGGAAAAGCAGGGCCCGCAATTAATGTGTCGTCTATAGACTTAGGCAATCGTTTTCGTATTATCGTCAATGAAGTAGATACAGTAACGCCACCTGAAGAGTTACCAAACTTGCCGGTCGCTTCTGCGCTTTGGCAACCTCGGCCTAATCTAGCCGTTGCGGCAGGGGCTTGGATTCATGCTGGTGGTGCGCATCATACTGCCTATAGTCAATCTATCACTATTGCAATGATCAGTGATTATGCTGAAATGGCTGGTGTTGAGTTGACCGTTATTGATGCAGATACCAACATTCGCCAATTTAAAAATGAGCTCCGTCAAAATGCTGCTTTTTATGCACTTTCGCAAGGACTATAAGTTCCTTTCTCTCCCCAGAGATCTTTACCGCCTTCGGGCGGTTTTTTTTGTTTAAATAATGGGTTTGTAAGTTTTATCTACTTATAATAACCCCTAACCTAGAATTATTCTTATAGAAGAAAGAGACAAACATGTATTCGAATTTTGATGCGATTATTTTCGATATGGATGGTACATTGGTTGATAGTGGCCGGTTGCATCAAAATGCTTGGATTCTTACTTTAAATAAGTATGGAATCCCGATAGAACCCGCGTTGATGCGTTCTTTGGCAGGTGTACCAACTATCGACACAGTGGAATACTTAATAGAACATTTCTCGTTAGATATTCAATTAGATATGAAGCAGGTTAATGAGTTTAAAGAAGCAATTGTCCGAAAAACGATGAAGCAATATGTAAAACCTACTCGCCTAGCCCAGTTTGCAGAAGAAAACAAATGCATAAGACCAATGTCGGTTGGTACAGGGGCTTATACAGATGAAGCAATCATACTTCTGAAAACTTGCGGACTATTAAATCTTATCGATTATGTTGTCGGGGCAGATCAAGTTAAAAAACCTAAACCATCGCCAGAGACTTTCTTACGCTGTGCAGAACTTATGCAGGTAAAGCCTGAGCGTTGTATTGTATTTGAAGATGCGCAAACAGGCATACAAGCTGCTAAATCAGCAGGAATGTTTGTGGTTGATGTTTTGGATAAATTTCAAATCAAAAATGACTACTTTTTAGCTTAGAAATCGTTTAAAAAAACCGAGCAAAGTGCTCGGTTTTTTATTCTAGTCAGTTGCTGTGATAATTTATATCACATTACTGTAAATCCTCAGTTAGGTTTTACTCCATATTATAGGTCACTTCTACTCCGATAATTCGACCCTTAGATAAAGGAGCGAAAGCACCAAACGATAGCTGAGTATCATTGCCGTGTTTAACTTCGTTAGTTAAGTTCTTACCAAAGATAGAAAAAATCCACTTATCATCATTGGTGTGCAAATCAATACCAGCGTTAACAATATTTTGCTCGTCAATAAAGCCGAGATTATTGTCGGTATAATAGGTCTTATCCCGATGCGAATAGCTGACTCTAGATGACAAATAGCCCCAATCTCCTATTTCAGCATCATGATTTAACCCAATGCTATAAGTCGTTTCAGGGACACGTGGAATCTCCAGTTTTGTATCGTCTCCACCGATAACTCCATCGCCGTTAAGGTCGAAAATGACCTCGTCATATCCGGCATCAATATAACCAAAGTTGAAGGTTGCTAATATCGATTCAGTTAAGAAAACAACGCCATCAATTTCAAGTCCTGTCATGGTCGCTTCAGCAGTGTTTTTAATGACCTGAATTACTGAGCCATCTGGCGCAGGTAAATTCACTTCACGTTGCATGTCATCAATCGCCGTATTGAAAATAGCCCCATTGAGTCGTCCCCATTCTCGCGAAAGTTTGTAGCCCACTTCAAAGCTGCTCACCTCTTCTTGGTCGAAAGGGCCCGGTCCATTAGCTGCTTCAAGTTCTGGAGTACTGATATCAGCGGTGTTACGTAAGTTATAACCGCCAGAACGGAAGCCTTTGGTCCAATGGGTGTAGAGGAGATCTTCATTGCCAAATTGATAAGTGAGTCCAAGTTTCGGAGAGAGACTGGTCCACTCGTCTTTATCAACAAAATCGTAGTTACAATCTCTATCTAATACGAGGTTACAAGCAGGCCCTTGAGGTAGAGGTAGCCCTGCTTCTATTGCTGTTACATTCCGACTTAGTGATGCAATTTGAGCGTCTTTTTCTTCTTTAGTATAACGAGCCCCTACAATTGCTGTTAATTGCTCAGAGAGTTTGAACTCCATCGATGCGAATAGGCTGAAATTGCTGGTGTCGTGCAAGCCGCCGCCATCTTGATAAATACCGCCGGGAAGAGCAGAGAGAGGGAGTATTCTCCGTTCATGGTATTCCATATCGTTCGAATACTGGTAAAGACCAAACGTAAGATTATTTTCATTATCAAACTCTTTGTTGAAACGTAATTCGTGACTGAACTGTTCGCTTTTTAACCAGGTTTCAGAGTGAAATAGAGTAAACGGTTGCGAATCAATATCGGCAGAGTTATCAGCAGCATAATCTCGATAACCGAAAATATAAGTGGCTGTTCCACCTGCTACTTCCCAGTCGACATTGAGCGAAACTAAATCAACGTCTGAACTTTGGTGGCCTGTTTCATTGATTGAGAAATCGTGACTATCTCGATCAAAATTGACTGCCACTACACTCAATGGGTGTGGCGCGGGAAAAGCCAATTCTGGGTTAATTCCGAGTCCGTTAGTATGATTTTGAGATGCGGGACCGTCGCCATCAGCAGAGAGTGATTCGTATTTGAATAGCACACTTAAGTCTTCTCCTGGCTCCCAAAGTGTGGTCGAGCGAAACATTGTTTGTTCGTAAGCACCGTGGTCGCTACCGTCGAATGAGTTTTTAAAACTTCCTGCATCATCATTGATGTAAGCTGATATCTTGGTGTATAAGTTATCCGATAAAGGAATATTCATTACCCCTTGCCAAGTTTTATTTAGGCCTCCCTCGGCTCCCGCGGCTACAGACGCTTTTGTTTTGAATTGGAAAAAGTCTTCAGGTTTTTTTGTATGAACTAATAGTGCACCGCCGGTGACATTCCGGCCAAATAGAATACCTTGAGGACCACGTAGTACTTCGATTCGTTCAAGATCAAACATGTCAATCACTACACCGGCGTTAGAACCGATGAAGACACCATCGATAAATACACCAACAGTTGGATCAATTGATGGAATTGAGCTATTAATTCCTAGTCCACGGATTGAAAAGTTAGCGGCGCCACGTGCCGTACCAATATCTTCTAATGTGACGTTAGCCATACCATCGGAAAGATCATTGAAATCCCTGAGCTTTAAAGCCTCTAACTGGTCTTCGCCAAATGCGGTAACAGCAATTGGCGTTTCTTGTATTGTCTCTTCTCGCTTCAGAGCAGTGATCGTTATAGTACCGCCCAAAGTTTCAGCAGCAGTCTTGCGTTTTTTGGTTGTCTCTTCTTGAGCGTCTGAGCTCTCTTGCGCTTGCGCTGGAAACATGACTGCGCTTACTAGCACCGCCAAACTTGCAAGTTTGAATTTATTAGAGAGAGAGCGGATTGGTTTTATTTTCATATTGCGTGACCCCATATTGTTATTTTATTAATTTAAGTGGTTTGTAAATATAAAAACTTTTCTGAAAAGATGTCGATCTTATTATTGCTTTATCAATGAAACTAACACCATGTGTATTTTCAGCCAATGGCACTAAAAACAATTTCGCATCGCGAAACAAGCTGGTTTGTAGTTGTGCAAATACAACATGCTTTTCTGAAAAGACGTCGATTTTATTATTATTCTATCAATGAAACTAACACCATGTGTATTTTCAGTCAACGGTGCCGAAAAACAATTTCGTATTGCGAAACAAGCTAGTTTTTGGTTGTGCCAATATATTTTAATAAACTCAATTTACTAAGCTATGAAAGTAATTAACGGAAGAGTCGATTTGAAACCTTGTTTTTGCTATTTCGCTATTAATATCTTGTGAGAATAAATCATCAAATGGTTGTGAATGCTCGGTGGTTAATGGGTTGTTGGCATTCGCTTGATATAATGAGATCGGATCTTGGTCGAATAAACGGAAGCCATTGAATTTACAAATTTTCGTTGTGCCGACTTAGGTTGTTTCACTGATTAGAAGCTAGCTATCATCGGATGACATTTTGAGATCTACAATGTTTGCAGCACAACGACTGATTAGATTGTTGCACTGCAATTAATACTTAAACCTCGACAAATCAACTTTATAAGTATTACTAATTTGTAGCTATTCATGAAAGTTATTAACGAGAACTAAAATGTTCTGGGCATTGCTATAGGTCGCAAAACTTCTTACCTTCGAGAGCCATCTTCTGCAACAATGGCGCTGGCTGCCAAATATCGCCATACTTAATTTGAAGTTGTTTTAAGTCATGCAAGATGTTCTCTAAACCAATGGTATCCGCATAGAACATAGGCCCTCCTTTGTGCACAGGAAAGCCATAACCAAATACCCAGACAGTATTTATATCACTCGCCCGCTGCGCGATGGCTTCATCCAAAATCTGTGCACCTTCATTGATAAGGGGATAAATTAACCGCTTAACGATTTCTTCGTCGGAAATGACTCTCTGTTCATAGCCAAGCTCTGTGGCAATTTGATTGATTAATTTGTGGACGTGATCATCCGGAAGCGGTGTTCGTGAATTCTCTTGATAACGGTAGTAACCTTTTAAACTTTTTTGTCCGAGACGCCCGTCTTCAACTAAACGATCACTAATAGCACCATCATAATTTGAAACAAATTCACCCCGTTTTCTACGTTCTTGTCGTACTCGATAACCCACGTCTAGACCCGCCAAATCGGACATAGTGATCGGACCCATGGCCATACCGAAGTCGACCATCACTCGGTCGATTTGTTCCGGCTTTGCTCCTTCTAGTAATAAAGCGCCCGCCTCGCGACCGTATCCTTTCAACATTCGGTTACCAATGAAGCCGTCGCACACTCCCGAGACAACACCAATTTTGTTTATCTCAGAGGCAAGACTCATAGCTGTTGCAAGTACGTCGTTCGCAGTTTTGTCGCCCCTCACTACCTCGAGTAATTTCATTACGTGAGCAGGGCTAAAAAAATGTAAACCAATGACTTCTTGCGGGCGTTTAGTTGCTGCGGCTATCTCATCAATATCGAGTGTAGATGTATTACTTGCCAAGATGCATCCTTGTTTACAGACCTGGTCTAATTGACTAAAAACCTGCTGCTTTACATTCATACTTTCAAATACTGCTTCGATTACTAGATCCACATCGTTTAACTCATTATAAGACAAGGTGCCTGTGATTAAGCTGCATAATTGCTTTGCTTTTTGCTCACTCAGTCGCCCTTTGGCCACTTGAGTCTGATAATACTGGGAAATACTATCGAGTCCATTGGTGAGTATTTCTTCATTGAGTTCCAGCAGCATGACAGGAATATTGGCGTTACTAAAATTTAGAGCAATACCAATGCCCATGGTGCCAGCACCGATAATTGCGACTTTGTTAATTGCTCTAACCGGTGTGGCTTTGTCTAAGTCATTGATGTTTGCTGCTTGTCTCTGGGCAAAAAACATGTGCTGTTGTGCTGCAGATTGAGTAGACTCCATACACTGTAAGAATTGCTTTCTTTCAACGCGCATCCCTTCATTAAAGGGCAAATTAATGGTGGCCTCTATAGCGGATATACAAGCCATAGGCGCTTCGAGTCCGCGGTGTTTCTTTGTGCTGATTCGTCTATATTGTTCAATATATTCCATGGCTGCTTCCGGTTGTTCAACTGCTGCAGTGGAAATTCGTCGAATGGGTAATTTTTTACTGATGATTTCGTTTGCAAAATCGATACCGGCTTTTACTATGTCACCCTCAAAAACTCGATCGATTAGCTTTATGGCAAGCGCTTCCGGTAATTTCACCTTTCGTCCCGATACAATTAAATCTAACGCTTTTTCTATACCAACCAACCGGGGAAGTCGTTGAGTTCCGCCGGCCCCAGGAAGCAAGCCCAAATGAACTTCAGGTAATCCTAATCGAGCGTTTTTATCGGCTATTCGGTAGTGACAAGTCAGTGCTACCTCACAGCCCCCACCAAGTGCTGTTCCATGAATTGCTGTAATAATAGGTTTTTCAATTGAATCAACGATTGAAATTACTTGTGGCAATGAAGGTTGCTTCATGGGCTTACCAAACTCAGTAATATCCGCACCTGCAATATAAGTTCGACCGGAGCAGTAAAGCACAATTGCTTCTATGCGATTGTCTTGACTGGCTTTAGCAAAGCATTCGACAAGTCCTCTTCGAACAGAATGGGATAGTGCGTTAACGGGTGGGTTATTGACGTTTATTATCGCAATTGAACCGCTTATTGTTAGGGTGACAGGTTCATTCATTAGAGATCCTATTTATCGCAATTTCTGCAATTATTAAATTAAGTGAAGACATAATACGTACCGTCGGGTATATTGTAAAATCATATTTCGCTATGCGGTATTCAATATTTGTGTTTGATACTTGATGTTCGGGAGGATGTTATGAAGAGTCAACAGTTTGAGCAATATGGTGAGGCTTTAGTCAGCCATCAATATGAAATACCTGTTCCGAAGGGCGAAGAAGTGCTGATCAAAATTAGCGCTTGCGGGGTTTGTCATAGCGATGTCCATGTATGGGAAGGACATTTTGATCTTGGAGAAGGCAAAAAAGTTGATCTAAAGGGTAATCACCAATTACCTTTTACCTTAGGCCATGAGATCGCAGGCGAGGTCATCGCTTTAGGAGAGACTGCAAACAAAGCGATTGTTGGCAATAACTATGTTGTCTACCCATGGATTGGCTGCGGCCAATGTCCTCTGTGTGAAAAGGGCGAAGAACATCTATGTAATCGTCCCCGAGCAATAGGAGTGACAGTAGACGGCGGATTTAGTGAATATGTTATTGTACCCTCGGGTCGCTATTTATATGAGTTGGGGAAGTTACCAGCTAGTTTGGCTTGTACTTATGCTTGTTCAGGAGTGACTGCTTACAGCGCCGTGAACAAAGTAAAATCACTCGTTCGAGGTCGTGAACTTCTAATCGTTGGCGCGGGTGGCGTGGGACTCTCGGCATTATCGATGGCAAAAGCGTTGCTTAATTGTAAAGTAATTGTCGCCGATATTGACCAAACTAAACGCGAACTTGCATTGCAAGAAGGTGCGGATATCGTAATCGATCCAAATGATCGAGATGAAGTCTATAAACTCAGAAAATCTTTAAAGGGCGGTGTTGCCGCTGCCGTCGATTTTGTTGGTTCTGACCGATCCCTTGGTTTTGGTATGAAAATGCTAAATAAAGGCGGCACTATTCTAGTTGTCGGACTTTTTGGTGGCTCATTGCCATTGTCCGTACCGATGTTGCCGTTAAAAGCGATCACCATTTCAGGCTCATTTGTTGGCAGCACTCAAGACATGAAAGAAATGATGGAGCTTGTCCATGCGGGCAAAATAAACCCGATTAAGATTACGCAACGTCCCTTGTCTCAAGCCCATCAAACTCTAAAAGACTTGCAACAAGGAAAAGTGGTGGGAAGAGTTGTTCTAACACCTGGTGAAAACAGTTGATTTGGTGTGTATTGCTAAGTGGATATTCGAGGCTAGCTGTGTTGCTGTATTGCACACTCTATACAAATGGTAAATAAAATGAACATAGATTTTACAGAAGTCGAAAAGAAGTTTGAGCTTGAAGTCAGAGCGTTCTTTCAGAACGAACTTCCTTCTGAGGTCAAGCTCGCCATTGAAAGTGGCATGCGCCTCACCAAGCAACAGCGAGTGTTATATCAACAGGCTTTATTTCGTAAAGGTTGGGCCGGCGTTAATTGGCCTGTTGAACACGGCGGTACCGGCTGGAGTGCGGCGCAAAAATACATATTCTATAACGAGTCGGCCAATGCGAATGCACCAAGAGTTATTCCATTTGGTTTATTTATGGTTGCTCCCGTTATTTATACTTTTGGTAATAAAGAACAGCAACAACGGTTCCTACCGGATATTTTGTCCAGTAAAGTTTGGTGGTGCCAGGGGTATTCGGAACCGAATGCAGGATCTGATCTCGCAGCAATAAAAACGAAAGCGGTAAAGCAAGACAACAATTATATTGTTAACGGTGTAAAAACTTGGACAACTCTTGCTCATTTAGCGGATTGGATATTCTGTCTAGTTAGAACCGACGACAGTGGTAAAAAACAGCAAGGCATTAGTTTTATGCTTATTGACATGAAGTCACCGGGAGTGAGTGTAAAACCGATTATCACTTTGGATGGACTCAGAGAAGTTAATGAGGTCTTTTTTGAAGATGTTGTCGTGCCAAAAGAAAATTTGATTGGAGAAGAAGGAAAAGGGTGGACCTATGCCAAGGTTTTGCTCACCCATGAAAGAACTAATATTGCAGGGGTTGCTCTTTCTAAACAGCGCTTAACTCAACTCTATCAAATGCTGAATCAGCCATCTTCAGGACTGACAGACTTAACACAGAACTCAGTATTTATGGCGAAAGTTCTGCTCACAGAAGTGGAGCTTAAAGCTCTCGAATATACGGAGCTGAGAGTTTTATCAGCGGTATCGACTGGTAAAGCACCGGGACCAGAGTCCTCTATATTGAAGATCAAAGGTACTGAAATTCAGCAAAAGCTTGATGAGTTGTATTTGGAGATGGCGGGAATTTATGCATTGCCATATGTCCCTGAGCAATACGATGACGAGGGTATAGAACCAACTGGCCCTTTCTTTGCCGCCAACACAGCACCTCATTATTACAACAATCGTAAAGTGACCATTTTTGGTGGTACCAACGAAATTCAAAAAAATATTATAGCCAAGCAAGTGCTTGGACTCTAACGGGAGATTGTTGTGGATTTTGCATTAAATGATATACAACAGATGTTGCAGGACAGTGCAGCGAAATTTATTCAATCGGATTACGGTTTTGAAAAACGACAACATTTTGTGGGCAGCGAACTTGGATTTAACCCCAAGAACTGGTCTTTATTTGCCGACTTAGGTTGGTTGGCTTTGCCATTTTCTGAATCCTACGGTGGATTAGAAGGCAGCATCATTGACCTAATGGTTTTACAAACTGAATTGGGGAAAGGTTTAATAACAGAACCTTACTTTGCCAATGTAATTTTGGCGGGCAATGTCATTCAGCGCCACGGAAGCGAAGAACAAAAAATGGACTTACTTGGATCGCTTATAGCCGGAGAGCTCAAATTGGCACTTGCTGCGCAAGAAACAGCATCACTTTCAGAGCTGACAAACATAAGCACAAAGGCAGAGAAGCAGCGAAGTAGCTATCAATTAAATGGGTTTAAACCGGTGGTGCTTGGAGCCGTTTCGGCTAATAAGATAATCGTGCTCGCCAGAACATCGGGAGAGTTTGGCAATTCAGAAGGACTTTCACTGTTGCTCGTTAATCCCGATCAACAGGGGGTCAGCCTAAATAAATATGTGACCAATGATGGGAATCAAGCAGCAGATATCACCTTTAAAGACGTTTGTATTCCATTTAGCGAAGTGGTTGGAATCGCAGATACTGCGTTTGAAGCGGTAAGAAAGGTTTATAACGATGCGATTGTTGCTATTTCTGCAGAAGCCGTCGGAGTCATGGAAAAACTATTATCTGCAACTGTTGAGTATTGCAAAGTACGAAAGCAGTTTGATCAGCCAATTGGCAATTTTCAGGTGTTGCAGCACAGAATGGCTGATATGTTTATGGAATGTGAACAAGCTAAATCCATGCTTTATTACGCGGCCATAGCGGTTGATTCAGATGACAATGCTGATAAAGCGGTCTCACTTTTAAAAATAAAAATAGGCGCCGCTGGTACGGCAGTTGGTCAGTCGGCTGTGCAGCTTCATGGCGGAATGGGGGTCAGCGATGAGCTCGACGTTGGTCACTATTTTAAGCGTATTAGTATGATCAACGTGCTCTTCGGATCGTATGATGATCATTTAAATCAATTGGTAAAACAATATCAAACTTAATTAAACATTCTTAGTTAAGCAATATCAGAAAAAGGCGGTACTAAAGAAATCGGTTTAAGTCACAGAGTGCTCAAGTGTCCGTTTAGGGTGTTTTGTGAGGGAGCCTCATGACGGCTGCGATAATCGGTTATTTCTGCTGCCTTACCGTAAACTAGGTCGTCTATTTTTGTTAATGAGAAGAATATCTGACCAATAGCGAAATTTAATACCGAAATGCGGATTGTTTTTTTGGTACTCGTATTTTTGTTGTATAATTAGCCATTCGAATGCAATAAATTATCGTTTACAACCAAAAGATAACAACCAATGACTGACATTTTTGATGCGCCGAGAGAGAAAAGCGGTGAAAAAGACCGCAAATTTATTGAGTCTTTAGCGCGTGGGCTTGATGTATTGCGAGCTTTCAGTCGACAAGGTGGCGTTCTTGGAAATCAAGATTTAGCCAGAATTACTAACCTGCCAAAGCCTACTGTATCACGAATGACATATACCCTGACCCAGTTAGGTTATTTAACTTATTCAACTCAACTTGAGAAGTACCAATTAGACGCCGGCGTATTGGCGTTGGGATACGCTTACACTTCTAACTTGCAAGTGCGCCGAGTTGCCAAGCCTATTATGGATAGCTTAGCTCAGAGAGTTGGTTTGTCCGTCGGTTTAACCATCCGTGAACGCTTGTCAATGTTATACGTAGAAAACTGTCGAGGCGATGATTCCCAAGCATTAAGAATGGAAGTGGGTTCTAGCTTGCCGTTAGCAACTTCCGCCGCGGGTCGAGCTTATATGGTTGGGCTGCCTCAGCATGACCGAGAAATCGTTTTGTCTGAGATGAAGAAACGAGCGGGCGCTAAATGGCAAGAATTTGAAAAAGGTATAGACAATGCGATGGTTGAATACGACGATTTAGGATTTTGCACTTCGTTCGGAGAGTGGGATAAAGCGATTAATAGTGTTGGTGTTCCTCTAAAATTGCAGGATGGTAGAATAATGTCATTGAATATTGGCGGACCTAAACATCTCGTTTCTGAAGATGTGGCTATCGAATCGCTTGGTCCACAATTGGTCCATGTTGCAAGAGATATTATTGCGACTGGTGTGTAACTGACGAAGCATTACTTTCAACACCTTCTTTTTTATCTGAACCAGAGCGTAAACGGAAAGTACCGTCTGCAATGGCTAAAAGCTTCCCTTGTTCGTCAAAGACTTCTCCAGAGCTATTATAGATGCGTCTGCCTGATGCTCGCAGGTTACCGATAATTCGTATTTCACCGTGACTACACTGACCCGTAAATGTTGTTGATAACGACAAAGTGATCGCTTTTCGTAATCTACCTTCATAGGGGCAGAAAGTACCGGCTTCTGCGCACGCTACATCGAGAAGCGCTGACAAAACACCTCCATGGATGACACCACCGAGGTTTAAATGATGCGGTTTAATTTTAAGTATAAGTTCCACTCTTTTTTCCTCCCAGCTAATGTGTCGAAAACCTAATATTTTATGATAACCAGTTGAGGTTAAAATGTTATCAGCATTCTTTATTATTTCTTCTGACGAATGAAGTTTAATCAAAGGATTCATTATTTTTAACTCTTTCGAAAATGCGGTTTATAAACAGTTAGCGTGCCAGCCCATAACTGACTTTATTTCTAAGAAATCTTCGAGTCCATGTCTGCCCCATTCACGACCATTCCCTGATTGTTTATAGCCTCCAAATGGGGCTGCTAAATCTGGTTTAGCACCGTTAATGTGCACCATACCCGTACGCATTTGAGTAGCGACTTGTTGTGCTCGTTCAAGGCTGCCAGAAGAGATGTAACCCGATAGCCCGAAAGGACTGTCATTAGCAATATTGACCGCATCTTGTTCATCTTTGTAGGGAATGATGCAAAGCACAGGACCAAAGATTTCCTCTTGCGCAATAACCATCCTATTATTGACGTGAGCAAAGATTGTTGGTTTAACAAAGAATCCAGTTTCCAGGCCGAGGGGACGCCCTAAACCCCCGGATATTAACGTTGCACCTTCACTAATTCCGACTTCGATCATTTGTTGAATCTTGTTAAATTGCGCTTGATTCGCGACTGGACCTAAGACTGTCGTTGGCATAGCAGGATCACCAACACCTTCTAAGGATTTCTCTGCAGCAATTCTAGCGATAGTAATTGCCTCTTCCATTTTATCTGCGGGTATTAACATTCGGGTTGGTGCAGTACATGTTTGACCGCAATTTCTCATACAATTAGTGACGCCGCTGCTAACTGCTTTCAAAAAATCAGCATCGTCCAAAATAATATTCGCAGATTTACCTCCAAGCTCTAAGGAAACGCGCTTTATTGTTTCAGCGGCCTTTTTTGATACTGAAACCCCTGCTGGCGTAGAGCCGGTAAAAGAAATCATATCAACATTCGCATGGCCACATAAATAATCGCCAATCTGAGAACCTGAGCCATTAACCAAGTTAAATACCCCCGCTGGCACACCGGCTTCATCCATCACTTTTGCTAAAATATAGGCGCTTAATGCAGAGTCTTGACTTGGTTTTAAAACAATGGTGCAACCTGCTGCTAGTGCGGGCGCCACTTTACAAATCACTTGATTCATTGGCCAGTTCCAGGGCGTTATTAATCCCACCACACCAATAGGCTCTTTAATAATGCCTGTTGTATTTTCTATCGTTAGTCGATGTTGAAAGTCAAATTGCTGTAGTGCTTCTAGCGTCGCTGAAAAATGAGCTAAACCCATTGCCGCTTGGACTGTTTCACTGAGCTTTTGGGGGGCTCCCATTTCAGTTGTAATAGCCACGGTTATTTCGGCGTAGTATTTCTTGTAGGTTGCGATAATATTTTCTAATAAAGTGATTCGCTCTTCTTTTGTGCTAGACGACCAACGAGGAAAAGCACTCTTTGCAGCTGCGACAGCTCGGTCAATATCGCTATTGTTGCCCATCGCTAGATTACCACAGGCCTTTTCCGTCGCTGGATTGATGATGGCTCTTGATTCTTTACTGATTGGAGACTGCCATTGGCCATTAATATAGAACTGGTCGCAATTATTCATTGTTAATTCTCTTGGATTAAAAAAAGGGGCTTTTAAGTTGCCGGACCTTATAGGGCAATGACTATTACCTGCGGGTCTATTTTGTCGGCATATAAGCGTTCAACAAGGCATGATCTATTTTCTAAAACGGCCCGTTGGTTGATACTTCGTTTGTCCGATACTTCTCCATCATCAAATGAAGGCGGTGTCGACATATTTAGCACCTTTGAAATACGCAGAGTCGAACTTTTGTTTTTTAAATTGTATTGCTTAAATCTATTTTGTAACTGTTGCTTGAACTCATCACTAAAAATCAATTTTTCATACGGCGTTTGAGTGTCGTTATGGTTCTTCCTTAACGCCGCCTCATTAATCCAAAGCAACAAACAAATATAAGATTTGTCTTGTCCTGTTATTACAAGGTCGTCGATTAAAGGAGATAACGACGAGAGTACATTTGTGCGAATTGCTCCGGTGTGAACCCAGCTTCCGTTTAACAATTTAAAATCTTCACAAACTCGGCCCGCAAAGAGCATGCCTTGTCTAAAATAGTTTTTGTCTTTCCATCTAACAGCGTCACCTGTTTTGAAGAATCCTTCCTCATCGAAAGATTGCTCATTTTGGGTCTCATTTCTAAAATAGCCTGGGGTAATTTGAGGGCCTTTAACGCGCATTTCGTATTTGTCATCAATCGGGCAGAGTTTTATTGTTGTTGCGGGAATTGGTAATCCTATATTGCCCATTTGTTCATTAGGCCAATGTAATGTTGTTATTAGTGCACTACTTTCTGTCGAGCCGAAGCCTGTAATAATCGAAATTCTTTGGCCTGTTTCTGCAATGGCTAATTTCTGGATTTCATCAAATGTGGATTGAGGCATATCTGCTCCGCCGTAACTTAACCACATCAAATGCTTGAAGAAATTCTTTCTCAGCGCTTGGTTGGTCTTCATAATATTAATCAGCAGGGCATATACAGCAGGCACCGTGGTATAAACACTAATAGGAACATCGCAAAGATTTTGTACGGTTTTTTCAAATAAATGAGGCAGTGGTTTTCCCTCATCCAGATACATCGTTCCACCATAGTACATAACTCGGTTAAAATTCTGATTGCCTGCATAGGTATGATGCCATGGCATCCAGTCGAGCATTATTGGTGGATTACTAACGGGGTCGATTCGAACGATGGAACCTAGTGCCGAAAGAGTAGAAACTAGATTCTTGTGGCTATTAACCACTCCTTTGGGTTCACCTGTCGAGCCGGAAGTGAAGAGGATTTTGGCGACATCTTCTGGCTGGATTGCGTTGATTGAATGGCGAACATCAACCGTTTGAGAAGTCTCTATGATTTGTTGATAGCGAGTGCTCAATCGTGAGGCTGGGTCACTTTCTACATATACAACGTTGACTTGAGAGCTATCAAACGACGCGATCGCTTTTTCATAGAGAGATGATTCTTGAGCGAATATTACTGAAGGTTCGAGTAAAGTGTATATCTTTTTAATTTTATTGTAGTCATCGCTTAACAAACAATAATTGGGAGAGGTCGGTGCCACTGGGAAACCTGCTTTTAATGCACCTAGCATAAATGCCGCATGCTCGAAGCTGTTCTCCGACAAAATCATGACTGGTCTTTTATCGACTAAATTAAGGTTTAGTAACCACTGTGCGATTGAAGAGGATTGCTGGTCAATTTGTTGATAGGTTATAAAATTCCATTCGTTATTTTCCTTATTACGCCGAGCGAGGAAATTTCTATTAGGAAATGCAGCGGCGGTTTCTTCTAACACAGTAATAAGATTGTTCTTAGTTACCAACGGTGGATAGGGGGAGCTAACATAAAGCGTGTCATCTTCGCCTTCCAAAACGATGACATTGGGTAATGACCAATCATTTTCTCGAAATGGTGGAAGTTCACTGCAAGTCATCATTTCCTTCTTTCCTAATGTTGAGCACATGTGCCAAACGTTAAAGTATCTGTGACTTTTCGTTTTTTACCATTCGAGTCGATATATTGACATACTTAAGGTTATTATTCAAAACCTTATTTCGCTGTGCAGTATTGCGAGTGGTGTTCTTAATTCGCTAGTAAGACTGGTTATTTTATATTAGCAGTCCCACTGGTAGGTCAATGGTTCATTAGTTTGAGCTGCGAGACGTGGCTGGGCAATTAAGCGTTTTTATACTTCTCGCTTAAACTAAACTTCGCCTTTTATTTCACCGATTTTTTTATACTTTATTCTTCTACAGTAATAGACAAAAATATCAAAAATCGCGTAAAATACATCAGTTTTGCCGTATGGGCACCAAAATTTATAGAATGACTAGTAAGCGGGAGCGGTTTTTAAGCCATTTCCGCTTTTTATTAGAAACAATACCTTATATTAGTAGCAATTTTTTGTCGGAGGCCGTCTTGTCTTTACCCGAAAACTCCCAGCTTGTTGAGCGCTCCTTTTCGAGTCTAACATCAACAAATTTTAAATCAGCAATTCTAGTTTTGGAAGATGGAAGTGTCTTTAGAGGTAAATCAATTGGTGCAGCCGGAACTTCTGTTGCGGAAGTCGTATTTAATACCGCAATGACAGGCTATCAGGAAATACTGACAGACCCATCTTATGCCAAGCAAATGGTTACCCTAACTTATCCCCATATTGGAAATACAGGCATTAACGAAGAGGATATTGAGTCAGAGAATATATGGGCCGCAGGACTTATTATCAGAGATTTGCCTTTGATTGCAAGTAATTGGCGCGTGAAAGAATCATTACAAGCCTATTTAGAGAGAAATAATGTTCAGTCGATATCCGGTATTGATACACGCCGTTTAACTCGAATACTAAGAACCAAAGGAGCACTTGCTGGTTGCATCATTGCGGGTGATCAAGCCGATGAAGATGACGCAGAAGAAACAGCACTGCAAGCGGCTAAAGGTTTTGCTGGTTTAAAGGGGATGGATTTGGCTAAAGAAGTTTCCGTCAAAGAATCTTATAGTTGGAAGCAAAAAAGCTGGGATTTGGAAGATGGATATCCAGCTCAGCAGGCCGATGAACAACGGTTTAAAGTTATCGCCTTTGATTTTGGAGTTAAGAAAAATATTTTAAGAATGTTGGCAGACAGAGGCTGTGATGTGACAGTGGTTCCTGCACAAACAAAAGCTGCCGAAGTATTAGCATTAAAACCAGACGGTATTTTTCTATCAAATGGTCCAGGTGACCCAGAGCCTTGCGATTATGCGATTTTAGCGATAAAAGAGTTTTTGAACACCGATATCCCAATTTTTGGAATTTGCCTTGGTCATCAATTACTAGCTATCGCCAGTGGTGCGCGAACCACCAAAATGAAGTTTGGTCATCACGGCGCAAATCATCCTGTAGAGAATTTGAAGGACAAGACGGTTCTAATTACCAGCCAAAATCACGGTTTTGCGGTAGATGAGCCATCATTACCCGCGAATATCAAAGTGACTCACAAGTCTCTATTTGATGGAAGCTTGCAAGGTCTAGAGCACACAGAAAAGGCAGCGTTTGGGTTTCAAGGTCACCCAGAAGCCAGTCCAGGTCCGCATGATGCTGCACCATTATTCGATCACTTTATCGAGTTGATGGGCAAAGCATAAATTTAACAGCGAATGTATGCGAGCTATATTGTTCAAGCGATTTTGTTTAGATGAAAACAATATGCACATTAGGTCGTATTAGATATTTCATTAGATTGATTTAAAGTTAACAAAAAGTGGTAAACGTAAATGCCAAAACGTAGTGACATAAAAAGTATTCTCATCCTAGGCGCTGGTCCGATAATCATCGGCCAAGCGTGTGAGTTTGATTATTCGGGTGCACAAGCTTGTAAAGCGCTGCGCGAAGAAGGTTATCGGGTGATTTTAGTTAATTCTAATCCTGCCACCATTATGACCGATCCGGAAATGGCTGATGCGACCTATATTGAACCTATTCATTGGGAAGTGGTTGCTAAAATAATTGAGAGAGAAAAGCCGGATGCAATTCTACCGACTATGGGCGGGCAAACGGCGCTTAATTGTGCCCTTGATTTGGCGTCTCGAGGTGTTCTAGAGATTCACAATGTAGAAATGATTGGTGCAAATCGAGAAGCGATTGATAAAGCGGAAGATCGTGAAAAGTTTGCTAATGCGATGCGAAAAATCGGATTGGACATGCCGCGTGCGGGAATCGCACACTCGATGGAAGATGCACATAAGGTTCAGCGAGAAGTCGGGTTTCCATGTATTATTAGGCCTTCATTTACCATGGGCGGAACCGGTGGTGGTATCGCGTATAATCGCGAAGAGTTTGAAGAAATTTGTAGTCGCGGATTAGACTTGTCACCGACAACCGAACTCTTAATCGATGAATCGCTCATTGGTTGGAAAGAATATGAAATGGAAGTGGTTAGAGACAAGAATGATAACTGTATCATTATTTGTTCCATTGAGAACTTTGATCCGATGGGTGTACACACAGGAGATTCCATTACTGTAGCACCCGCTCAAACACTCACAGATAAAGAATACCAAATCATGCGGAATGCATCTTTGGCCGTACTACGAGAAGTTGGTGTCGAAACAGGTGGTTCAAATGTTCAATTTTCGATAAATCCTGAAAACGGTCGAATGATCGTTATAGAAATGAATCCTCGTGTTTCTCGTTCGTCGGCATTAGCATCTAAAGCAACTGGATTCCCAATTGCGAAAATAGCCGCTAAATTAGCGGTCGGTTATACCTTAGACGAACTACAAAACGATATTACTGGTGGGCGTACTCCTGCCTCATTTGAGCCAAGTATCGACTACGTAGTGACTAAAATCCCACGTTTTAATTTCGAAAAGTTTCCAAATTGCGATGCAGTCTTAACCACTCAGATGAAATCGGTGGGTGAAGTGATGGCTATCGGCCGGACTTTCCAAGAATCCATGCAAAAAGCGCTTCGAGGATTAGAAACCGGAGTCGATGGTTTTGACCCAATGCTTAATACTGATAGTGACCACTGGAAAGAAAAGTTGAGACATAATTTGCAGGTCCCCGGAGCGGATAGGATCTATTTTATTGCAGACGCATTCAGACAACAATATTCAGTTGATGAAGTGTTTGAAATTACCAATATAGATCCGTGGTTTTTGGTCCAGATAGAAGAACTTGTTCATCTGGAGAATCAATTTGCTACCTTGAGTTTAGGGGATGTTAATCAAAACGTTTTACGTCAAATGAAACGCAAAGGCTTTTCAGACAGACGGCTTTCAACGTTGATGCATGTGAGTGAAAAAGAAATTCGAAAACTGCGTCATAGTCTCGATATTCATCCGGTTTATAAACGAGTAGATACTTGTGCCGCAGAATTTGCTACAGACACAGCCTATCTATACTCAACTTATGAAGAAGAGTGTGAAGCTGCTCCTTCTGACAAAGACAAAATCATGATTATCGGTGGCGGTCCCAACCGAATAGGTCAAGGGATTGAGTTTGATTATTGCTGTGTACACGCTGCATTTGCCATGCGAGATGATGGTTATGAAACCATTATGGTTAACTGTAATCCAGAGACCGTTTCAACGGATTATGATACTTCTGACCGACTCTATTTTGAGCCTGTCACTCTTGAAGATGTTTTAGAAATTGTTGCTAAAGAAAAGCCAAAAGGCGTCATCGTCCAATACGGTGGTCAAACACCACTTAAATTAGCTAGAGATTTAGAAGCCGCCGGCGTTCCTATTATTGGTACATCACCCGATGCGATAGATCGTTCAGAAGATAGAGAGAGATTC
This sequence comes from Kangiellaceae bacterium, assembly GCA_019090895.1. Taxonomy (GTDB): domain Bacteria; phylum Pseudomonadota; class Gammaproteobacteria; order Enterobacterales; family Kangiellaceae. The sequence continues at coordinate 99,677 of JAHRVB010000042.1, forward strand.
CAGCGATCGATTGAACGGTTAGGTTTAAAGCAGCCACCTAATAGAACCGCCCGCAACATTGAAGACGGTGTTCGTCTAGCCGATGAAATAGGTTATCCATTAGTGGTACGTCCTTCTTATGTTTTGGGTGGCCGTGCGATGGAAATAGTTTTCAATGCAGATGAGCTGCGGCGGTATATGACGGAAGCTGTATCGGTGTCTAATGAATCGCCAGTATTGCTCGACCGTTTCTTAAATGACGCAATAGAAGTTGATATTGATGCTATCTATGATGGTGAAACAATCCTCATGGGTGGCATTATGGAGCATATAGAACAAGCGGGAGTTCATTCAGGTGACTCTGCCTGTTGTATTCCCCCGCATAGCTTGAGTGAAGAGGTTCAACAACGGTTAAGCGATCAAATTGAGATGATGGCTAAAGAGTTGCAAGTTCGTGGTTTAATGAATACCCAATTTGCTATCCAAGGTGATGATATATATGTACTTGAGGTGAATCCAAGGGCATCCAGAACAGTCCCTTTTGTTTCCAAAGCAACGAGTAGACCGTTAGCTAAAATTGCAGCTAGTGTAATGGCAGGGAAATCGCTGATTGAACAAGGCTATACTCGGCCAATTAAGGCGGACTTTTTTACCGTTAAAGAGCCTGTTTTTCCTTTTAACAAGTTCCCTGGTGCAGACCCCATTTTAGGTCCTGAAATGAAATCTACAGGCGAAGCGATGGGAGTTGGTGATACTTTTGGAGAGGCCTATTATAAAGCGCAATTGGGTGGCGGCTCTCAAGCGCCTCGAGGTGGTAAGGCGATACTCAGTGTAAAAGACAGTGATAAGGCTAAATTAGCAGAAACCGCAAGAGCCCTCATTGAAGTTGGATACGAAATATATGCGACAGGCGGAACTGCAAAGACATTGATTAAAGAAGGTGTTTTTTGCCAACGGGTGAATAAAGTTTACGAGGGTAGACCTCATTTAGTGGATATGATTAAGAACGATGAAATAGACTATATTGTTAATACTACTGAAGGTAAACAAGCGGTCGCTGACTCGTACATGATTAGGCGTTCTGCGCTACAGCATAAAGTCGCTTACACCACGACATTAGCGGCAGGGTTTGCGACAGCAAAAGCGGTACGACAACAAACAAGACAGAAAGTCGTTACCGTACAAGAGTTGCACCAAAGAATTAAAGTAGAGTCTTAGATTCTATTCTAAACGTGTGCAATGAAAAACAATATTTAACAATGAACAAGCGTGTTTTTTAACGCGCAAAGCTTCTTAAAGGGTTTATCGATAATGAACACTACTCCAATGACCAAACAAGGCGCAGATGCGCTACTGGAAGAGTTAAAAGACTTAAAACAAGTTCAACGACCAAGAGTGGTTGCAGCAATTGCTGAAGCTCGCGAGCATGGCGATCTCAAAGAAAACGCCGAATATCATGCGGCGAGGGAGCAACAAGGATTTATCGAAGGCCGACTTCAGGATATCGAAGGCAAGCTAGGCAATGCACAAATTATTGATATTTCTAAAATACCCAATAATGGAAAAGTTATTTTTGGAACGACGGTCACGATTATCAACATGGACACAGAGCTTGAGGTTCGCTATCAAATCGTGGGTGACGATGAAGCCGATGTAAAGAAAAACAAAATTTCGGTGAATTCTCCCATTGCTAGAGCTTTGATCGGGAAAAGCGAGGGCGATGATGTTGTTGTTAAAGCGCCTAGTGGTGATATCGATTATGAAATAGGTTCAGTTGAGTATCTATAGTCTTAAGTCGAATTTATTTCCTTGTCAATACTAGTATCACTTTTAAACTCGAATAATCCAAACTGCATCACACTTTTAGAATATTTGAAGTTTGATGCAGAAATTCGCAACTAAACTAAGATAAATCAATAAAATCTCGATTTGAGCTATGAATTGAAGCGTTTGGGTGCGAATATGTTTAAAAACTAACCACCAATAGCCTTTATATTGATTTATTTCTACAGACTAGAATATTTTTCCAGTTAGAATTAACCATCAATCAGTGAGTTGTTTCTAATACAAATTGGCTAATATTGGTCTAAATAGTAGAAATTTATAGAGGGTTGAAATGAATAATTGCAGTTTTCTTGTGGTGCGAGTAGTTTAAGGGGTTAGGGTACGCGAAGGGAAAAGCCAAAAATAATCTATATCTATTTGTTTTTACTTCCCAATTTTAATACCGAATATCCATGTTGATATGTGAGCAGAAGTATTGCCACAATTTAGTTAAGTACTTTGGGCTAGAACCAAAAAATATCAAAAGACATTGAAAATGAAGGAAATAGAACAAAAAAGTTTATGAACGACTTCGCAGATAATGATGATGAACCACGTCAAATCAAGAAATTTGACGCTGACTTTTATCAGGCGATGATTGATACTCTAGTGCAAGGCGCATTTGTTATTGAAAAAAAGCGTTTTAAGCTTGTTAATGATGCTTTTTGCCAATTAACCGGGTGCCAAAGAAGCGTTCTAATTGGTCAAACGTTTGACAGTTTTATTTTTCCAAAAAATATACCTATAGCCTTCGAAGATGTTGGCGATGAGACATCAGTGACTCGACTTCAAACCCCTATATTAAAGGGACGGATGAAACCAGAAGCGCCAGCCTATCATTTAGTTGTTTCACACTTATCAGGCTCCAACACCCCGATTGAGATTAACAGTCGTCATTTTGTAGACTCCGAAGGTAACTTCTATCAAATTGCCAACGTCAGCAAGAAAAAAATGGAACATGCTCTGAACACAGCTTTGCGTAAGTCGGAAAGAGATCTTCAGCGATTGATAGAGCACTTTCCTAGTATTTATTTTCAAGCTGATAGTGAAGGTCGCGTGACTCGTGTATCCAATTTCACTGCAAAGCTTTTAGGATATGAAAATAGCGAAATTGCGGGAAAATTATTGTCCGAACTCTATGTTGAGTCTGAACAACACGCACGTGGGTTAGCTCAGGTTATTCAGGCAAAAGGTGAAGTGGTTGAATTAGAAGCCCTACTTCAATGTAAAGGAGATGAAAGTCTACCGGTTTCAATATCGAGTTATGCTATATATGACAACAATCGAGAATTAGTCGGAATAGAAGTCATTGCAAAACAACTTGCTTCGAATGAGAAAGAAAGCGCTACGAGCCAAACCCCTTTAGAAGTTTTGCCGGTTCCATCGATAGGTGTTGATGTCATTCGAGACCCTTTGACAAAACTGATCAACCAGTTGGCTTACAGAGAACATTTAGCTAAATCAATTCGTTCTGCGAGAAGACATCAGTCACAACTTTGGGTCCTCTATCTCGGATTGCAAAACTTGCCTTCTATTGTCAATCAATTTGGCCAGCAAGTCGCAAATACGTGTCTGGTTCATTTTTCCCAACGTTTGCAAAGCTTTTTTCGGGATACTGATATTGTTGCACGTGTCAGTGAGGATAATTTTGCTGTGCTTCTAGATGACTATACCCACGAGTTAAATTTAGATGAACTAATTGAACGATTGCACGAAGCAATGGATAAACGCACGACTATCGCTCTATATCCTTATGGATTCAGTTTCGATATAGGAACCGCAAATTTTCCAATCGATGGAATCAATAGTGAAGACCTAATTTCTCATGCAGAATCAAAAATGTTCAAATCCAAGTTTTCCCAAACCAGCCAAAATTAAGTAATATAGTCTGCATTCGTTAAACAACAAAAATATTCTCTTCAATGTCTACTGAAATCATAAACTGTGGGGTTATCGGTAATCCGATCGAGCATAGCCTATCGCCTGAAATTCATACTCGTTTTGCAAATCAAATGGGTATTGCGCTTAATTATCAGAAATATTTATTACAAGAACCCGCTCTGGGTTCCTTCGTAGAGAATTTTTTTAAACAAGGTGGTGCAGGTTTAAATGTGACTGCTCCGTTTAAAAAACAAGTTATTTCGTCACTTGCGGAACTCAGCGAGTCTGCGAAATTATGTAATTCTGTCAATACTATCTCTATAAATTCCAGTGGTGAATTATATGGGGACACTACTGACGGACCGGGAATTATGCTCGATCTAGAGCGATTAAATTATTACACTAAAGCCCGTAATGTTCTTATTTTGGGAGCCGGTGGTGCGACCATTCCTGTGGCGTTGGCATTATTAAAAAATGGTTGCCAGGTCTCTATTAATAACCGAACAATCAGTAAGGTTTTTGAAATTAAAAATCGATTGTCCGGTTTTGGTGAAATTTTACCATTTGAATCAGATATTCCTTGTCATTATGACGGTGTTATTAGCGCAGTGAGCCATTTTAATTCGCCAATGTTGCAGGCGATTAGTTCAACCCTCAAACCAAACGCATTTATTTATGATTTGAACTATTCAGAACGATCAGAAAAAACGCTCCAATTTTTCAGTTCCAAAGGGTTTACTCGTACATCCGACGGTTACGGGATGTTAGTTGGGCAAGCCGCTAAATCGTTTGAAATTTGGCACGGCTTATTGCCATCGTTGGGATTCGACTGAAAAATTTCGGATGTCGACCATTCGATGGAACTGGACAATTGGTAGCCCTTTGAACTAAATTAGAACATGTGGCTTAAGTTGAGCCTATCGGCATATCGTCGAAACAAGAAGATTTGTTATTGTTGATTCGAGGCGTTCCTTATTTTCAAACTGGGAGGCTGTAATGGATATAGATTCAATTTCCGAGAACCCAATCCAACTTTCGTCGAGCGATTGGCGATGTTTATTAGAAATCGCCCGACATTCAATCAAATACGGTCTGACTTACCATATAGCTCCCCAGCTAGATCTGGATAAGTATTCAGAAAACGTTAACCAGCTAGCAGCTTCTTTTGTAACACTCAAAGAATCTAGTGTGTTGAGAGGGTGCATTGGTTCTGTTGAACCTCGATTTCCGTTGGTTCAAGATGTTGCTAATCACGCCTTTGCAGCGGCTTTTCTAGATAAACGATTTGCCTCTATTAATCATATCGAAGAGCCTGTCGTGCATATATCAATTTCGGTTGTATCCAATATTCACTCATTGGATTTTAAATCAGAGTCTCAGTTGGTCAAAAAGCTGGGTCGATTTAACTGTGGTATCATTTTGTATTATGAGGATCGAAAAGCGACTTTTTTGCCTGAAATTTGGCAACAAGTTTCGAACGAAGTAGAATTTTTGAACCGCCTTAAACTTGAATTGGGATTCCAACGAGGCCAATGGTCGGACGAAATACGCGCGGCTTTTTATGAAGTACTAGCTATAGATTGAAAACGAAAAATGAGTTTGCCGCTAATTCTAATTAGTAACTAAATTGAGCCGTTTAATTTTTAAAATTCAGATAGTAAGGATATTATTGTGAAACAAGTTTATACCAATGAAAATCGATTGTTAGCGATGAACAGCAAAAATCGACTTGAGAATGCTGGAATAAATGTCCGATTAAAAAATGAATACTGTTCAGATGGTGCGACGCCAGGTCATCAAGCTTGGTTGGAATTATGGGTTGATGACGGTGATTATCAGGATTCTTTAGAAGTGTTAAAAACAGCTCTGTCAGATTGTTCAACGGAATGGACTTGTCAATCTTGCAAAGAAGAAAACAGCGGTGAATTTAAAATATGTTGGAATTGTCAACAAGCTTTGAGCGTTTAGCCAAAGCTTGTTGAGTAAATTTAACCGGCTAAGTGTCTATCTTTCAACTTGACATAATTACCAGCTGAATATTCGAAGAATTTCTTTTCTTCATCAGTTAACGGTCGAATCTTTCGGGCCGGTGAACCAACCCACAAGAACCCGCCTTCTAGCTCCCTGCCTGGAGGCACTAAACTGTTTGCACCGAGGATTACTTCGGAATGGATTATAGCGTTATCCATCACCACAGCCCCCATACCAATAAGACACTTATTTTCAATGCTACAGCCGTGCAGCAATGCTTTGTGTCCGACAGTAACCTCATCGCCAATAAACAGATCATGACCTTCGGGATCGTAAGGACCCGCGTGGGTAACATGTAAAACACATCCGTCTTGGATACTGGTTCGAGCACCAATAGAAATAGAATGTACATCTCCTCGAATTGTTGCCATCGGCCAGATCGAACTGTCATCTCCAATACTAACCTGCCCGAGAACAAGCGCTGTAGGATCAACAAAAACATTGTTACCTAGTTGAGGATGGTGATGTTCAAAGGATCGAATACTCATAGAAAATTCACTAGACCGGTAGATACCGCTATTCTAGCGCAACTTTTGACGATCCCCAAATGGCGACTTTGATTATAGCGCGTCATAGATTTAGATTTTCCGTTGAAAACCGGCACCTGTTAGTTGTGATTACAAGAATCGTCACCGGAGGGTAACTAATTCTTCAGCAGAAGTCGGATGAATGGCAACGGTATTATCAAAGTCAGCTTTCGTTGCACCCATTTTCACGGCCACTGCGAAGCCTTGCAACATTTCATCCGCGCCCAAACCAATGATGTGAATACCGACAACTTTTTCGTTTTCTCCGATGCACACTAACTTCATTTTTGTTGGTTGTCTGTGCGCTGTAATTGCTGTGTACATCGCAGTAAAACTGGAGTTGTAAACTTTGACACTATCTCCATATTGTTCTCTGGCTTGTTTTTCAGTTAGCCCTATTGTACCAATTGCAGGGTGAGAGAAAACGACCGTTGGAATATTATCGTAGTCCAATTTCTCATTGGTTTTACCGTTAAAAAGTCGCTCTGATAAACGACGTCCTGCTGCAACAGCAACCGGTGTTAACTGTGCTCGACCGGTATTATCGCCGACGGCATAAATTCCTTCGACGCTCGTATTCTGGTATTCGTCAGTAAGTATATAGCCGCGGTCATCGAGCTGAATACCCACGTTTTCAATTCCGATTCCGCTAGTCATCGGTGATCGACCAACAGCATAGATAACGGCATCAACTTCAGGAATAGTCGCATTGCTGTTGGTACTGATTTTGAAGTTACTGTTATTTTTTTCTATTGCAGTTATCTGGGTATGACGGTGAATAGTGATGCCTTCTAGTTCCATTTGTTCTACCAGAGTCTGCTGAAGCATATCGTCAAACTCCCTTAATGGATTTTGTTTACGAACCACTAGATGCGTCTCGGTTCCAAGAGCATTTAAGACTCCTGCTAATTCGACAGCTATATATCCAGCTCCGACAACAACAACTTTTTTCGGTTGTGCTTTCATAGCAAAGAACCCATCTGAATCGAGGATATGTTCTTTTCCTGGAATTTCAGGAACGACGGGCTCACCACCTGTCGCTATTAGTATATGTTTAGCGGTGATTTTTCTTTTGCCAACTTGCACTGTATTTTTATCAACGATAGTTGCCCAACCTTGGATAACATCAACATTATTTTTCCCGAGTACATTGTCATAAGAAGCGTGGATACGGCTGATGTAAGCTTCTCTGTTATCAATTAGGGTCTTCCAGGTGTGTTCTCCTAATTCTGCATTAAAACCGTAGTCTGGAGCGTACTTGAACGTATCTGCAATTTGACCGGCGAACCACATGACTTTTTTGGGTACGCATCCGACATTAACACAAGTACCACCGAGTGCCTTTGCTTCCACAATCGCGCATCTTTGTCCATACATTGACGCACGATTCGCTGAAGCTATGCCACCGCTACCGCCGCCAACTGCGAGATAGTCATAATCGAATTGGGTATTTTTGTTATCCATGGGTTTAACCTTTTAAGTCAATGATTCATTGATTGTCTTTCTATATGCTGGTAGTTTGCCTCTAATTCAAGCCGATGACTACTTTACAATGACTATAACTAACCCTTTGTTATTACAAAATCCTATCGAGTTTATCGATAAAATTGAATCGAAGCATGTTGAAGAAGCTGTTTCCCAAGTTATTGAAGAGAATAAATCAATTGTCGAGTCAATTGTTTCCATGGCCTTAGAAGCGCCGAGTGATATTAGTTGGCAGAACTTTATGTACCCATTGGAATTATTGGAAGACAGACTTGGTAAAGTTTGGTCGCCGGTGTCTCATTTAAACAGTGTTTGTAATACTGCGGAGTTGCGAGAGGCCTATGACGGAGCGTTGGCGCTGCTGACTGAATACTCCACTCATTTAGGACAACATAAGGGGTTGTTTGATGCGACTAACAACCTATACCAACAAAAGGAACAATTAAAGTTATCGAGTACTCAAGTACATATTTTAGAAGACTCCTTACTCGCATTTAAATTATCGGGTTTACACCTCTCAAAATCAGATCAGGAAAAATATAGTCAAATCCAAAAGCGACTTGCCGAACTTTCTTCCAAATACGAACAAAATCTACTCGACTCGACGATGGCATGGACTAAAACCTGCAAAGAAGACTCTGAACTGGCTGGTTTACCGGAAACTGAGCTGGCGATGCTTAAAGCTAATGCAGAAACAAGGGAGGTACAAGGATTTGTGGTGACTCTCGAAATTCCAAGTTACCTTGCAATAATGACCTATGCGGAAAATCAAGCACTAAGGGAAGAAGTTTACAAGGCATATACGACCCGTGCTTCGGACCTAGCAGATGATCCCCAGTTCGATAACAGTAAAATAATGGCAGAATTACTCTTACTAAAACAGCAGAAAGCTAAGTTGTTAGGTTTCGACAATTACGCACAGCTCTCGTTGAAAAGTAAAATGGCAGAAAGTCCAGAACAAGTGGTCGAGTTTCTGATGGACTTAAATTCAGCGGCACGCACGCAAGCGCTACAAGAATATCAAGAGTTAGTTGAGTTTGCTAAAGATGAAGGAGTTGATTCGCTGAATGCTTGGGATATCGCATATTTCAGTGAAAAGTTAATGCAAAAGAGCTTTCAGGTATCACAGTCAGAACTGCGTAAGTACTTTACAGTGGACAAAGTTATTGCGGGTCTTTTTAAATTAACCAATCACCACTTCGATGTTTCTTTTAAAGAAATCGAAACGTCTTCTAAATGGCACAATGATGTAAGGCACTACGCGATTAAAAGGAATGAAGTTGTTATCGCTGAATTTTACTTGGATATGTATGCTCGCCCGCATAAAAGAGGTGGTGCATGGATGGATGATTATCAAGGCCGTTTTAAACTTGATTCACACCAAGTTCAATCTCCGATTGCTTATTTAACTTGTAATTTCGCTCCACCAGTCAATGGCCAGCCCGCGTTGCTTACCCATGATGAGGTAGTGACTTTGTTTCATGAGTTTGGACATGGCATCCACCATATGCTCACTAAAGTTGATGAATTGTCGGCATCTGGCATTGCTAATGTACCCTGGGATGCGGTAGAGCTCCCGAGTCAATTTATGGAGAATTTTTGTTTTCAACCGGAAGTGCTTGAAAGCTTAAGTGAACATTTTGAAACTGG
>JAHRVB010000043.1 GCA_019090895.1 Kangiellaceae bacterium
GACACCATATAGACGAAACGGTTATGCGGAAACAATTTAAAAAAGCGATCAAATTAGCATCGATAAACAAAGCCGCGAGTACTCACACTTTGCGACACTCCTTTGCGACACAATGCATTCTCAATGGAATGGACATTCGAACTTTGCCGCAACTCTTGGGGCACGCAAATGTCAACACCGCTCAATTATATTTGCATGTCGCAGAGCTGAAGCAAAGGCCCGTAACAAGCCCTCTTGATGCTCTGTTTGATAGATCATACCTTTTGCCAGAATCTAAACTATTCAAAAAATTACCAGACACTGAAAAACTAACTATTCTCTCGCAAACTCAAGCGTCAAGCTCCTAAGATGGAATTCGAATTTAGTCAGCAAATTGTAGGTAAGGTTGGCATTTTACACTAGCAATATTGCATAGATTGAAAATATGGTGGTGACCATTAGAACAATACAGCCTGCCATGAATATTTTACGCCTAAGTGGGACATAATTTGACCCCGTATGAATTCTGGCATGAATGATACGACTCATTACAAAACACCATGCCAAAAAATGAATAAAAATATTAATACTACCGGTGCACCATAAAATCACTACCAAAACGTAAAATAATATTGGAACCTCGAACTGATTTCGAATGCAATTATTGATCTGCAATACATTATCAGGCCAAGCATCATCATGCAGGCTTCTCCGAGCTTCATTTACTTGCCCAAGCTTTACAGCTCTAGACTTAGCAATAGCCAAATAGATATAAAGCCAGAACGTAAGTGCAACCTGAATCAATACAGGTAAAAATATTAGATCATTTTCCATAGTTCGGTTTTTATCCTTTAGCACAGAGTATTTGAATGTATTACAGTCTGGTAGAATCCACTTTATGTCCACATACCCAAGATTCAACGATAGTAACCAAATAGCTTCGACGCTGCAATCAAACGGGCCTTAGGTTACGCGAAAATTTCTATCAAACCCCGAAAATTCGGCATTTTTGTTATATGTCCCAGAGTATTCTAATCTAAAAGTTTCTTCTTAACCAATATTTCAAGCACATACAAAGACCGAAAATTTGTTCTAAATTAAATTACGACTATGAAGGTACCAACGGCTGTTATTTGCTTCTTTAAACCTCTGTTCCTTCCGCTCTTGTAAAGCAGAAAGTAAGTCAGTAGCTGCCAAAATTGAGATTACTCTGATGTTTGAATTGTGATGTTTAAAGTCAGTTTTTTTTAAATACTTTCAGGTTTGTCATCAAAACGAGTTTTGCTACTCGGTATGTAAAGCCTTCAATTTTGATCGCGGATTAGTCTTAACTTTTTTCATTTCAAAATACTAATTCATATTTTCAAAAAATATCTTTCAGAGTGTATTTAGAAATACTTTCTGTGTCACTTCCGGAATCGCTTCGGAATTTTAGTGGTGCCATTAACTAATTTTAAAATAAATCCAAACCAGGTATCGCTGCTTTATCTGGATAAATGCAATGATATAAATAGACCGCTAATCCTGCATCACCTGTCCACAAGGTATAACGACCTTGATCGTATTTTGAGCGAGCGTTGCGGCGTTGTTCTATGGCATGCATTGCAAACTGTCTCGCTCTATCTAGCCAAATTTGATCACTCCACCGTTGGAATAAATATAAGAATGCATAACCATTGCCTGCTGTTCCGTGACAAATGTTAGACCCTTTATTAAGCGGGCCTGCTTGCCAAATTAACTCGCCGGTTTTAACTAAAAGTTGGTCAAGCCGTTCGGTTTGGGAAGGTTCGGTTTGAGAAGGTTCGGTTTGAGAGTCTTCGCTTTTTGGTGTTCTTGCGAGCGCTGTGACAATGCCTGCGGCACCATGACACCACTGAACTAATAACTTATCAATATTCGGTTTCGTGCAAAGCGGCCAGTTAGCAAAATGTTCGTCTTGTTGTGCTGAAAGTTCTAAAGTAATCAACGTTCGTTCGATGATCGTTTCTTGATATCCGTGTGGAAGTAAATCAATACCTTGCAGTAATACATTCGCATTGCCAGCGACACCATGACAAGCGCCATAATAATGTCGTTTGGGACCAAAAACCTGACTCTGCCACAACCACTCACCGGTGGTTTCATCTTGCAACCAATGCTCCATTAAAGACTGAGCACCTTTGACGAATAACTCTTTCCAACAACTTGCACCGGTTTTGTTATAAAGCGCCAAAGCAACATGCATCATACCGGTCTGCCCTGATGTTATTTCGTACAGTGGCAGATCTAATGTGGCTTGCATGCATATTTTTAATCGGGTCGCTAGCTCTTGGTTTTCAAGTTGAGCTAAAACAAGAGGGAGCAATATTCCGATTTCACCAAGTTGTAATCCTGGCTCTACCGTTACATCAGGCGAGACTAAAAAGGACTGATATATCGACTCTAAGTTCTTTGATAAATCGCGCGCGTTTAATCCGTATCCCTTTAGAATTTGTAAAGCATGGATTGTTCCTGCTGCACCAGCATATGCCGCCCATTTAGGTCCATCATTTGAATAACTTTCAGCATCCATGGCATGTGTTGGCCAACTAGCATCGGCTAGAAATGAGTTTTCTATATCTTTAATTATTGAAGAAATTTCAGACGATACAGTATTTTGATCCCAGAAATTTGTAGTGAGAGCTTCATGGCGAGTTGGGTCAAAAAACATAAAGAACAATCTGCGTTAGAGAATTAGAAAGAAGTCAAATAAATATTGATAAAATACCGGATATTAGACCTCATTTTGTGAAACAATTCAAATGTAAATAATACAAATTGAAGTATCAAAAATCATCAAGCTTTAAGGGTAACGAGTATTTGCCAGCCTATTACCATCCAGTGCTCGGAAAACCAATTTGCCAGCCCGATTCGAAATTTCGAATTTGGCAGAAGAGTCATTATCTTTCTTAAAGGCAGTGATTGCTTGTGCTGGGATGATAAACGCTCGACATTCCTAGAAGTAAAGTTCCTGAGGGCTAGTAGTATAGGCGACCAAGCATTGTTTTGCCTTTCACTTGTTAAACAATGGCGGAATCTTATTTTAAACAAATCCAGGCAAATCGTATTCTTTACGATGAAAATAAACTCAAAAAATAGATCGTATTAGTCATCACTTTAGTTCACTAATCACGTGCGTTTAACAGCCAAGAAAACACCAGCGATAATCAACACCAAACCCAATAGTCGTTGATATGAAATAACGTACTGAGGTGCCCCCAATAAACCGAAATGATCAATCGTCGCCATTGATATCAACTGGCCAAGCAAGACAAATGCGATGGCATTAGCCACGCCAAATTTTGGAATCACCCAGGTAATACTCAATATATAAAAAACGACAAAAAAACCGCCTAAGAAAAAGTACGTGGGAATGGATTGCTGGGGCCAAACCTTAATAGCACTACCGGATATAAAAAGATAACTCGCAGCCACGACGCTACCGACAACAAATAAAATAACGGTTGCTAGAGCCGGGTTATTAAGTCTAGCACCCAATCCACTGTTGAGGGCCGCCATCACTGGGATGCCCAGACCAGCCGCTAACATAAGTACAGCATAAAATAGTGGATTTTGAAAAAAACTCATTTTGGCTACCTAATTGTTTTAATACTGCAATTTATTGTAAACCTTAACAGTTCGATGATTAATAAAGTCGCTCTAATTCATCGTTGACAACAATGTCATGCATTTCACTTTCGCTAATTTCTAACTTTCCCGCATCAACCATTGTTTCTGCCAATCGAGGTAACCCCTCGAGACTTGGCCAACATTCATGTTCCCATAATTGTGAACGTATCATGCATTTTGAACAATGAAAAAATGCTTCTTCTACATGGACTACGATTGCAAAGTCGGGAATTTTTTCTTGTACAACCATCGACTCGCGCAATTCGATATCTCTGACAATAGTTGCAGTTCCACTCACTCTTAGAGTCTCTGATTTACCAGGAATTAAAAAGATCAAACCAACTTTCGGGTTTTGCAGAATATTCTCAATAGAGTCACCTTTACGATTCCCTAATCGGTCAGGTAGCGCAAGTGTATGTTTGTCGATAATTTTAACGAAGCCTAACGGATCACCTTTCGGTGAAATATCGGTATTACCTTTCGCATCTGCCGATGCTAATAAAACGAATGGTGAACGGTTGATAAAGACACCACAATGTTTATCTAGATGAGAAATTACTTTGCGAGTCACTCGCTCACTAGGCTCCCCCATTACAGCTCTAAACTCTTCTCGCGATGTTATTACATTTTTAAAATCGGGCATAAATCACTCCGTGTTATTACGCTTTAAGCATTCAATATTGTTAGTTAAGACACACTAACTCTGACCAGCTATTACTAGAACAACAATAACTAGAAATAATACTTCATGTCATCTGACACTAATCCTCATTTTAATCTTTGGCCATATTTTTGACCAAAATTTCCTTTATGTTTTGAAAAGAACTTAACGAATTAGTATTTTTAAGAGCAATAAGGCGCCCATCAATTAGTTTCTTCATTTCTATCGGCAGTATTTCTTCATCCAAGCCACCATCTCTGCTGTGATATTCCCACCATGCGCGTCCGTATGGTGTATTAAAATAAAATCCTACATCAAGTGATACTTCTTTCCGCCATTCGTCGTCAGATAGAATCCCTGATTCGGCAAGATTATAAAGATTAATCCACCTAAGTAGTATTGCGAAGGTTTGAGATTCCATAATCCTCATTTCTGCGAGAGTAAGACTTTGTGGCTCTTCGGCTGATTTCTGCCAAACAAGCGGCATATTTTCCCCCGCAAAAGTTGTTTCGGCAGCAATGTAAGATTCGGCATACTGATTCTTAATTTGAATCTGTACTAACTTTTCATTTTGATTCATTTGTAAAATAACGAGAAAAAGACCAATCGCAATACCAATATTCGCAATCAAATTAGACCATTCAGTGAATTTATTTGAGTTCATAATGTTCCCTATCCTATATTTTTATAACTTATTGTCTTCACCCGATTCTCGCACTTAAGAATCCCCATTAAAACAGCCCAGTTCAACGCTAAGTCTATCTAAAATTATTCTCTCTGCATTTGTCAGAAATAGATGACACTAACAACTCTCAAAATTCGTTGAAGATAACACTCATGTAGCATTCCAAATCTAGCCCCAGGATTTTATACCGGACATTTTTAATGGAGAGGGAAAACAGTAACCAATCGTTATATCAATTCTCTTTTTTCATCGACTCAGTTAATTCTTCGCGTTCATTTTTCATTCTTTCCCTGCATTTCGCTCTTAAATCAACATGTATACGTTCACAACGTTCGGCAGGAGAAAGGGTGTTCATTTCACTGACATCGTCGACTAACCTCCCCACTCCTAATGCTAAACCCACCGCATTGGTTGGCTTCGAAGAACAACCAACTTGTAAAAAACTAAATAACATTAAGAATAATATTTGAACGATTTTCTTCATAAACGCTAGTTCCTATGAGATTTATTAGTTAACAGTAGATTTTTTTCGATGTGCGAAATTCTCGTTTCGCACAGGCATTATCACTTCCAACTTACCCAGTTTTACAGTGATTTACAAGCTTGGTAACGCTTGTTGACAACCTTCTGTCGCTAGTTCGAGACGCACAAAATTATTAACTTTCCATTATTTCTTAACCTGTATGACAACCCACACTCTATCGAATATCAATGAATTGGACAAGGTCACCTATACCTGTGATAGGAGTCGAAATAAAAGTTGAATTAAGTGAATTACCAATAAACCTATCATTTTTTGGAACGATTTGGTTCCTCGGATTCCCTATAAAGTAGCTTATTCTTTAGCGGCAAGAAATTCCATAACAGTACTGACGGTCCACTCTGGATTTTCTTCCTGTGGTACATGACCAAGCTCAGGATATATGACCAACTGACTTCCCACAATATCTTTGTGAAAATGCTCTGCATTTGAAACAGGAATTAAATTATCTCGGCCGCCCCAAAGAATTAACGTCGGTATTTTGATTTGAGGAATTTTCATCGCTAATGATCCCGGCTGTGTTTGACGAAAACGCGCGACTAAAGCTTGTCGATTTCCAACCCGTGTAGTCAGGTCATAATAACGATCAATTAGCTCTGAGGAAACAAGCGCTGGATTACCATAAACATTCTTAAGGCTATTTTCTATGATTCCTCGAGGTAGTACATATTCCATTAGTTGGTTCAAGACAGGCGTATTGGCAATTTTAAAGGCGATCGGAATGGAGTGTGCATTGTAAGGATAACCACTGGCATCAATCAATATGAGTTGCTCGACTTGCTCTGGATGCAGTACAGCTGTCGCCCAGGCTGCGTAACCACCCAACGAATTGCCCGCTAGAATGTAGTTATCGACTTGCAGCTTACTGAGAATATCGACGACCACTTGAGAATAATACTCGATAGTATAGTTGTTATCTCGCGAAGGCCCAGTGAGTCCAAACGCCGGCATATCGAATCGAATAACGCGGCGCTCTTCCTTTAAAACGTTAACCCAACCGTCCCAAGTATGAAGCGAAGCACTGGTGCCATGAAGTAGCACAATCGGTGTTAAATCATTTCGCGGTCCTTCGTCTCGCAGATGCACTTGCATACCGTCAATTTCAATAAACTGAGAAGGTGCGGTTGCCCAGCGTGATTTCAACTCCTCAACGGAACGGTCTGGCGCCCAATTTAAGGTAATAAATACCAGCAAACAAACGACAAATAACAATAAGAATCCACTAAATATCTTTAAAACCAGCCTCATTTTGAACCTCCATTGTCATTTGGTTTCTGCGGTATTACTCTAGTTCAGCGCTTTTGTTGGTTAACTTTTATTAGTGAGCATTTATTAATTTGTTTTTTAGTTAAAGTCTAAACATTGATTAAAACAGATTAGCGCTTCAATATCATTGTACATTTCCGGCGCCCAGCATTCACTTCTAAATTTTTCGTAAAAAAGCCTAAACGGGGTCGGTTTCAATTCCGATTCATCAATCATTATTTTTGAGAAGTCTTCTGACTTAATGACCATATAAAGCAGTTCTTGACCAGCTTTGATATCAAAAAATACTGAATCCCAATAGTACCCTTTCTGAGTCATCTCATATTTAGGCAGTTCAATATTGTTTTTCATAGTATCAATCAATTCAAGAACGCGATTCTTTGAACCTGGATTAAGCTTGATTTCAAGTAACTTAGATTGCATTTTTTAACTCTTTGATATCACTACACTCGACCAAAACCGTAAGAACAGCTATAAAGCAGGCACCAAACAGAGCATGGTCAATTGAAAGAACGTAGCAGTCCGAAGGCTGATTTGAATCGGCTATTTAACGCAGCAAGCTAAGGCTCACACTAGAGCGCCCTGCGATAGAGTAGGATTGAATTGGATTGTTTTAGCTTGGCTTGCCTTTCAGGAAGATGAAATTGCATAGCGATATGACAATACAAAACCTTCTAGCAACGGAGGCGCAACAATGCAAAATAAGAGCAATTCCAACGTTGCAGCTATTAAATTAGAGAATCAGTACTCTTAAGCGGTGTGAATAGTACTATTTCCGCTATACAACAACAGCTGCTTCGTTGGAAGTCAGTAGTTATAGTAAGAACTTCTCAACAGCTAGAGCAATTACACCCGCAAGCGCTAGCAAGCTAATAACTTTCCAAGTACCAACAGAGCTTTCAAGCGACGATACGCGCTCTTCTAAAGTAGCAGGTTTCGCAGCAGCTTTAGTAGCCGACTTCTGACTACGTTGATCTAAAGGAACGACAGATGCCGCTTGAGGGCCTTTATCTGAGTCTTTAATAGCAAATTTAACGGCAATGCCCTTGCGAATTGGACCATCGCCCTGCCACTCACTTTTGTGAAAGAAAAAGTCTTCGTCGTTCTTGTCATCAGCGATAAAGCCGAAGCCTTTGCGAAAGTCGTAACGTTTGATAGTGCCTTTGGCCATGTATATACCTTACTCAAGATAGGATGAGTTAATGCGAATGATCGTAATATCTGGTTCGATCTCTAAAATAAGCGCCTATTATAATGCTTATGAATATTTATTCAATTTAAGTGTTTACTTGCTGTCCACTTAAAACAACCAATGTGTCAACGATGCGGGTCTACAATAAAGCAATATTCGCCATAAATTGCACATCAAGCAATTAACGGAGAATCTTTTCCATTGCTTTTCCTTTCGCTAATTCGTCTATCAACTTGTCCAAGTACCGCACTTTTTGCATCAATGGCTCATCAATATTCTCGACCCGAACACCGCAAATCACACCTTTTATGAGCGAACTATTGAGGTGAAAGTCTGGCGCTTCAGCAAAAAAAGTTTCAAAATCGCTCTCCTTTTCGATTTGCTGTGTTAGCTCCACTTGGCTATAACCTGTTAACCAACAGATAATCTGGTCAACCTCTTCCTTCAATCGATCCTTTCGTTCTGCTTTTTGAACATAGAGTGGGTAAACCTTAGAAAACTTCATTGTGTAGATTCGATGCTTTGTCATTATTCGTTCCAATTTTATTATCGGTTTATTGGTATTTTTAATTATTATTGGTGGTTACTTTTGATACTAGGTGTAATTTAAGCAGAACAGCCCTAATTAATAGTTGTCTATTATTGGTTTCTCTGAGTCTCCTTTATTTCCACTCTGTAATTCGTCTGAGCCTGCAAAGGCAAAATTAATTAGCTTTTTAGCGCCTTCACAATGCATATTTCTTTACCAAATAGGCTTTGTCGGTCTTGAACCAAAGCATCTCGTGATATGCATCAGAAATATTATTGAGCCATTGCTCTAGTCGAATCACTTCTTCAGCCGGTATACGCCCGCTTTGTCGTAATCCGCTTTCTGGGTCTGAAACCCAAGCGGTTCCCAATCTAATTATTCCGTGAACGCCTGCGGAAATACGCTTATCAATTAAGTCATTTTTCTGTATCTCATCAAAAAGCGTCAGCAAGCAATTGATGATGTCTTCATAAACTGAATCACTCAGCCTTCCTCTGTAGGGTTTAAGTTGCCCGATAAAACAAGTTCCCCAATCTTCATGGTTGGCCAACGCCGAACCATGGATAAGTAATCTGTCTTTCGCGTAATCTGTATTCATAAGATAAGTAATACCAAGGTTCTGTTTATATTTTTAGCATCATTTTATTAGCTTCCGACTCTGAAAACTTCGAATTGCTCCCTACTTTCAATAGTCGTTCCTTACTAATTGTTTTAACTATTTATGAGCCACCAAAGCGCTCAGATAACTTGTTCCGACGAGCTTGCAAGAATGACGATGGTTTGGCTCCGTACTTTCTAACCTGCATAAGCATCATTTCAGCCAGTGCTTTCGGGATCTTATGATTTTTATCGATATCGTTTCGATCGTATTGATAAATGTGTTTTTGCATATAAGGATCAAATTCATTGGTTCCCAGAGTTGCCGTAGTACTCAAAAATATTTGCGACGTTGGCACGACAATTCGAATGGGCCTACCGTTATTATCCTCGGTAGTCCAAACGCCCACGGTATGGTTCCAAGTAGGCCAGAAAAGACCAACATTATCGACACCCAAGCCCTTACTAATAAACGCAAACAGCGCCGACAATTCATCGCACTCTGCTTCGGCAGTAAATTTTGCTTCAGACTCCGATTTAAATTTTAATGTCTTAGGATTATCCCACTGATTCCATATAGAATCTGAATTTGGTTCTTTGTCTGTGATTGTCCATCTTATTTGCCAGAGACCGGAATCACGAGTAGCTTCAAATGCCAATCTTACTCGCACATAATCATGAAATATTTCCTCGCTATCAGATACCCCATGAGATTTTTGTAAATCCAAGAATTCACTCTTTAAGACCGGAGAGGTTTCTAGTTTATTTCTAGCAAATTCGTCAAGAGCGCTAATCAAGTCTTTGTAGGTTACGAATTCAGTACTTCCATTACTGCCTTGTGCCAAAAGAAAGTTTGGTATTGTGAGTAGAATGAGTATCAGTGTTTTTAGTATCATTTTTCGATTAAACTCCAATTTGATTGACCGCCCAACATCTTGCTACCCTCGTATACGAATCTGCAATTCTACTTTTAGCCGTCGCTTATTCATAGTTAAACAACTCCATATTCTCACTGAGATAATCCATGATTCTGTCACCTTCTAGTTCATCCAACAACCCGGCTGGTATCTGAGAAAATAGGTAAGACGATACGAAGTGAAATTTGGCATGTTTCTTTGAACCTTCGTCATACTTCCAATCAGATTGTATGCAGTCCTCCATGTCCTCAACTATAACTTCGTTGACGGTAACACCTCTTTTTTTTCATCGCGAGCTCGGGCGTATCGATATAAAACTCAGGATTCGAACTACTTTTTGACGCTATATTTTCTGCAATCAAAGGAGCTTTATTTATCTCTTTTATTTTTTCATTTTACTATAAACTCGTTAATAAGCTTATGAAAGTTTTCCTCGTATTTGTAAAACTCAGTATCTAGCTCGCTAAGTTCTTCGTATTTCCGCTCTTCATCTTGTTCCAAAAGAAGTTGCCGTGCATCACGTTCAACCGGAGCAACACCTCCGAACACTATATCCATTGCAGACTTAAGCAACGCAGCATTTTTATCAGCACCCACCTTTTCTAACGCAGAAAGAGTTTGATTAGCGTAGTTACCCGCAGAATTCCAGAAGACTTGATGAAACCCTCCATTATTTACTTCAGCTTCTAACCACCACACAGAGAAAATTATTTGGTCTTCCTCACTGAGAGAGTCAAAACCAATTAAACCTTCCTTCTTTGATATGAGAATAAATGAATCAGGATAGTTTTTTCTCACTCGAGCATCCGCCTAAAATAAGGCCAATAATAAACAATGAACAAATTTTCAATCTATGACCCTCTCGAAATATAACATTTAGCTCAGTCGAGGCAATTTCGTTTTTTCTTCATTAGCGGGCTCTGGTTATGCCCCTTCTATTCTAGGAAAACCTGTTCTTTACAGTTTTTGAATATTAACGTGCTTTCCATCTTTTGAAGCAGCAAGTTCAAGATCGTAAATTTTTCCACACCCTTCTACTTGCCAATGCTCTTTTGACAACTTCTGACCAAAGTAATTCCCATCCGGTAATGCACCAAGATTCTTTGTACTGGCAATATCATTGCATCCATCTTGATTTAGGAACGATTTAATTAAAGGCATTGATAACTTCTCCAACAGTCTATTATTCTTAGCTCCCTTTGAACTACATCCAAATAACACAAGTACTATCGCGCAAACCAATATTCTAAACATCATATATTTTTCCTTATTTTCATATTAATATTTTTTGTGGAGCTAATAGTGAACGATTTCAACACCTCGACATTCCATATTTAGTTTGTATTTGGTTCTCTACCGATTAATTTCGAGAGGCGTACTTTTCGCCGTTTCGACATTCACATATTGATTAGCTTTTGTTTTGCCACATTTTATTTGTTTTTCACCAATATGATAAATGTTTTTAACTAAAAAGTATGTACCTGAAATAGTAGCAGAAGTAGGAACTGATATAATCAAGAAAGGCTCGTCTTACCATCCATAAAAACAGTACCACCATCATTCAGATTAACTACTTTTAACGTTTTTTTATCCGTAGAAAGGTCGCATTGATAGCTCTTAAAATCAACATTTACTGGTATAACCACACAACTAGTACAACTTAGAAGCTACATTAAGATATTTATTTTGTTAAATATGAAATTTCCCTTTTAAGCGAGAATAGTAATTACCCTTGAAAAAACTAACAGCGTATTCTCCTCAGTAAATCACAATTAGACGGCCCGAAGAAAATACTTTTTATTTTAGTTGTTAAAATCAACAGTTTATATATAGGCTCCTGCCGTTTGCAAGTGTTATTACCTAGATTTCCCTCAACTAGAGTTCAGTCTCAATATGAGATACCTCATCAATTTCATCGGGTTGAAGAAGAATGCTACCATGGTAAATTCAATCCCTTTACATTTACTATTTATACACGTAGTTACTGTTTCACTTTTTGATCACGGATTAGATTATGAGAACAGCTAAGAAGCCGAAACTAATGTGGAGAGTGCGTTCGAAAATTCGCACCATGCAGTACTCGTTTCAAACTGAGAGATTCCCTTTCAAGTGAAACGCCAGACACAATCTAATCTTAGATTAAGAAATTTAATCCGAGAATCCTAATTACCTATTGAGCTGCAATTGTGAACAAGACACATGACTACACTTGAGTATTTAATAAAGTAACGGACGAACTTACTAACTAGGTTCGTCCGTTATATTCTTTAAACACCAATTTTTGATTGGGTGACAAAGGTCAAATCAATCAACATAAAGCTTAATCAGACGACATAGAAAGGTCTTCCCGTAAGCTGACGATATTAGTGCTTGAGGAATCAAAATAACCACTCCATTCTGTCATCATCGACTTCGCTTTATTCTCGTCTTTTAGATGTTTCCCAAGAGCCACTGCAAAGGAAGTTTCTGGGTCGGTCATTCCGGCATAATCATTATGAGGAATTACAGCATTAACTGAGTATCACCACCCATTCGCCATGCCCAATACCAATTGTAAGGCCAGTTCATTGCTTTAGCGGCAGCACTGATCTCAGCTTTTCTTGCTTCTATTTTTGCGCCCATTCCTTGCTTAGGGCTAAAAGAAGTCACTTCGAAATATTTGAAACCAGGATCTTTTTCTGGCCATTGACTACTTTTGTAATCGAGCGTATCGAAGTAATGTTCTATTTTATTGACATACTTGTCACCCGTCTTCCTCCAATGATCGTAGGTTTTACTTTTCGAAGACCAAGCTCTGTAGCTGTCATTATCTTTCCATTCGTTGCAACAAAAACGAATGTAATAAACACCAAAATTACTGCCCGTAACAGGCGTGTAAAATTTCCAGGCTCTCGGGTCACCTTTGTTTATCCGATATTGATTGTGCGCTTTAATTGTTTTCTCAAAATTGGCGGTATCTTTGAGATCCACAAGCATGGCCCAAATTTCGGCGAGGGCTGGTGGTTTTTCTGCGGCTTGAATAGACAGGGTACAAAGTGAAAGACAAATTAATATGAGTAGTTGTCGTGAAATACGATTTCTCATGATAAATCCTCTTGCTTGTTGTTTTAGTTTTATAGGTCTCTCTACAACAAAGACTACCAATATAGCGCCTGCTAACATTACTACGGTTTACATTACAGAAGCTGATATCGACTATCGCTTTAATGAGGGTCGTGCTTTTGGCACAAAGCAGTAAGGTATATACATGTTTGGTAAGAGCAAGGAGTGCAAATACTGAGAGAATCGCTCTTTGATTCAATATTGGTATATTATAAAGACTAGATGGAACTATAACGAATATTCAGTTTTTTATATAGAAGCAGCATTTACACTTAAAAACGTCAGTATCTGTTAGCCAATTAATCCACTAGAAATTCTGTGATGAAAAATAATTGACCAAACGAATATCTTGTTTAAATACTACCGTGGTAAGTATTACAATACTTACCACGCACAAAAATGGAGCGCTTAATTTTTGCTTGCCGAGCCTCTCGCACCAGAACAAGTCATCATTTCATTACAGCCCTAAAAATGTTCTTTGTACTCTCTTTCGAAATACGATTAAAACTAATATATTCATAGCCTTACCAATATTTCCTACTAACTGGCACATTACATGCACACTAGCGGTAACCAGTTTCTCAATACAATCGGTAAACCTAGGTATCTTGCTTATACCTCTGGAATAAATAGAAATAAAGCTTGAGAACGATGCTAGTAAGAAGAACGAGGAAAGAATGAGTAAACTTAAAGTAGTAGTCGTCGGTAACGGAATGGTCGGTCATCACTTTGTTGACCAAATGATTCAGTCCGAAATAAACGCTGAAATTACGGTGATCGGTGGGGAAACACGTCCGGCATACGATCGTGTTCATTTATCAGAAGTATTTGCAGGCAAACAACCAAAAGATCTTTATCTCACGAGTCGCGAATTCTATTCGGACAATGGCGTGGAAGCTCACTTCGGTGACCCGGTAGCGGATATTAATCGTTCAGAGAAGAGAGTAATCACTGAAAATGGTCAATCTTTCGAATATGACAAGCTTGTCCTTGCAACTGGCTCATATCCATTCGTTCCACCCATTGAAGGTTCCGATAGAGATGAGTGTTTAACCTATCGAACAATCGATGACCTAGCTGAAATTAAAGCAAATGCCGAAGATTCAAAAATTGGTGTGGTGGTTGGCGGTGGATTGTTAGGTTTAGAGTGCGCAAACGCTGTGCAAAACCTCGGTCTAGAAACTCACGTTGTTGAATTTGCACCCGGCCTCATGGGCGTTCAACTCGACGAAGGTGGCAGTAAGATGCTTCGCCGAAAAATCGAAGCTTTAGGAGTGAAAGTTCATACTCAAAAAGCAACGACTTTAATCAATGAGAATGGCTCCACCAAATTACGCATGAACTTCGCTGACGACACTCACCTCGACACCGATATGATTGTTTTCTCAGCCGGTATCCGCCCGTATGACCAACTAGCGAAAAAAGCCGATCTTGAAGTTGGCGCACGAGGCGGTATAGTTGTTGATTACCATTGCCGAACCAGCGATTCAGATATATACGCGATTGGTGAGTGCGCTTTGTTTGGTAATATGATTTATGGATTAGTTGCGCCAGGATATCGAATGGCAGAAGTGGCAGTGAACCAACTCAGTGATGCAGAGGAAAAAACGTCGTTTAAAGGCGCTGACATGAGCACAAAACTCAAACTCCTAGGGGTTGATGTTGGCTCAATTGGCGATGCTCATGGCAAATCAGCCAATAGTATTGGCTATACATTTAGCGACGAACGCGAAGAAATATATAAACGAATCATCGTTAGTGGCGATGGTAAAACACTGCTTGGCGCAGTACTTGTCGGTGATTGTTCTGACTATGACACGCTTCTCCAATACTTCTTAAATGGCATTGAACTACCTGAAAAGCCAGAAAATATGATCTTGCCTGCAACTGATGGCAGTAGTGCACCGACACTCGGTGTGTCTGCACTACCAATGGCTGCAACCATTTGTTCATGCCACAACGTCAGTAAAGGAGACATTGTGGCCTC
This sequence comes from Kangiellaceae bacterium, assembly GCA_019090895.1. Classification (GTDB taxonomy): domain Bacteria; phylum Pseudomonadota; class Gammaproteobacteria; order Enterobacterales; family Kangiellaceae. The sequence goes on from JAHRVB010000043.1 coordinate 15,105, forward strand.
CATTGATGGTGGCTGTTGTAGCCTTGGTGACGTTAAATGCGAAACAAAGGCGGCGTCAGGCTGTGGCGGATGCGCCGCCCTGCTTAAGAACGTTGTCGATGATGAAATGGAAGCACGAGGATTAACGGTCGATAAAAGTATCTGTGAACATTTCCCCCATACGCGTGAAGAGCTTTATCACATGATCAGAGTGGGCGAAATTAAGTCCTTCACTGATCTCATTCACAAACACGGTAAAGGCCTCGGCTGCGAAATTTGTAAGCCCGCGGTTGCTAACATCTTAGCTTCAACCTGGAATGACCACGTGCTTGAGGACAATCATGTAGGCCTTCAGGACACTAACGATACTTTCCTTGCGAATATGCAAAAAGATGGTACTTACTCAGTGGTCCCAAGAGTTCCCGGTGGCGAAATAAAACCAAAACAATTAATAGCCATTGGCCAAGTTGGTGAACAGTATGGACTCTATACAAAAATTACCGGTGGCCAACGTGTTGATCTGTTTGGTGCGCGCCTCAATCAATTGCCTGATATTTGGAAACAACTGATTGATGCTGGATTAGAAACGGGTCATGCGTATGCTAAATCTCTGCGAACCGTTAAATCTTGTGTCGGCTCGACGTGGTGTCGTTATGGCGTTCAAGACAGTGTTGGAACGGCTATCGATATTGAAAACAGATATAAAGGCTTACGCTCACCTCACAAAATTAAAATGGCGGTATCAGGTTGTACTCGCGAATGTGCCGAAGCTCAATGTAAAGATGTTGGAATTATTGCCACAGAAAATGGTTGGAATATGTATGTCTGCGGCAATGGTGGAATGAAACCTCGACATGCTGATTTATTTGCAACAGACCTTACCACTGAAACGCTGATTAAATATATCGATCGTTTCTTAATGTTCTACATTAAAACGGCCGACCGATTGCAACGTACTTCAGTTTGGATGGGTAACCTCGAAGGTGGTCTCGACTATCTAAAAGAAGTTATTATTGCAGATAGCTTGGGAATTGCAGAAGAACTAGAACAACAAATGGCACACATAATTTCAACCTATCAATGTGAATGGAAAACAGCGATAGAGGATACCGAAAAACTTAAACGCTTCCGTCAGTTCGTTAATTCAAAAGAAGAAGATGCTAATGTTATCTTTGTACAAGAGCGTGGCCAAATTCGACCAGCAAACGAAGACGAAAAAAACGAACGCAATGCACAGACAGCCTAACGTTTACTAGTCGAGGATAATAAAATGTCAATCAATCAGATAATATGTGACAAGAATGATTTAATCGAAAACTCTGGTGTTGCAGCTATGGTTGATGGTGAGCAAATCGCCATCTTCTACTTGCCGACGACAGAGAAAAAAATATTCGCAATTTCCAATTGGGATCCAATCGGGAAAGCCAATATTTTATCCAGAGGGATCGTTGGCGATTATGAAGGAAAAATCGTTGTTTCTTCTCCCCTGTATAAACAGCACTTCGACTTAGAATCGGGACTTTGTCTAGAGGATGAAAAAGCCCCGGTTAGAACTTACTCAGTGAGTCTAAAAAATGACAAAGTAGTAATGGCTTAGCAATTGAAAGGTTGTTAAATTGCTACGTCTAATTTTCAACCTTGAGCTATTAGCTGAAAGAGTTAACTTCGTATTGCTCTTTCCTAAATCAATTCCTAGCTTGCTGATTCAACTAGCATCAGAGTACTAAATCGCTAATAACAAGCAACTTCTTTTCCAATCTCCTATCTAGCAAACTCAAAACTCTCTACTCCCTCGCAAACTTTTTCAAAGCCGCATCAGACAACCGGTAATTAATCCATTCTTTCTGAGGTTTAGCCCCCATTGCATCATAGAAATCCATTGCCGGTTGGTTCCAATCCAAAACACCCCACTCAAATCGACTACAGTTTTTACTAACGGCAATTTTTGCCAAGTATTTAAGCAATGCTTTTCCAACACCATAACTTCGATACTCTGGCGAAACATAAAGATCTTCCAAATAGAGTCCATGCTTGCCGAGCCAGGTCGAGTAGTTAAAAAAGTACACTGCAAATCCGACGGGTTTGTTGTCTACATAACAAATTAGCGCGGTAGTCGTTGAATTGGCGTCGAATAACGAATCTTGAATATCAGATACCGTAGCGACAACTTCATGTTCTGCTTTTTCATATACCGCGAGTTCCGTTATAAATCGCAATATTAGAGCGGAATCTTCAACGGATGCTTTTCGAATTTCAATATTTGACACAGTGCTCTCCTAGAGAGAAATAGAATGAATAATTGCCTTGGACTCAGTGAGGTTAACCACACTTCAGTTCAGTTCCGTAACCGATATACATCGTAAGCGTGGTGATATCACTCCTATCCCATTGCACCCGACCCTCTAGTCCATTGACGGTAGTTTCACAGTTACCACCAACAATGTTCTTAATCTTATTATTTTCAGCGACTATCTTTTTTAGTATTTCATATCGATCCTGTTCAGGATGAACAATACTCAATCCGATGTCGCCCAAGACTTCAATTTCTGTCCGACTGACCAGTTTTGTTTTAGCTATAAATTTTCTAAGAGAGGCTATTTGTGTTTTGGCTGATTTTTTGTCATCAAGGGCTACTTTGACAAAAATATCGACATGACTCGTATCAATGCGTCTTCGATCTTCAATCAATTGAAGAGAGTCGTCATTGAGATTAACGGGCATCAAGAAACCCTCTCCGTAAGATAATTCAATTCCTTTCATTCTCTTGGATGACTTAAGAAGATTATCGATTGTTCCAATAATTTCTTCTTTCCTTAATTCTGGGGAGCGACTGTCATTAATCAATCGAACATTCTGAACCAAAAAATCAGCCTGTCGCTTGACCGTAACCGCGGGCATAATGTCGTAATCATCAATCATTCTAGAACCAGTTATAACAACCTCATCCGTTCCAGATGCGTGAACCACCCCACTAATAATGCTGAATATGAATAGAACAACGAGCATATTTTTTTTCATTTTATATTCCCTCAAAAGTTTTAACTGTCGATTTAATTTAAAAAAACTGTACATGCACCACAACCACAACCACAACCACAACCACAATATTAACCTAAAATACTGAATCTTCAACCGTCGTAGTCGTGAGCCAACTTTTTCCAATCCAATTGACTTATATCTTTGATAATTGACTCCTCGATAGGAAATGCGAAATCATCTTGAAACCACACGATTGGCAGTTCAGAATAAAACAGTGTTTTATCGCGGGCTGGTGCGAGGCTCTTATATAGTGCCATGCAAGTTATCTGTGGAATTCTCACTTGTGTTCGAAATGAAGATGCGTGTTCAGGTTCAAAGACCATTTCTACAGGTTTGATTAAAGCTGCTGCGCAATTCCATTGATTCTCTGCCCGTTCCAATGCCCGACCGATATAAACTTCATTGATCTTAGCAGTTGGCCGTCCTTCCAATAACTCAGCATATGTTTTGGACTGACAAATAGCTTCTAGATAAATAACCGTTCCACACTTTAATTCAATTGCTACTTCATTCTTCAACTGCTTTTCCTAACTTGGGGGTGCTATTATTAGAGAGTATTAAAACTATCGTGATGACAAATAAGCGCTTAAAATATAAGAGCTCGGATTCAACAAATAAAACTTAATACAACTCCTGTATCGAAACTCCGCACGATGCACTTCTATTCCTATTAAACCGCAATCTTACGTTCTTTACAATAATCTAGTTTTCTATGTAACTTGCTTTTCTTGTCAATCGAACTACTTTACAAAAGATCGAAGCGCCACTTCAATCTGTTTGTCAGTGATTTCTTAGCCTTTCATAAAAGTGTCAATCGGTGAATGAGAGCTCGTTTCACTCAAACACTCTTTAACTGATTCGAATGGCACGGAGTTGTTAAATTGCTAGAAAGCTACTGGTGAAGATCTTGGCGTTGGTCACTCGACTCTAATTCGAGCTGTCTGACCGCTGTCGTAGCCTTTCCTAAGCTTCCGTATTTAAGTATGAGTCTTTAACGAAAAACTCGCTAGCCGCAACTGTCTTTCCCCAGCTCCTACCTCTTCTCTCCTACCAAACACTAGAATTTCCCATTATCATTTTTCCACTCACTTTTTGGCGCAATAGACTCCCGAGTATCCCAGTGCTCAACGATTCGTTCATTTTCTAATCGATAGAGGTCATAAAACGACGAATGCTGTTGGTTAACATAACCCTCACAGACAGACAAAACGAAATTCCCTTCTGCAAGAATTCGATGGCAATGCTGGTAGTCAATAGACTCGGAAGTCTCATCAGGTTGCGCTGAAAGAGCAGAACATAATGTATCAACATCGTCACTCATACTAGGATTGTGTTCTACGTATCGGTATGAATCAATATAGTTTTCTAGTGCTGCTGTATTGCCTTCAACTAATACTTGCTTTACAAATGACTTGATTCGAGTTCGATTGGCTTCAGTTCTATCGACATCGATGATCTCAACCCCACCATCAACCATAGAATGATTTGACAGGTTTGGACCTTTACGTTTTTGAATATTATCCCAATGCTCAACTGCTTGACCATCTTCGAATCGGAAAATTTCAAAGCCAATATTTCGAGAAGCAAAGTCATACTCTGTATGTGCAAAAACGAAATCTCCATCCTCAAAAACTCGAACAAGATTGACTCGTGGTGACGTTTTGGAGAGCCGCTTAAAGAGCGCGGCTAAACCTTCACTACCTTCCTGAGTTTGCGGGTTGTGCTGAATATACTTTTCTTCATTTACCACGATAACCGAATCAGGCTCACCTGTTTCAATGCCTTTTAACAATCGAGTAATCCCTGATTTTTTATTGGATGTCATGCGCTTTCCCTCTCGTAACAATTGCTAAAGCTATTGTTTAATAGTTGATATAGCCTAAGTACTTATTCGGCGTGCTTATTTCTTGAAGAATCTGTTTCTTCTCGATAGTCAGCATAAAACAAATTGATAGAGCTGGAAACAACATTCCCCAAACAAACACCGCTGAAGATGAATACGTATGCACAACCCTACCTTTTTTATCGGCTTTAATGAACAATAAACACTCGAATTATAAGAATACTGCTCATTACATTGGTGCATCGGAAAAACTCTTTTATGAACTCTATCAAACGCAAATTTCTAACTTGCTTTCTTTTCAGCCTAACGCTGCTTTCATTTGAACAAAGCATTGCTCGCCAGCAAGATACGGCGTCTAAATCAATCGATCCGTTTTGGAATAATGCTATCGTTTATTTTATGATGACCGATCGCTTCTCCAATGGCGACACGTCCAATGACCAATCTTTCGGTCGAAAACCGGACGGCGGTGTATTAAGAAATTTTATGGGAGGAGACCTAAAAGGTGTTACTCAGAAAATTGAAGAAGGTTACTTTGACGCTCTCGGTGTCGAAGTTATCTGGATGACGCCCGTCAATGAACAAATCCATGGGTACTGGCAAGACGAATGGGGCCGTAGCTACCCGTTTCATGGCTACTGGATCAAAGACTGGACCGCTGTCGACCCCAACTTTGGTACAGAAAATGACCTAAGAAACATGATCCAGACAGCTCATGAACATGGCATCCGGGTTCTAGCGGACGTCATTATCAATCATACTGGACCTAAAACTAATGTAGATGGGCCTTGGCCAAGTGACTGGATTAGAACTCAACCGACTTGCCAATGGCACAGCTATCAAGAGAACGTCAAGTGTGCCTTAGCAACGAGCATTACTGATATTCGAACAGAATCTGATACTCCAGTAGAACTCCCGAAGTTTTTAATCGAAAAGTGGCGTAAAGAAGGTCGGTTAGAGCAAGAAACAAATGAATTGGATGCATTTTTTGAACGAACTAATTTAGCACGTTCACCTAAGAATTACGTGGTTAAATGGCTAACCGATTGGGTAAGAGATTATGGTATTGATGGCTTTCGGGTTGATACTGCAAAACATGTTGAGGCCGAGATTTGGCAGGTGTTAAAAGAAGAAGCATCAACCGCCTTTAAACAATGGCAATCAAAAAATCCAGATGCGTTTGAAGAAGATAAAGATTTCTTTATGATTGGTGAAGTCATGCACTTTGGCGTCGATGGTTTTAAAAATACTCCCAAGGGCACTCGACTATATGATTATGGCGATAATAAAGTCGACTTCTTTAATTTTGGCTTCGATAGCTTAATTAATATGGGCTTTGCCACTCATGCCAACGGTTCGATGGAAGATATTTTTAGTACCTATTCTAAAGAGCTCAACCAAGGTCCTTTGAAGGGGGTAGGTATATTAAATTACATAGTGTCTCACGACGATCCAGAGCCCTACGATAAAGAACATCAACATTCATACAAAGCCGCACTCAAGCTTATGCTAGCGCCAGGCGCCGCTCAGATTTATTACGGTGATGAAATAGCGCGTAACTTGATTGTTAAGGGTGCGACCGGCGATGCTACATGGCGTTCTTTTATGAATTGGAAAGATTTAAAGAATAAAGAGACTCAGGACTTATTAACTCACTGGAAAAAACTCGGGCAATTCAGAAAGGAACATTTATCAGTCGGCGCTGGTGTCCACAAAATGCATAACGAAAAACCCTATATTTTCAGCCGAACACTAGCATCCGATCAAAGAAATAATTCCGAGAGTAAATCAGAATCGAAATCCCAACAGGATAGAGTTTTAGTTGGCCTCGGTCTCAATAAAGGTAAAAAGACGCTGTCAGCTTACGGAATATTTCGCAATGGTGAGATTTTGCAGGATTACTATTCCAACACAATAGTCACCGTTAAAAAGGGAAAAGTAAGTTTGAATAGCGAATACAAAATCGTTTTATTGGGTCTGGCAAGCCAATAATTCTAACTTCAGAAACTTGTGAATAGAAAGATTACACAACGAAATGTCAGGTTTAAAAAAAACGTGGTTTACCCGACATACATATGGCCGTTCTTCCGTCATTTATCGTTTTATCCAAAAAGTGACGTACTTTTCTTGACCCTCCTTTCCCCACTCGAAACTATAACCGCTATGCTTTCCCAAATCTTGTTTAGTTAACTCATCAGAAAATACTTTCGCGTCAATGAACGTTCCTTTGTTCGATCTTGTTACGACGACCTTACAGACGCTTGAACGACACTCAGAACATACAAGCCCAACACCTAGCAGTTTTTCTGAGGTACCAATCTACAACTCACTATTGATTGAATTAATCTTTACTAACCATTAAGCAAAGTCTTGAACTTTTCCCTCAAGATATCTCTTAACAATAAAACAGCCGGCGTCACTTGCTGTCGAGAGGTTGTCATTAAATTAGATCAATGGTTGGCGAGCAATATTCAGGAAGTACTCTTTCAATCTTTCCAGCGTTTAAATCCTCGGTCATATCGACTACCGATTTATAAGAAATCCCTTTACCAGCAATAGTCCAGAGTCGAACGGTATCAGCATCGTTGGTACTGCGATTACCTGATACCTTAATCTTTGTAACACCATTTGCTTTTCCTTCAGTCTTATCTGAAGAAACAAACTCCCACAAGTCCTCAATTCTACTATTGAGTTGAAATAAAAGGCAGTTATGCTTCTGCAAATCAGCAGGATAGTTGATAGATTCGTTCTGGGTTAAATATTCTGGAGAAGGCGATTAAATTCGTTCCATCGTTGCCAGTTTAAATGCCACCATCGTTGAATCGCTCTGATTACCATATCAATGGCTAGGTCCATTTTGTCTAAATAAAAATCGACGATAGAATCACCCAGCAATAGATTAATGGATAAATCTGGATGTTGTTCCATAATTTCATCCATCCAGTCTAATAAAACATTTCGACCGAGACCTGAAGGCGCTGAAACTCGTAATTCTCCAGCTACTTTCCTTTCAGTGCATAAATGGACTCTTTCCCTGCTTCCAAATTTAACAGTGCTTCACGGCAGTAAACTAAGAACCGTTCACCTTCCGCGGTAATGCGAAGCTGTCGGGTTGAACGAATAAAAAGTTGAACGTCGAGTTGTTTTTCTAGCCGTCTAAGCGCGGCGCAGGTAGCAGCTGTTGTCATATGCATTTGCTCTGCTGCTCGAGTAATGGGGCCACTATCAGCGGTATGCACAAATAGAGAGGTCATTGGTATTCGTAGAGCGACTCTTTATCAATTCATTTCAATAGAGTGAATAGGTAGCCTTGATAATACCCTAAAAATTGGAATTTCGTTAGAGGGTTCAGATCGAAATAAAAAAGCCATGGATAACCATGGCTTTTAATGACGACGCAGCTTGATTCTAATTAATCAAGTTATACTGAGTTTGCGCAGTCTGAGATTGCAATCCAAAATGTCCTAAGGAAAAGGTTTGAGTTCCATTTTCACCATCGATTCTGCTACTGTGCTTGCCGTAGACATAACAAGTTCCTGTAGAACAAACCACTTGATCGATCCAACTTTTAATAGAATAAACATTTGCCCCCAAGGTGTTTCCGGACAAACTATTGAGTAACGGACTATTCACTGATAAGCCATGGTAGCCACATGTTGAACTCCAAACGTTATACGGATAAAAACCACAAGACCAAAGTCCACCGAACGCACCTGCGATTCCAACAAAAGTATCAACACTATTTTGAGCCTGCAGTTTGATAATTTGCTGTGCAGCTAGAGTCGCTCCCATTGAATGACCAATCACATCAATTTGTCCGGTACAGCTTGTTGCGATAGCATTAGAAATTGCATTTCGAACAGGTGTTTCTTCTGAGCCGCTGTGGTTATTGCAAGCAGCGCATGTTTTTGAACCCCAATTCGGCAGACTTATTTCACTGTTGGAATAACCATTAGCAAGTAACAAATTGACCGTCGGGTCCCAACTCGCAACGGTTGCCGTATTACCATGAACCAACACAACGTTATCTCGGCAAGCAGCTTCGATGACCGTTGAAAGAAAAATATTGAAGAGTAAAAACAATGTAAATCGCATAATATCTCCTAACTTTTTGAATGGAGAGTTATTGTCAACCAAATCAACAATTTAAGTATATGGGACTTTAGTGC
>JAHRVB010000044.1 GCA_019090895.1 Kangiellaceae bacterium
GTGGTCTATAAAGAAGTAACTTCTGGGCTGAGTTTTTCTGTAGGGGAAGAACAAGCCCATCATTGCCGATATCAGCTGGTTTTGGAAGGAGAAGAACTGGGCGAAATCATTTGTACGCGTAACAAACCATTTAGCATTAGAGAAACCAATCTTTTAGAGCGCGTTTTGTCACTCCTGATTTATCCATTAAGAAACGCCCTTCTCTATCATGCCGCAATCGCACAAGCTCATAGAGACCCACTGACTCAAATTGGTAATCGCGCTGCGTTCGACGAGGCTCTTAAGAAACACATTTCTTCATTCGAAAGACACAGAACCAATTTCTCGCTAATGGTCATCGACATCGATTTTTTCAAAAATGTTAATGATACGTTTGGACATATTGCTGGCGATAAAGTGTTAAAGTCGGTAGCGAAAACAGTACAGAATACGCTACGCCGCTCTGATGAAGTTTTTCGCTACGGTGGTGAAGAGTTTGTTGTCATTCTTGGCAATACGCAACAAGGCGGTGCTAAATTCATTGCCGAAAGAATCAGAAAAGCAATTGAAGACCTTCAAGTTGAATTAAATAAGATGATCTCAGTCACCACCAGCATTGGGATCGCTGCCAGCGAAAAAGTTGACGATGTTCGGCGCACTTTGGAACTAGCAGACAAGGCACTATACCAAGCAAAAGAAAATGGAAGAAACCAAGTTAGTGTTTGTTGAGTTCTACCCATCAATTTATCTCATTAACAAATGATATTGTTTGTTTTTAATTCCAAACTAGCATTAGTCATATTGCTGCCTATAACAATTTAGATAAAACAACACATTCCGTGCCCCATAGTACTCAAAAGCTTGTTTTCGTCGAATTAATTTCCTAGATTTAGAATAAGCACTACATAAATTCTTGAGTGCGTTCTATTATGCCATAACGCAAAAATAAGGATTCTTAATCGATAACTTATGCTTTGTATTTACTGTAAAAAACCAGTTTTCGGGAATATCGGACTTACGGTGCCGAAAGAAGGCCCGGCCCATCAAAATTGCTATCAAGCGAATCAAGCCTTAAAAAGAACTTTTCAACACTTAGAAATTAGAGAGTTAAATGACCAAGAACTTAAAGAGCTTAAGGAATTGGTTGTTGCAGAAGAAAATTCTCGATCGCGTTCGCTTGATGATGATGGTGTCGATCTTTTTTAGTAAACTTGATATATTTACAGATATTGCATTTCAATCGTATTAAACTAACGGGTATTGCTTTGTTGATACTAGGAATTAATGGTTAACCTAAATTGCGGCTACGAATCGATCTACGATATAATTTCTCCGCAACAAATCGGCTTTTTTCACAAACAATTCGAATCTATTGAGATTAAAAATTCAACCGCGGGAATTCGCAACTTAGAAACGAAGAGCAAAGCCATCAAAGATCTCGCAATGTCCGAGCAACTTCTAATTTCGGTACTAAAGTACCTACCTGAAACACCTAAATTAGTCCGCGCCATTTACTTCAACAAAACCAATCAAAACAACTGGCTAGTTCCTTGGCATCAAGACAAAACAGTGGCTGTTTCAAAGAAATTTGAAAATGATAAATGGGGACCATGGAGCGTTAAGGATGGGATACATCATGTTCAACCACCACTTGAAGTATTGAATCAAATGGTCACTTTTCGAATCCACTTAGATAATACAGATAAAGATAACGGCGCATTAAAAATCCTACCGAATAGTCATAGACTAGGAATACTGAGTCACTCAGATATTTTAAAGTATACTAAAGGAAAAATTGCCGTCGACTGTAATGCAACAGCGGGTTCAGCATTAGTAATTCACCCATTATTATTGCATGCTTCGAGCAAAGCTTCTAAACCAACTCAACGCAGAATATTACACTTCGAATACAGCAGCTATAAACTTCCAAAAGGAATTGAATGGGCATAAACGAAAAAAGACACTGCGAAAACGCAATGCCCTTATGGCTTCAATAAAATTCCAATTTAAAACGGATACAAAACTCTAGTAAAACGTTTTATTAGACGCCGCCATGTCTACTAAGCGCTGTGCGGGCTTAAATCGTTCTCCAAACTGTTTTTCTAGTTCGTTCATTCGTTTAACTATGCTAGCAGCACCTTGACTATCTACATATCGGAATGGGCCACCTAGAAATGGTGGAAACCCTAGACCGAAGATCGCGCCAATATCTCCGTCTCTTGGAGAGTTCAAAATACCTTCTTGCAAACATAAAACAGCTTCGTTAATCATTTGCAATAAACACCGCTCAGCAATAGCATCACCCGACATGTTGTTATTAGGTGATACGCCAAGTAACGTATAAATCGATTGGTCAACTTCGCGTGGTCCTTTCTTTTTAGCGCTTCCAGCGTATTTGTAAAAACCTCGTTTATTCTTCTTCCCTTTTCTGTTGTCTTGTTCGAGTTTGGAAAAAAGTTTAGGCGGCAACATTCTGTCACCAAAAGATTCCGCCAAGATAGGCGCTATTTTTGTTCCAACATCAATTCCAACTTCATCTAATAATGTAATAGGACCGACAGGGAAACCAGCATCTTTTAACGCTTTATCTAACCGGTCGATAGCCACACCTTCGGCAAGCATATGTCCTGCTTCATTAACAAACGGTGCAAGAATTCGGCTGGTATAAAAACCGGTTCCGTCTTTAACAACGATAACGGTTTTACCCTGTGCTTTGCCAAATTCAACACAGGTTGCTATAACCTCTTCTGAGGTTTTGTCGGTAATTACTATTTCTAACAGTGGCATTTTGTCCACCGGTGAGAAATAATGTAACCCAATTACTTTACTGGGATCTTTAGCAGCTTCAGCAATCTGAGTAATTGGAATCGAAGAAGTGTTAGATGCAAAGATAGCATTACCCTCACTCACTGATTCGATGTCTTTCAACATTTGTTGCTTGAGTTCTAAACTTTCAAAAACTGCTTCGATGACTAACTCGCAACGTTTAAAACCTTGATAACTAGTTGTGCCTGTAATAGCTGCGAAACGTTGTCCAGCGTCATTAACCGTCATATGCTTTCGTTTGATCTTGTTGCGATAAATTTCCCAACAATATTTAAGCGCATGATTAACGCCTTTTTCATTTTGATCTTTAATTCGGACTTTCTTTCCAGCCTTATCAGCAGTGACAAATGCGATACCTGCGCCCATTAAACCACCACCTAGAACACCGACCCGATCAATGGGTTGAGATTTAATCCCATCTGAAACAAAGGTATCTTTTTTCAAATCTGTTGAAGCAAAAAAGATATTCATTAACTGACTCGCTTCTTCAGACATGACTAACTCACCAAATAACTTTGCCTCGGTTTCTAATCCCGCTTCATAGCCTTCTTCCATCCCCACTTGAACACATTTAATGATTTTCGCTGGCGATGGATAATTACCACGGGTTTTCTTGTTGACGGTTTCGAGGGCTTTATCGAAGATTATTTTTCGTCCAAAGCTAGTCGTTTCTAACGCAAGCTTTTGTAACTCTTTTGCGGATAGCAATCCGCCCAGTGAAACTTCTGGTTTTAGCCTACTAACGACTATTTTCTTTTTATTGACTAAATCCAGCGCCGCTTTTGCCGCAGCTTTCATAAGATTTGAATTAGCAACGACTTCATTCACTAAACCAAGTTTTTTCGCTCGTTTACCGTTTAGTTGCTTTCCAGTTAGCATTAAATCAAGAGAGTTAGCGATGCCCACTAACCTCGGTAGACGTTGAGTTCCGCCACCACCCGGTAAAAGCCCTAGTTGGACTTCAGGAAGTCCCAGTTTAGTTGAGCTAGCAGAAGTGCAAATCCGATAACTGCACGATAGTGACAATTCCAGCCCAGCACCAAGACAAGCACCATTAATCGCAGCAACAACCGGTAGTGATAACGACTCTAGTTGATTAAAAACTTTGTGCCCGACTTTTGCTAGTTCTTCCACTTGCTCTTTACTGGTTAGGTTTTGCAGCATGCTAATATCAGCGCCAGCAACAAACCCGTCTTTCTTACCACTGATTATTATCAGCGCTTTTATCGCATTGTCAGATTCGACTTGCTTAAAAATTCTATCAAATTCGTCAACAAACTCTGCTTTAACTGTATTCTGAGTTTCTCCAGGAACATCGATAGTGATCCAGCCAATGCCTTTGTCATCTACCTGTAAACTGAAAGCTGTTTGCGATTCGTTATCGACTTTTGAATCTGTATTTGTTGTCATTTCTTATGCTCCTATTCAGCTTCCAAGAGCATTGCTGCACCGAGTCCACCCGCTGCACATGCCGTAGTCAATCCCAACCCACCACCTCTTCGTTTCAATTCGCGCAAAGTCTGAGTAATCATTCGAGCCCCTGTTGCTGCAAAAGGATGGCCGTAGGCCAACGAACCACCTAGCACATTGAATTTGTCCATATCGATTTCTCCGATAGCTTCACTTCGTCCCAACTTTTCTTTGGCGAACTGTTTACTCGCGAACGCTTGCACATTACACAAAGCTTGTGCGGCAAATGCCTCGTGCATATCAACCAGTGTAAGATCAGACAATTTAATCCCTGCTCGATCAAGTGCAATTGGGGTGGCGTGTGATGGCCCCATCAACATATCTTTAGTGGCATCAATTGCGGCAAAACCATAACTTTTAATAAAGCCCAACGGCTCATATCCTAACTCTTTGGCTTTTGATTCTTTCATCATCAGTAGCGCTGCAGCACCGTCCGTTAAACCGGTGCTATTCGCCGCAGTTAATGTACCGTGCTTTTTGTCAAAAGCAGGTCGCAGTTTTGCGTAACCTTCAATTTTTGAATCAAACCGAACGGTATTGTCTCGACTTAATGAATCTTTAAACGGAGGAACATAGGCGGTCATAACTTCATCGTTTAAAACACCAGATTCCCAGGCTTTTGCCGCTAACGTATGGGAGCGGTGAGCCAATTCATCTTGAGCTTCACGACTGATCCCATGGTCTCTCGCCATTTGCTCAGCATTCTCGCCCATGGTTAAACCCGTTGAGTATTCTTTTACCGAAGGCGGCGTTGGCGCTAAATCACCCGGCCTTAGCTGACTGAGTAACTTCATTTTTTGACCAAAGGTTCTGGCTTTAGTTAAAGAAACTAATATACGCGAGAGTTTCTTAGAGACTCCTATGGGCACAACAGAAGAAGAATCTGAACCACCTGCTACGCCGACTTCAATTGAGCCCGCCATAAGCGCTTCAGTAATACTGACGGCAGATTGAAAACTAGTCGCACAAGCTCTGGATACACTGTATGCATCAGTAGCCACATTCATTCCAGTGCCTAGAACAATTTCACGAGCAATATTAGGCGCTTCCGGCTGAACTAACACTTGACCGAAAACAACACGGTCTATCAGAGCCAAATCGATCTCAATGCGATTGAGCATTTCAGAGACAACCATTTTGCCCATATCGATAGCATTTTGATCTTTATAATGAGTCAGCTGACGGGCGAACGGTGTTCGAAGTCCTGCGACGACAGCAATGCGATCTTCTTTGCCCTTAACACTGGCTTTACGTTTTGTCGCCGTAGTGGTCTTTTTAACTGGGGCTTTTTTGCTCGATTCACTTTTAGTAGTCGCTTTCTTTGCTACAGGATTCTTGGTTGAAGTTTTCTTTACGGCTGCTTTTTTTACCGCCACTTTCTTAATTGGTTCTTTAACTTCCGATTCCATTATTGCTGATTCTTGAGTCAAATCTTTGCTCTCTGCTGCTTGTTCTATGGTCGATTGGGATTTTGAATTGCTGTCTTCATTGCTCATAATAATATCCAAAGTTGATTCCTTCGTGTTGAGTATAGACACAAAAGGTGGGATTTAACTTGATTCAAATCGAGAATTAAAGTGCAATCTACTCCATCAAGAAAATTAATTCAAACGTTTGTTTGAATTTAGCACATTCTCACCTCGATATTTTGTTAAAAACAATTTCAGGCGTTCAAAAATCACCATTCGACCGATCACATTCAATCCTGGTTGAATAACAATCAATCAAATTAGTTATTATTTTTCCTTCAGAACCATGTCGATACACATTACCGCCGCTAGAATTAGCTTACGGAGCTCAAATTCTTGCCCAACTTGATCAGCGACTTCAAGAACATAATTATCAGCACTGGTGAAAAATTCCTTGCCAATACCGGCCCATTTCTTTGAAACATTCGCTAGTTCTATATCGTCCTTAATGAAACGAAAGTTCCAGCCGATTAGGTTTCCTTTGAGTTGGCACATCAATTGATCGTTTGCGTCGACCAAATCAAACTTCCCACCGATTGAGAATAGCTTCTGTTTAAAAGTACCTATTAACCGGTTATCTGCATCAGTAACTTCGACCTTCGATAAGAAAATTGATATACCACGTTTAATTCGAACTATGGGTGTTCCATCGGGTAATCGAATCTGAACATCAAAAGGTGTCATGCTCTTGTAGTCGGTAAATCGCAGCAGCTTAGTGAAGAAGCCGAGACTAGGCTCTCGACACTCCATAATAATTTGTCCCGTACGTGGATCATGGACATCGTAGTTATTTGCAGCTTTTAATATTCCTAAGTGTTCTTTAATCAAAAAGACGTTATTTTTTAGGACTTCCATTCAAATTCCTTTATTAAAATTATTATTCGTAACAATACTAACGTTTTCAATTACCAGTTATGCCAAATCTCTACTGATTAGTTAGCAACAGTTGATAATAGAAGTTAATGGCTCGTTGATATTCACTGACAGCTAAGTATTCATTAGTGCCGTGAAACCCTGAGAAACTCTCTGGTTCTATTTTCACACCATTAAAGCGGTAAACATTTTCAGCGATTGATAGGAAATGGACACTATCAGTACCACCAACCATCAAATTTGGAACAATCACCATTCCTTGTTCTGGAGAAACTTTATCAATCGCATTGACTATATTTTGATAGGCCACTGACTCTGTACTTGAAATGGGAGATGCGTTTCCGGCAATTAAAATCTCTACATTAACCCGGTCGTCGTTGACCACGCGCTTGATGTGTTGCTCAACCATTTCAATGGTATCGCCTGGTAAGAGTCTAAAATTAATAATGGCTGACGCGTTTATCGGTAAAGCATTTTCTTTTTCGCCGGCATTGAAAACTGTCGCTGCGGTTGTTGTTCTAATGGTTGCATTGGTTAATTTGGACTGTTTGAGCTGATCAATTAGAAAGGGTTTAAATAACCACAAGTTGGCGAACACAAGCCGTTTGTTGAAAGGCATATTTCGGCCAATAGTGGTCAGCATGCTTTCTGTCGCAGTGACCAATCGTGGCTCAAATTGGTTATTTTCTAAGCTAACGATTGCATTGCTAATAATCCCAATACTTGTGCTGGGCGGTGGAACCGATGAATGCCCACCTTCGGATTGAACCGAAAGCTTTGCGCTAAGATAGCCTTTTTCTGCCACGCCTATTAGCGTTAACGGCAAGTCAAAGCCAGGCATCATTCCTTCCGTCACAAATCCACCTTCGTCTAGCACATACTCAAACTTTAGGTTTTTCTGCTTAAAATGCTCTGCTATGACCTTCGCTCCCTGTTTACCACCTATTTCTTCATCGTGACCGAAGGCGAAATAAATATCTCTGTTTGGCACAAATCCCTGCGATAGCAGGTACTCCACTGATTCTAAAATAGCTAATACTGCGCTCTTGTCATCAAGTGTTCCCCTGCCCCAGATTTTATTCTGAGCGACCACACCTTTAAAAGGAGGATGTTGCCAGCTATCCAAAGTTGAAGGATCAACCGGTACCACGTCATAATGCCCCATTAGAAGAATGGGCGAATGAGTCGATTTATTTTGTCCTTTCCAGCGGTAAAGTAGGCTTAAACTGTTTACCTTTTCATTCGATAGAGTCTGATGGACCAGTGGAAAACTTATTCTTAAATACTCTTGAAACCCCATAAACTCTTGCGGTTCACTTAAGCTTGGATCTTGATAGGAGATAGTCCGGTATCTTAGTGCTCCGGCAAGACGTTTAGAAGCCTGTTGGTAATCCAATGGGATTGCAGAAACTTTATCGACATGCGAATTATCGGGAGTAGAGTTAATCGCTCGATAGACCAGCACAATCGTCAGTAAAATGAGCATTGCAGCGATTAATTTTATAAATTTGAAAATTCTTGAAAACAGATTCATTGAACAATTCCGATGCGTTTAAATAAAGAATGATACTAATTAAGTGAGAATTGCCAGTGATAAACCAGATATTCTTCGTCATTGAAGTTGAGAGATAATGTCTAAGAAACTTAAACACAAGACCTATTAAGTAGTACCCTTAAAATCTATCTCACCGGTTAAAGTCACCCGACTAACTTAATAGCTGATGCCCTTCAGGTAACTGCTTAGATATCCATATCGCCAGTTTATGTTTCATATTCATTTGATTTTCTTGATCCTTAGGTAAAGGCTGAACTAATTTATCTAGCACCAATAACCTGTACAAACTTTCGACTTTTTGCGTAGCACTGTCGGTAGCCGAGAAACTCTTATAACCTCGATTCGCGGCATATTTCTCACCAATAGTTATAGCCATTTTAGCTAACTGTACTTCATTTTTAAGCTTTTTCATTATTTCACCAGTTGAGCATTATTACCGTCATTAAATACTATTATTTCCCCATTTGGGGACCGATTCCATCGATTCTTGCAGGTTTAACACTTTGTTGCAAATAAGCTGAAACTTTCTAAAGAATAAAACTCTAACTACTAGTAAAAAGGGTGCAAATCAGGTAAAAATGCAGCCCGATTCTAAAAAACAATCAATACTAATCGATATCAGAAGATAAAAGGTCCGAAATAAATGTCGTTACAGGATAAATTTAGCAAACTACAACAAAACCTAAGTCAGCAAATTGTCGGCCAAGAAACTCTTATCGAACGATTGATGATTGCTCTTCTTGCAGATGGTCATTTGATCGTTGAAGGGGCGCCAGGTCTAGCAAAAACAAGGGCTATCAATGCGCTTTCCAAAGCGATAGAAGGTAATTTTCATCGAATTCAGTTTACCCCAGACCTTCTACCTGCAGATTTAACCGGAACCGAAATCTACCGCCCACAAGATGGCACATTTAAATTTGAAAAAGGCCCTATTTTTCACAACTTAGTGCTTGCCGATGAAATAAATAGAGCCCCTGCAAAAGTACAATCAGCTTTATTGGAGGCGATGGCGGAAAGACAGGTTACCGTTGGCAGTCACACTTACAATTTGGACAAGCTCTTTTTAGTCATGGCGACTCAAAACCCGATTGAACAAGAAGGAACTTACCCACTTCCAGAAGCACAGTTAGACCGTTTCCTTATGCACGTGAAAGTAGGTTACCCTGATGCTGCAGCTGAAGCCAAAATACTGGCACTAACACGAGCAGAAGCTCATAAAGATTTCACTGAAACTGAATCGATTGATTTAATGCAAGATGATCTTTTTGCTGCTAGAGACCAAGTATTAGATATTCATATGTCTGATGAATTACAGGCCTATATTATTCAGCTTATTGTTAATACGCGTGATACTTTGAATCTCGATAAAGATCTCAATCGATGGCTTGATTATGGTGCCAGCCCAAGGGCGACCATATCCCTTGACCGCTGCGCACGGGCCTCGGCATGGCTTGCTGGAAGAGACTACGTCACTCCAGAAGATATCCAAAGTACCGCCTTTGATGTATTGCGACACCGCTTAATTCTCACTTATGAAGCAGAAGCTGAGGGCATTGATAGCGATAAAGTAATCGAAAAGCTAATCGCCATCACGCCAGTTGCATAACACTGTTTTTTCGAATTGAAGTAAAAGTGAAGAGAAGACAACAATACTATGGCTAATTGGTCCAACTTATCCCATCAGTTTGAATCTGCGTCTGCAGATTATGATGATCCTGATTTTAAACCCGGGATCGACTTGACGCTTAATCAGCTATTAGAAACTCGTGTTAAACCGATCATTCAGTGGTTAGCACCTGATTCAATGGTCAAAACAAACAGAGTTGGTGGATTTCGTTCGCGCTTTAAAGGGCGAGGAATGGATTTTGATGAAGTTAGAATGTATCAAATTGGGGATGATATTCGTAATATCGATTGGAAAGTGACCGCTCGAACGGGTGAAGCTCATACAAAGTTGTTCAAAGAAGAAAGAGAGCGACCTGTTTTCGTTGTCCTCGATCATATGCCCAACATGTTTTTTGGAACAACCAAAGCATTTAAATCAATCATTGCCAGTCATATCGCTGGACAATTGATGTGGCATACTTTAGCCAATGGTGATCGGTTTGGTGCCCTGCTCTTCGATGATACTGCTCATTTTGAAATGAAGCCTTCAGGAAACCGTCGAAATTGCATGCGTCTACTCAATAAAATTGTTGAGAATTATCAGCAATCGTTACAACGCTGTTTTTCCGATAATCCTGAATCAGCAACAAAGAAGACCGCGCAATTAGAAAGTAGCATCGAGAAGACAAGCGAAGATTCATCCACTAATCAGTTGAAAGAGACCCTTAAACGATTACGCTATTTAGCTAAACCCGGCAGTTTAATTCACATTGTTAGTGATTTTTCCCAGTTCGATGAATCTTGCGAACGCCAATTAAGTCAGCTATCTCAACATGCAGATGTTCATTGTGTTTTTATAAGCGACCCCATTGAATCTCAGCTCCCACCGGAAGGTCTGTATGGAATAACTGATGGTTCTTCCCTCGGATTGTTAAATACCAGTCAACCTAAGCTTAGAGAGGCCTACCAAAACGCATTCGAACAAAAAGTGAATCGAGTAAAAGATTTCGCCATCAGTCATCGAGGCGTATTTACCTACATTGATACTAGCTACGCGCAATACTCTATAGGTCAACAAGGGGCGGCCGTCTCACCAAGCCAATTGAAGCCCGAATCCGGGTCAACGAAATCACAACACAAGGAATTCAATCAGAGGGCTGCTAGATGAGTAAACAGCAACCCACAGAAGAGATGCTAAAAGTTATTCCTCAAACGGCATCTCCACAAAGTACAAGTGCCGCCTCACAGCCGCCTGCAGAAAATCCTCTCGACCAATTGAGAGATATACACTTGCCCGATCAAATCGACCAATTTCCCTATGCACCAGGATGGTGGTTACTGTTGGCTTTATTTATAATTGCGATCTGCTTTATGATTTATCGTCACTATCGATATAAGAAATCAATCCGTCTGTTAATCCCTGCGAAACAAGAAATTTTAGCTTTGAAAACAGTCCCACCAAACCAAGTAAGCGCGGTGGAAATAGCGGCTCTATCTGCACTTTTAAAAAGAGTGTGCTTAATTTATTTCCCCAGAACATCTGTCGCTTCCCTAAACGGCGTGCAGTGGCTAGCATTTCTAAATAAACACTTCAGTGCTAACGAAAAATCTGACAAAAAAGAAACAACACCCGGTAATTTATTTAATCAATCTGGCATCGATTTATTTTCTAAAGCAGCCTATCAAGCAAACCCCACTATAAATCCAGATGAATGGTTGCCGCTATTAAATTCTAGCGAAAAATGCATTGAATCCATCATTATATCTGCTGCCAAGTCTTCTCAAAAAGGCTCACCGACGGTTTATTCGCAAGGTGAATCTCTATGATTGAACTTCTTTATCCCTGGTTGCTTATATTAATCCCCCTTCCGCTTTTAATATGGTTAGTGATTAAACCAAAACAGCCTCGATTAACGTCAATTCGCACTCCGTTGTTTACCAACTGGAATGCTATTCAACAAAATCAATCAGTCAGCAGCACAAAATTGTTATTTAAAAATTTACTGACTTTTATTATTTGGACATTGATAGTGACAGCAACGGCAAGACCCCAATGGATTGATGAACCTATCGAGTTGCCTACAAGTGGCCGCGATTTATTATTAAGCATCGATATTTCCGGCAGTATGGAAGAAGAAGATTTACAACTTGAGGGTAAACGCACCAATCGATTAGAGGTCGTCAAATCGATTTTATCCGAGTTCATCGAAAAACGTGAAGGCGATCGCCTGGGGTTAGTGTTATTTGGAGAAAAAGCGTATTTACAAACCCCTTTAACCTTTGACTTACAAACAGTTCAATTTATGCTTGATGAAACCGTGATTGGATTAGCAGGAGCTTCTCGAACAGCTATCGGAGATGGTATTGGACTTTCTATCAAACGTCTTAGAGAAAGACCAGCAGAAAACAGAGTCTTAATATTACTCACAGATGGTCGCAATAACTCTGGCGAACTTGATCCCATTGAAGCGGCTAAATTAGCAAAACATGCAGGCATAAAAATTTATACCATTGGCGTAGGTGCAGATAAACAAACTAGACGCTCATTATTGTTTGGTACAACGACATTCAACCCCTCTGCCGAGCTAGACGAAGAAACATTAAAAGTGGTCGCTAAACTAACCGGTGGCCAATATTTTAGAGCAAGAAGCAGTGAAGAACTTGCTCAAATATACGACTTACTTGATCAACTTGAACCAGTGGAAGATAAACCAGAAATATATCGCCCAATACAAGAGCTTTATTTCTGGGCATTGCTGGCAGCACTGGGATTTTTAATCTTGCCAGTGGTTATTAATCTAATCGGCGGCCTAATTAATCGCTCTAAAACAAGCTCTGTTATCGACTCGAATAAAGGAGAAGAACATGCCAGTTGATCTAGCAAATTTCCACTTGATCAGACCCATGTTGTTACTTCTTTTGGTGCCGCTATTCTTAGTATTGTTTAGCGTACGGCATTTAGCACGAAAGCAATCTTCTTGGCAGTCAGTAATCTCGCCTCATTTACTCAAGTTCTTAATGGTATCGGGAGAAAAGCAGCGTTCATATGTTGGTTTCTGGTTAACCGCCGTAATAGGAACATTAATAATAATTGCATCAAGCGGACCTTCTTATCGAGAAAAAGCCGTTCCAGTTTTCCAAACCGAAAGCGCTAGAGTCATTTTACTAGATCTCTCGTTATCCATGGACGCAACCGATATTAAACCGGCAAGAATAGCTCGAGCTCGCCACAAGATAATGGATTTGTTGGAACGTGCCGACGAAGGCACTATTGGACTAGTGGTTTACGCGGGAGATGCATTTGTAATTTCACCGTTAACTTCCGATGCAAATACCATTGCCTCAATGATCCCTACCTTAACTACAGGGATAATGCCGGTGCTAGGAAGCCGTCCCGATTTGGCCATTGAAGGCGCTATTTCATTATTAAAAAATGCAAAACAATCCAGCGGCCAAATTATTTGGATCACTGATGGTATTGAAAAAGAATATATTGAACAAGTTTCAAACTCAATACAGGAAAGTCCATACTTACTTTCTATTCTAGCTGTTGGCACTGAGCAAGGAGCGCCAATTCCTTTACGAGATGATAATGGCTTCCTCAAAGATAACGCAGGCAATATAATTTTACCAAAGTTAGAAGCTGACTTATTAAAACAAGTCACTCGAGCAACCAATGGTCAATACGTTGAACTGTCTGCGGATTCTCTTGATGTTGAGTTTATATTATCGACATTAACTCTTGATGCAAATAATGAAAATCAAAAAATAGACGAAAGAATTAACCGATGGATTGATGATGGTTATTGGATCTCTTGGTTTATTCTATTACTAATGCTAACCAAGCTGTTTAGGCGCAACGATGCACAGATTGTCGGAATCATTGGACTTTCGACGATATTATTTATCGCAGGAGCAGCGTCTAATGTCGCTCACGCAAATGTATGGGATGATTTATGGAAGACTCGCGATCAACAGGCCAGTAAGGCATTCAAAGATAAAGATTATCGAAAAGCATCTGAACTTTTTGAAAATCAACAATGGCAAGGAGCTTCGTCCTATCGAAGTGATGATTTTACATCGGCATTAGATCAATTTTTACAGTCTGATTCTCTCGAATCTCTCTATAACCAAGCTAATACTTTTGCAAAGACTCAATCTTTTAAGGAAGCTATTGAGCTTTATTCTAAAGTCATCGAAAGTGACAGTGGCGATAAAGTATCTTTAATCGACGATGCGAAGTTTAATAAGAATCTAGTTGAGGAATTATTAAAGCAACAACAAGAACAAGAGAAACAAGATCAAGAAAAGCAAGATCAGGAGAATCAAGAAAAAGAGGAATCTGAGTCCGATTCAGACTCTCAATCAGACCAAAATTCAGAAGACGATTCCGATAAAGAAAAGAACAGTGAGCAACAAGAACAACAGCAAGAATCGGAAGAACAATCTGACGAACAACAAGAACAGCAACAGGCCGAATTGACGGATGACCAACGGGATAAGAACGAAAAAGATCAAGCGCTTGAACATTGGTTAGAAAAAATTCCTGATGATCCCGGTGGACTGCTGAGAAGAAAGATGTATCGAGAGTACCAAAAACGTGGTCGCGAACAAAAAGAGAAAAAAGTTTGGTAACCTATATGAATAATATTAACAAAACACCATTACAACGAAGTAGAAATAATTTTATGTCTTGGCTCAGCATCATTTTTTCGGTATGGCTACTGGCAATTCCTCAAGTGGCGCTCGCAGAGTTAACTCAATCGATTGACCGCACGGACATTCACGCTGGTGAAAGTTTTTTGCTGACTATTCAAATCGATCAAGACACCGGCGCTGAACCGGATCTTTCAGTAATCCCAAAAGATTTCACTATTATTTCCAACAGCCAATATCAACAAATGAGTTATGTGAATGGACGCAGCAATACGATCAAAGGTTGGAAATTAAAACTCAGCACACTCAAAACCGGGAACATACAAATACCTTCAATTCCAGTTGGTTCGGCAGCGACCAAACCGATTACGTTGTTTATTAAAGATACCAGTAACCGAGTTGACCTCGGAGAACAAAAAAAAGCGATATTTCTTGAAGCAACTTCCGATAGAGATAATAGCTACGTTCAGCAACAAATCATCTTTACTGTAAAACTCTATAGAGCGGTAAATACTCACTATGCCAGATTAAGTGAACCCACTGCCGGCGATAGTATTATCGAAAAACTGGGTGATGATGTTCAATACGACAAACGAATTGATGGTACTCGGTATGTTGTCACTGAACGTCGTTATGCCCTGTTTCCGCAACAAAGTGGTGAGCTAACAATTGACCCGATCAATTTTACTGCTGATGTTAATGACCCAAATAGTCGAGGAAGTAATCGCTTTTTGAATACCACTCGACCTGTAAGTGTTAATAGCAAACCGATTAAAGTGGCAGTTCAACCTCAGCCAACCAAAGCTACGAACCCTTGGATGCCAGCGTCTGAAGTCGTACTTGCCGACAAGTGGTCAAATCCGGATTTAACTCTCACCGTCGGAGAGCCCGTGACATGGACAATCCTGCTTTACGCTCAAGGACTCAGTGAGTCACAATTGCCAGAAATTAAATTGCCAAAAATTGATGGACTACAATTTTATCCAGACACTCCACAAAAAGAACGTCAAGTGAATGAAAAAGGAATTCTAGGCCAACGCATTGAAAAACTCGCGGTAATTCCCTCCAAGGTAGGAACTTTGACACTACCAGCAATTGAAATGAAATGGTGGGATGTTGCAAGCAATAGCGAGAAAACAGCTATTTTGGCCAGTAAAACGCTTCAAGTATTGCCAGGCGCTGCTTCTTCGGATGTATCCAAACCTGCTGAGAAAATCGCCCCAGTGACCGAGCCGGCAATAAAAATTGATTCTGGCAACTCGCTTGTTTGGAAGGCACTGACCGCTTTATTATCGGTGCTTTGGTTAATCACTCTCTTCGCTTACTTCAAACGCCCCACAACGATAAAAACGACTAGGCACAAAAAAAATAACAAAAGAATCAGAGCTGCAGATTTAGTTGCACCAATGACTAAATCCGAAGTGTATCGTCAACTGCAAAAAGCGATTAAGACTCAGCAATTCGAACAAATTGAACAATATCTAATTCAGTGGACCAGTCACTTAGCGCAACAACCCATACATAGTTTGGGAGTGCTAAGAGGGCTGCTAAACAACAGTTCGATTAAGGACAAGTTAACTAATTTGGAATCTCATCGATACTCTAATAATCAACCAGACTTTCAATGTGATCTTTCAAAAAGCGATCTGGACGAAATCGGAGAAGCTCTAATTATACGAAGCTCTGCGAATGGCGATTCAATTCCTCCTCTTTATTCTTAAGGTTTTCTAAACACTAACTTAATTATCGACTCCAATATTATTTAAGGCGACAGCTCAAACTCGAGTTGTCGCCCGTTAATGAATCAACATTACAACCTGTATCAATTCAATGTCCGACTGTCCTATATGCGGACACTTATACTCGATATGTCCTCAAAAGCGGACACTTATACCAGTCTAACATCACAGAAAAATAATCGTTTTATTTATATATTTCAGCTAGTTAAGAGCCAAATAAAAACTTGGCACAAATTCTGCTCTTTCATTAGTATTAAGTACTCCAATAGATATTCAAATTTAAGGAAAGAGAACAAATGAGTGATCAAAAAATAGTCAAAGAAAAAGTTTGTGCAACGTTATTCTCAATCGGTGCAAGCATCGCGATCGTTAATGTCATGTGGATGGGCTTGTGTTAAAAGAATTAAAAATCTTGTTGAATCTTGAAGCTATTTTTTTAACTCGTTCACAAATTAAGTGGCTGCACCAATTCTTCAACTTAGTTTTATATCATCTAAGAAAGGAAATGAAGACCTCGTTTGCCGACTTAAGTTAGGTTCTATAATCGATGTAATATATTCCTTGTCGTTCGGACATTTAGAAACCAATTCACCCATTGGGTTAAAGATTAACGAACCTCCACCATATTCTAGCTGATTTCCATCATTGCCTATTCTATTGACCCCGATAACAAAACACTGATTTTCTACTGCTCGGGCTTGCAGCAGTAATTCCCAATGAAATTGACGCGTGATAGGCCAGCTCGCGATAATGAAAATCATATCGACATCTTTAGCAACTTTTCTAAATAACTCTGGAAATCGTAAGTCGTAACAGATGAATAAACTTGCTGTTGCGCCGTTAACATCAAATAGAACTTGTTGATTACCGGTCACATATTTTTCGCTTTCGCCTGCTAAAGTAAACGGATAGTTTTTAATATAGCGCGCTTGTAGCTCACCGTTATTGTCAATATATACCGCCGTGTTTTCTGCCCCTTGGTGATTAGTTTGCACTAAACCGGCAATAACTCCGATACTGTTTTTTTTTGCGAGTTGACTAAGTTGCATCATAGTCTCACCATCAGAAAGTTCAGACACCGCATTAATGTCCATAGAATAGCCTGTAGCAAACATTTCTGGAAAGACTATTAGATAACATCCTTCTAGCGCTGCTTTCTCTACATACTTCTTGGCTTTTTTAAGATTTGCAACTTTATCGAGCCACTGAATATCTAGCTGGACACTGGCGATTTTCATCTCAACAATTCCTAATGGTTATTCTGTTAATAATATCGACTCTTGAAGATCCTGCGGATATCACTTCAGCTCGAATATTATTCAGTCTTTATCATGCATAAATTCGGTTCGCTAATTTTACTATCATAATACAAATTCAAGAGTAAAAAAAAGGCTGCAAGTGATTAACTTACAGCCTTTTAGATTACTCAGAAATCGTCTATTGTACTATCTGTTGCCTAGATAGGCTTTTGCAAATCTTCGATAATAGCCGCTAAGAATCTTGCGGCTTCGCCACCTGTACAGGCGCGATGATCGAAGGTTAAAGATAACGGCAACATTTTTCGATTCTCAATGCCTTTGTCAGTTAACTTCAGCTCTTTACGGAATCGTCCCGTACCTAAAATAGCAACCTGAGGAGGTGAAACAACTGGCGTACCATAACGTCCAGCAATAGAACCAAAATTAGACAGAGTCACTGTTCCACCTTGTTGGTCTTCTTGCTTGAGACTTCGAGTCTCTATTTTCTGACGAAGCTCTTGAACGCTTGCTCGTATCTGGCCAGCATCTTTCTTATCTGCGTCGTGAACAACAGGAACATACAACCCGTCAGGTGAATCGACGGCAATTCCCACATGAACATTGGGATGCACTAGTCGTTCAAATTTTTCGCCATCAAACCAACAGTTTAATGCAGGCTCCATTTTTGCGGCAAACACTAACGCTCTTACGTAACGAGCAAGTGAATCTTGCTTAGGCCAGCTCGTAATATCAGCATCTTCAACCAATGTTGTAGGCACAACCGTCGCATGAGCTTTTGCCATGCCCATTGCCATAGCTCTTCGTACACCACGAACACTTTGAGGTTCTACACTGACCTGAACCGTCGGCAGCCCACCCGCTTTGGGGCTAACTGGTTGTGTTTGCATTGACTTAGTCACAGATGAAGGAGAGCTGACAGCTAAATCAACATCTGCTTTTGTAATAGTTCCTTTCTTACCAGTCGCTGCACAATGAGATAAAAGCACACCTAATCGATTAGCATGGGCCCGAACCGCGGGAGAAGCTTTAAAATCCAATGGGTTTTCAGACGAAATAGCTTTGCTATGAGTCACTACTGCTGAGTTTGAACTCGCTGTCGAATTAGGCTTAGTCCCCAATAGTTTACCGTCAATCTTAGCTTGTTTAACATCTGATTGAGTAATGTCACCCTTAGCGCCTGAACCGACTACTTGAGCCAAATCAACTTTTAGTTTTCGAGCCAACGCTTTGATAACAGCACTGGCCGATTCAGCGACAATCTTATTACCAACTTCAACGGCCCCCACGACGGTTGCTGCATCTGCAGGCTTAGCTGCAGGCTCTTCAACCGATTGAGCCGCAACGGTACCACTTTCACCAAAAGACACTAACGGCGCACCTACGTCGATTACATCACCCGCTTGCCCGTGCAATATAGAAACTGTCGCAGCAAAAGGAGAAGGCACTTCTACCACCGCCTTAGCAGTTTCCATTTCTACCATAGGTTGATCAAGAGCAAGAGTATCGCCCTCAGTAACCAACCAACGAACGATTTCCGCATCGGGTAAACCTTCCCCTAAGTCAGGGAGATTAAAAACATCCGATGCAATCGAAGTCTTTTGAGGAGCGATGTTTAAGGCAGGTTTTTCCTCGGCAGGCACAACTGGCGCTGCAGCAGTTTCATTTTGAGTTGCCCCTTCCCCATCAAACTCAACCAAAATAGCACCGACGTCAATCACATCACCTTCATTTCCACACAGCTTAGTGATTTTCCCTTTAAAAGGCGAAGGAACTTCAACAACGGCTTTAGCTGTTTCCATTTCAACCATTGGTTGGTCCAAAGCGACAATGTCACCTTCTTTGACTAACCAACGAACAATTTCTGCGTCCGGCAAACCTTCACCTAGGTCCGGTAAGTTAAATAGATTCATCGGTACTCCACAATTCGTTTTGCTTCATCAATGATATGCTCAACTTTAGGCATAAATTGTTTTTCTAGTCGGTAGTACGGGATAACCGTATCATAACCGGAAATACGCCCGATTGGCGCGAGTAAACTGGTTACTCTTTTTTCCGCGATTTCAGCCGCAATCTCTGAGCCTAGCGCACCCGCTTTTGGTGCTTCTTGTACGATACAAACTCTTCCTGTTTTTTCTACTGACTCCAAAATGGTATCAATATCTAGCGGGCTAACCGTAGCAACGTCTATAACTTCAGCACTGATTCCTTCTGCCGCAAGCTTTTCAGCCGCTTGTTTAGTTTCATGAAGCATTGCGCCCCAACTGACTAAAGTAATGTCTGTACCTTCTCGGTCTACAAAACACATCCCCAGAGGATACTCCTCTCCGTTATCTTCAATTTCGTGTTTTTCAATTCGATATATTCTCTTTGGTTCCAAGAAAATGACAGGGTCAGGATCTCTAATCGCAGCGAGCATTAATCCATAAGCCCTGGATGGATTAGAAGGTATCACCACTTTTAATCCTGGGATGTGGGCAAAAATCGCCTCAGTACTTTCAGAGTGATTTTCAGGTGCATGAATACCTCCACCAAATGGCGCTCTGATTACCATGGGTAAAGTGAGTCGGCCCCGAGTCCGATTTCGCATACGTGCACAGTGAGATATAATGTGATCGGCGGCTGGAAAAATGAAACCCATAAATTGAATTTCAGCAACTGGCTTCATTCCTTGTGCTGCCATTCCAATAGCGATACCCGCGATCATAGCTTCAGCCAGAGGAGTATCAATGACTCGTTTTTCACCAAACTTTTGCTGTAAACCATCAGTCGCTCTAAATACGCCACCATTGATTCCAACGTCTTCTCCAAACACGACGACTTCTTTATCTTGTTCCATCTCGTGAGCTATGGCCATGTTAACGGCTTCTATCAGTGTGATCGCAGCCATTATATAGCTCCTCGTGCAATTGCTAACTCTCTTTGAGCAACTGTTCTCTCAGGTAATTCAGCATACAAATAATCGAACATTGCTTCTGGAGGATCGACCGGAGTACTTAAATAATTATCCACAGCTACCTGCACTTCTTTCGCAATAGACTCAAGCATCGATTGCTCATTTTCAGCGCTCCAAGCACTCTTACTTTCTAAGTATTTTTTGAGTCTGATAATTGGTTCTTTCTTCCAACCTTCGTCCAACTCGCCTTCTGGACGATAGCGTGTCGCATCGTCTGCGGTTGTGTGGTCACATAATCGTAAACTAATGCATTCAATAAGTGTTGGTCCACCGCCATTTCGAGCTTTTTCTGCTGCATGTTCAGACGCAGCTTTCACCGCAACGATGTCATTACCGTCAACCTGAATACAATCGATGCCTGCGGCAATTGCTTTTTGTGCGTAAGTTTCGCAATTTGTTTGAATTTCACTGGGAACAGAAATAGCCCACTGGTTGTTATTGATTATAAATACGACGCCTAAATTCCAAATACCAGCGACATTTAGTGCTTCATAAAAATCACCTTGTGAGGTTCCGCCTTCGCCTATTTCGGTAAATACACAACGTTTTTCCCCTCGCATCTGCATCGCTTTCGCGACACCGGTAGCATGAAGAGACTGAGTTGCAATAGGCACTGCAATAGGGAAATCTTCTTTAGCATGTTTATAGTCACAGCCTTTTTCGTAGCCGCCCCAATAAAGCAAGACTTCTTCCATTAACACACCATGTTGTATCATGGACGCTTGCCCGCGATAATAGGGTACTAATACATCTTCTTCGGTCATTGCAGAACCAAATCCCACACCAATCGCTTCTTGGCCTGTGGCTGCTGGGTATGTCCCCATTTTTCCGGTTCTTTGTAGCGCGTAGGCTTTTTGATCAAAAATGCGAATTAGGTTCATATCTCGATATAATTTCTTAAGCGTATCGAGATCTCTTGCGAAGGCCGGAGGAACATCATTACTAATAAATGTCCCCTTTTCATCCATATATTGTAGGTATTTAATATCGAATCTTGCAACAGTAGTCAAATTAAGGACTCCTCTGGTTTGCGGAACGCTCATGTTAGTATAAATTCTTATACTCAAATTTGCAGGCTAAAGCGATAGACTGGGATTTTTGAACTAAATGTACCATTAGAGCTAAACACATTATATGCTCTAAACCATCAGCGGCTTCTCGTGTTTAAAAGATAGCAGCAGGTGTCAATTCATTGCGAAAATTGGGTTAACTTCCACAGGGGGGGCATAATAATCCTAAATAACAAAATTGTATAGGTAATTTAAACCATTTAGCCGATTTTTCTCGATTTTAAATGGGATATAACCGCAATTAGACGATTTTAGTCACACTTCTGGTCAAACCACCAGTTAACATGCCACAAAAACTTGTCTTTGAATCACTATTCCGTAGCGTCAAGCCAATAAATTTAATTTTACAAAAATATTTCCCTATACCGGTCGCTATTTGAGTAAAATGATATCAGTTCAATCATTAATGACATCAATTAAAAATATTAAGGTTACCAATTAATAATGCATCTCAAAAGTAAACCCCAAATAAAGTACCGAAAAGACTACTTACCGAGCCAATATGTAATAACAACGACTCGGCTGGATTTCGAACTTCATTCAGGATATGTGATTGTCCATTCGTCTCTTAGTGTAAGCCTTAATCCACTTTGTAGCGAAACTGAATTAAAACCAATGGTTTTAAACGGTGTAGAACTTGAGCTACAGCAATTGACAATCAATAACAAAGAATTATCGCAGCAAGATTTCAAATTAGAACCAGAACAACTAACGATCTTCAAAGTTAGCCCATCATTTACGATTGAAACGATGGTCAAAATATTCCCTAACAAGAATACTTCTTTGGAAGGACTCTATTTATCCAACGGAAAGTTCTGCACACAGTGTGAGGCCGAAGGATTCAGAAAAATAACTTACTATTTAGACAAACCCGAGGTAATGGCAGAATTTTTTGTTTCCATCGAAGCTGATAAAAAGAATTTTCCTTCACTACTTTCTAATGGCAACCTAATAGAAAAAATTGACATCGCTAACGGAAGACACCGAGTTAAGTGGCATGACCCTTTTCCAAAACCTAGTTATCTTTTTGCTTTAGTCGCAGGTGATTTTGATTGCCTTGATGACCAATTCACCACCATGAGTGGAAAAAGTGTAGAGCTAAAGCTTTTTGTCGATAAAGGCAAACTAAACCAGTGCCAATTTGCAATGGAGAGTTTGATTAACTCTATGAAATGGGATGAACAAGAGTTTGGCCGTGAATATGACCTTAATCTCTATATGATTGTCGCAGTTGGTGATTTTAATATGGGAGCAATGGAAAACAAGGGACTTAATGTATTCAACACAGCCTATGTTCTTGCCAATAAACAAACAGCCACCGACAGCGATTTTGAGGGTGTAGAACGAGTCATTGCACATGAATATTTTCATAATTGGACAGGCAATCGAGTAACTTGTCGCGACTGGTTTCAGCTGAGTCTAAAAGAAGGGTTAACTGTTTTTAGGGACCAAAAGTTTAGTGAAGACATGCAGTCCGCAGCGGTGGAACGAATTGATCAGGTAAAAATAATTCGAGCAGCTCAATTTGCTGAAGACTCTGGTCCGATGGCACATCCTATAAGGCCTGACTCCTATATCGAAATGAATAATTTCTACACCGTTACTGTGTATAACAAAGGCGCAGAAGTCATCCGAATGATGCACACTCTACTCGGTAAGCAGGGATTCCGTTCTGGCATGGACCTTTACTTTAAGAGACACGACGGACAAGCGGTGACTTGTGAAGATTTTATTAAAGCGATGGAAGACGCCAACAAAATTGACTGGCAATTATTTAGAAACTGGTATCGACAAGCGGGCACTCCAGAGTTAGTGGTAAAACAAACGGTTACAGATAAGCAACAATACATACTCTCTTTTACACAACATTGCCCTAATACACCTGGACAAACAAACAAAGAACCATTCTTAATTCCTGTAAAGCTAGGGTTCATTTCGCTCGAGGGGTTTCCAGTTGAATTTATGCTAAAAGGTCAATCAAAGCGACAAAAAGAAACGCTACTAATCTTAGATAAAAGCAACCAGACTTTTGAAATAGAATTTGATTCATCGATAGATACTAGCCGAATCATACCTTCACTATTAAGAGATTTTTCTGCGCCAGTAAAACTCTCTTTCAACTATACTCAGCAACAACTTGCAACCCTATTCGCCTACGATTCGAACGCTTTTAATCGTTGGGATGCTGGCCAATCGTTAATGTCCAACTTATTACTCTCAGACTCCGAACAACTATCTAAAGAAGAGATTAGCAGTATTAGTCTTGCTATAGAGAAAGTTGTTTCCGATAAAGCACTTGATCCATCTTTAAAAGCGCTGGCTATCCAGTTGCCGAATCTTAATAGTCTTATCGGCGAAGCAGACACCATAGACCTCGATCGATTATTTACTAAGTATCGGCAACTTGATGAACATATTTGCCAATCTCTCAGTTCAATGTGGTTAGAAATCTATCAGGCTAACCATATAGTAACCAACCCAACTTCTGGTAATCGCTGGTTAAAAAACACCGCATTGGCCTACTTGCTAGAAGCGAATGAAGAAGAGTACACGGTCCTCGCATTAAACCAACAAAAAAATGCTGATAATATGACCGATGAAGTATGTGCACTTCGAGCTATTTTAAGAACCAATCACAAGACACGCTCGGAAAGTACCGAATTATTCTTTAACAAATGGAAAGACGAAGATTTAGTAATGGACAAATGGTTTAGCGCTCAAGTGCAAAGCGACGATCCCAGTGTGATATCTGAAATTAAGCATTTGATGCAGCACGAAAAATTTTCGATCACCAACCCGAATAAAGTACGCTCTTTAATAGGTGCATTTGTCAGCGGTAATACTATGCAATTTCATAATGCCACTGGAGAAGGCTACCAGCTTTTAGCGGATATTATACTCGAACTTAACCTAGTTAACCCTCAAATAGGTGCAAGAATGGCCAAACAATTCGGAGCATGGCGAAAATTTGATAAGAAGAGACAGGCGTTGATAAGAGAACACTTAGAACATATTCTTACTATCGATAATTTGAGTAACGATATATTTGAAGTAATTGATAAATCTTTGCAAGAACCATAGCGTCGCTAAAAAGACTAAATGCACCACGAGTATCTCAAACGATCTAATAAATTATGAAGGAAGAAGGCACAACATGTGCTTTCATTGATTTAAACAAACTTGGATAGAAATAATATGGCAATTATAAAGTGTCCGTCTTGCAATGAAAAAATCTCAGACAAATCGAAAGTCTGCAGCCATTGCCAGTATGATTTTTTGAATAAAAAAAGTTCCACAGGTATGAATGCAGAACAACTAGCGTCTCAGAAAAAAATGAAACATATAAAAAGAAAATACTCCCTTCAAATGCAGGCGATGATCAGTATTATAATGGTACTTGGTGGCGCCTTACTTTGGTATTTAAGCGGACGGGGATTAAGTTCATTATCGGCCATCGGTGGAATAGCCCTTTTAGTAATGGGCTCAGCGTTATATTTGACAACGCGCATCCGATTAATATTATTTAGGAAATCGTCTTAAATTAATTTCTTATGAGTTCGTTTTTGCGAAAACTGTACCAACATTTCAGCAAAGGCATTTTGACTTTGGATTTGATTGACCCCACTACTTTGAACCGTCCGAGTGTCGAAAGAACGACTATCGAAAGCCCGACACTGTTGCCAATATACTTCCATATTTTTTGATTGGTGATCCATTCACTCCCCTCTTGTATAATCAATTGATAGTGGAAGAATAACCGAGGTAAAAGGCACTGTTTGAGTAAGAAACTAGATTAACTATGAGCAATTGTGGCAAAATCTAGGCACTCTATTACCTTAAGATAAAGATACGTACGCAAAATCGAACGGGAATCATAAGCACGATTCTATAATCATTAGGAAATTATCAAATGAAATCTAGCACCCATCTCACCCGAAAACTCGTAATATTATTGTTAGCTTTCATCGGAATTATGACCCTTCCCGTACAGTCTCAAGTCTACAAATGGGTTGATGAAAACGGTAAAGTTCACTTCTCCGATAAACCTATTGATGAAAAAAGCCAAAAAGTAGTCATTAAAAAGCAACCCAGTAAATCTCAGATAAAGGAGGCTAAACAACGAGCATCTGAAATGCTACGTCATCAACGAAAAGTCAACCAAATCAATGATGAAGAGATTCTAGATAGTCAGTTGGCACGCCACAAAAAAGAACGGGAACAGACTAAATTAAAGCAAGCTTGCAACGAAGCTAAACGAGAAAAAATTAACTTAAGTAGGGGATTCCGAAGCTACACTGAAAATGAAAAGGGAGAAAGATACTTTTATTCTGACCAAGAAAAAACAGATTTGATCACAGAGCTAGAAAAAGCTATCCAAAAAAACTGCTCTTCAATCGACAAGTAATAATTTATAGAATTAGTATGTTCAAAAAGACTGGGCTTAACTATCAAGTTAAACTCAGTCACTTGAATTAATCCATGGTTAAATAAATTACTTACTGAAAATCATCTTCCCTAGCAACCGCGGCTGCTCGAATGCTACTCTGAACCAAAATCAATAACTCTCGCAAAGCGACTGAGAACTTAGCGAATTCATGTCGACTACTAGCCCTAAAATCAGCAACCATTTGTTGCCAACGCTCAAGTAAATCTTCGTTTTGAATTATCCACGCTATTATTCTCTCTTCCGCCGTTGCTTTATCAATTGACATATGAAGTACTGCCACGGTCAAACTTCGCTGCTGCCAGTCTAGCTCTTCTCTAAAGCTCGCTCTTGCAAATGCTTGCCAGTGATTGTCCACTGGTTGCG
This sequence comes from Kangiellaceae bacterium, assembly GCA_019090895.1. Classification (GTDB taxonomy): domain Bacteria; phylum Pseudomonadota; class Gammaproteobacteria; order Enterobacterales; family Kangiellaceae. Next base: position 26,265 of record JAHRVB010000044.1, read on the forward strand.
TAGTAATTTGATCGAGGAACCAATGCAATTCTAATTTTGCACCAAGATTGTAATAAACCTCGCCAACCAGAGAAACTTTCAAATTCGTTAGTTTTGACATCTCTACAATATCCAAACCAGAAAAAACAGTACTAAGGTAACCAACTTTAGTCGCAAGCTTTTTGGGAACGCCTAGAGAAATCCATCCATCAATGCCAGATTGAATGGCAGCAACCTCTTCTTTATCCAGCGCCTTCTTAACATTCTTTTGTAAGTCAGCAATGCCTTCTTTAAAGAACTCGATACCCTCCGTTATTGCAAGATTTTTACGTCTGTGTCGAAGGAACCATCGTGTGCTCCGTCTAATCATTCGTTGAGTTTGATAAAACATATTATGTTTCACATGCGCAGGTACTTGATGATCGAGTGACTCGATACCCGCCCAAATTTTTGGCATATCAAATATTTCTTTAGATAAGGTGAAACATATCGCGACATCTGAAGCAGAAGCCCCCGTTTCATCCGTTGTTCTAAAAGCAAAATTGCTGCCCAGATAATCGACCATTTCGTTTGCTAATCGCATCGAAACTATCTCATTTTTAAGCGGATGCGTTTGCATTTTATTAGCAAACTTCTTTCTTAAAGCGGTTGGGAAATAGTTACTTAACTCATTTTTATAATAGGGTTCATTCGCAATATCTGGAGTACATAAATCCTCCTTTAAAATCATTTTTCCGTAAGCCGCCAACACAGCAAGCTCCGCTCGAGTAAAACCTTGACTACGCGCTAATCGTTCCAGTAATTCATCATCTGATGGGAGGAATTCGAGCTCTCTGTTGATTTTTCCTTCCCTTTCCATCCAATGAATAAATCGCATCAGTTCTTTGACCATCTTTACCGACCGTTCTTCACTGATACTGATAGTTTGAGCTTGTAAGAAATTTTCTCGTAAAACGATATCGCCCACTTCATCGGTCATGCTAAGCAACAATTTATTGCGTTGCTTTTCCGTCATATCACCATCGGCGACAATTTGATTGAGTAGGATTTTGATGTTGACTTCATTATCTGAACAATTAACGCCACCTGCGTTATCAATAAAGTCTGAATTACCTCTCCCCCCCTTCAGCATGTATTCGATTCTACCAAGCTGGGTTACACCTAAATTTCCGCCTTCTCCGATTATTTTACAGTTAAGCTCCTCGCCATTTACACGCAAGTTGTCGTTAGCTCGGTCACCGACGTCGGAATTAGTTTCATTGCGACTCTTGATATACGTACCTATACCGCCATTCCATAGCAAGTCAACGTCAGATTTAAGAATACTATTGATCAATTTGTTAGGAGTCATGCTATCGGAATTGACTCCTAACCAACTTTTAATTTCTTTCGATAATGGTATCGACTTCGCAGATCGCAAGAAAATACCGCCTCCCTTTGAAATCAATTTGGCATTATAATCTTCCCAGCTAGAACGAGGTAAATTAAACAAGCGCTCTCGTTCTATATAGCTTTCTTCGGCATTGGGGTTAGGGTCGATAAAAATATGCATATGATTAAATGCTGAAATTAATTTAGTATGGCGAGAACATAACATTCCGTTCCCAAAGACATCGCCGGCCATGTCGCCAACGCCTACAGCTGTGAATTCAGTCGTTTGGCAATCGATTCCCATTTCCATGAAGTGTCTCTTTACGGATTCCCAAGCACCTTTAGCTGTAATCCCCATTTTCTTATGATCATAACCAACACTTCCACCCGATGCAAAAGCGTCACCTAACCAAAAATTATATTCTTCCGATATACCGTTTGCGATGTCAGAAAAAGTAGCCGTACCTTTATCTGCCGCCACGACTAAATAAGGGTCATCCTCATCTAAGCGTACAACATTAGTAGGCGGTACTAATTGTCCTTTTACTAAGTTATCCGTTACGTCTAGCAGCGCACTAATGAAAATCTTATAACAACTGATTCCCTCGGCCATAAATTCATCACGAGAGAGTCCATCGAGACTACGCTTACAGACGAATCCTCCTTTGGCTCCTACGGGTACGATGACAGAATTTTTTACTTGCTGTGCTTTAACGAGGCCAAGAATTTCCGTTCTAAAATCCTCTTTACGATCTGACCAACGTAGACCACCTCGAGCAACTTTACCACCACGTAAGTGGACCCCTTCGAGCTTAGGAGAATATACAAAAATTTCAAACATAGGCGCCGGTTGCGGTATGTCAATTATCGATGCGGGTGCTAGCTTTATCGAGATATAACTTTTTGGTTTACCTTGTGAATCATTCTGAAAAAAGTTCGTACGAGTTGAAACATCGATTAATTCCAAGTAGCGATTAAGAATTCTGTCTTGGTCTAAATTAGATACGCTTTCCAATCCTTTGAGAATTCTATTTCTCGAAACGTTTTCTTTCCGAGAGTCTCGTTCAAACTTTGGATCAAATTTCAAATAGAAATAGTCCACTATTTGGCGAGCAATTTTAGGATAAGCTGCAAGTGTTTCTTCTATATAGTGCTGTGAAAAACTTGAGCCGATTTGCCACATATATTTGGCATAAGCTCTTAATAATGCCGTTTCACGCCAATCTAAAGATGCACTTAAAATGAGTCTATTAAAGCCATCGTTTTCCGCGTCTCCTAACCACACTTCTCTAAACGCATCTTGGAATTTATCTTTGAGCACTTCCAAGTCAAGTTTTTCGCCACCGGCGTGTTTCATTTCGAAATCACTAATCCAGCGGTTCACTCCACCGACAGGTTTTATTTTAAAAGGTGTCTCTCCAATTACTTTTAATCCCATATTCTCTAACATCGGCATTATTTCTGACAAGGGCTTTGGTTTATTTCGATAATAGAGTTTGAATTTTATTTTTTCGCCATCATCTTCCTGAGAGCGATACAACAACATGCTCAGTTCGTTTGTTTCACTCAATAACTCCATATGTTTAATATCGAGAACAGCCGTCGGAATCGTATAGTCATCTTGGTAACCTGGATGAAATCCGCTCGCGTATCGTTTGATTAGCCGTTTTCCTTCAGCTTCTCCATATGATGACAGCAAAGCATCCTTGAGGTTATCTTCCCAAGAACGAGCCGCTTGTTGTAAGTCCTTTTCTATCGAATGAAGATCGTATTTTACAGCCTCAGCATTTTCGACCGGTACAATAAAATACATTCTAGCCAACACTGATTCTGAAAAAGATGTTGTAAATTGAATATCGCCTGTCGCGCCTAATCGAGCCCCTAGTATTTCAGTTATCCTAACCCGTATTTTGGTGTTATATATCTCTCTAGGAACATACACGAGGCAAGAGAAGAACCTTCCATACGGGTCTCTTCTAATAAATAAACGGACAATAGAGCGCTCCTGCATTTGCAGAATACCTAATGAAGTATCTAGTAGATTGGCATATCCCGTTTGAAACAATTCATCACGAGGATAAGTTTCAAGAATGTTCTTTAACACTTTTGCGTCGTGCTCGTAACTGGACAAACCAGACTCGTTTTGAACGACAAGAATCTTTTGTCTGAGAACGGGTATATTCATCGGATTAATATTATAGGCTGCGGAAGTATACAGACCGATAAAACGGTCTTCACCAACAATTTCGCCTTTCTTGTTAACTCGTTTTATTCCTACGTAATCGATATGCGCTGGACGGTGGACTTTAGATACTGAACTTAATTTGGTTAAAACGAGTAAATTGTCTCTTTTTAAGATCAAGTTTCGAGCACCACTGGGTAAATCATCAAGCTGATAAGCTTTTGGTTTCCACTGCTCTAATGAACTGAGTCCCAGTGTCGAATCTTGCTTCGGTACAAGTCGTTTACCTTTCTTTCCATCTTTCAATTCATAATAAGCGTATCCCAGAAGCGTGAAGTGATTTGCACTGATCCATTGTAAGAAATCTTTACTTTCCGAGTTTTTGGTACTTTGAAGCTCTACTGGCAATTTACTCATATTTCCAATCACTGTTTGCAACTTCATGCACATTGGTTTCCAATCCAATACGGCTGCTCGTACTTCCGTCAGTATTCCCTCCAAATTTTTTCGAATTAACTCTAGCTCAGAATTTTCTAATTGCCGATCGATCTCGAGTAACATTGGTGTAATTGTAGGTTTAACTTCTGAATGACTTGGACGTTGAATTTTGGTGATCTTCCCTGCTTTATCTCGGGTCAGGTCCATCGGTAAATGGATGTGTAAATGAACCCCGATCCCCATTCTGTTTAATTCCATTCTCACTGAGTCTACGAGAAATGGCATATCTTCATGCACTAACTCTATTACACTGTGCTGTGTTTGCCATCCATCATTTTCTAGTTCAGGAGAATACACTCTCACTCGATTACCTGTTTGGGATTCTTGAGTGAATCGCCACAAGCTAACAATTGGAGAATAAAGATCGCTAGCTGATCGAAACTCAACATCACCAGAGGTTATATTGGTACAAAAGTACCGAGCGAATTCGGCCACTAAAGCCGCTTGTCTTTTTCGAAATTTCGAATCTATTTGTTTTAATACGTTTTTGAAAAGTACGCTATCTTGCGAATTATTACTTTTTAGCATGTCAATTCCTTCAGGAACGTTTGAGTAAATAGTGGGAAGCTTTTTAAAAAGAAATTATATTTGAGAGCCTTGAAAACACAATCGGATCGTTTAAAGCAATTATCTAGAAACATAGGAGCTAGACCTTGATTTATCGGTGAAGAATTGTAAATCCGATATTTTCATTGTTATTGGGGTAGCAATTAAACTTAAACTATTGTTATTGTAGGATAAAGTTTCTAGATTAGCACTATTATTTGTCGCCTAATTGACATTTATTTGACTGCTTACTAAGACAGTAATTTATAGATTATTCCAGATAAAATGAAAAGTTATGCTTATAACCTATTATTTACGAATCAGCGAGATGACTTTTCCGTTATTGTCATACTCTAAGATAAATTCTCCTTGGACACCGCTGCGGGAAACATAGGGAAGAATTAAGTTGGCTGGAAATTGAACTTTAAGCCCTTCATAGGACCGAACCAGTATGTTTTGGGCTTGGCCTCGGTAGTATTTTTGAACTTCCGAGGTGTTTAGATTTATGGAAAAACGAGCTAGAGGCATTAAGGTAGGTCTACTAACCAGCTGGTTAGTTCCGAATCATCCGCTGATAAATATCTTTCAGTCTAGCTAAACTGATTCTCATATTATCAATTTCGATGTAAGTCGCTTCACTCTCTCGTTCCAGAGACTTAATTTCTTCTAATAGTTCTCTTCTTCGATATTCTTTAGTTCCATTCCGTACGAGCTCTTCTTCCATCGCTCGCTTTTGTTTTTCTATATCTTCCAGTCGATGATGTCGAGAGTCTATTTCACTTTCTAAACCAAGTATTTCTTTAGAAGCACGATAAATCCTCAAACCATCTTGATGACCCCTGTTGAAGTCTCGCACAGAAGAACCGGTACAGACTTGATTATTCGTCGCACCCTTTACTCCTTGTTGATATCCGTTTTGCTGGGTACAAAACTGCTTCAAGCCTTGTTTATGTCCCTTTATGTAGCTTGTTAAGTCTGGCGCTATTCGATATTCAGAGCAAGCTTCTCGGTGCTCTCCAATATAGGAAGTGTTCCTACCTTTCGAACCATCTTCCAAGCCGATGATTTCCCAATTAGCCGATTGACACTCTGATTCATTAAGGGTTGCGCAGCCACTCATCTGAATAAGTGCAAATAAAATGAGTGTGTGACTTGAGATTGATTTTACTGAATACATAGATATTAATTGCTTAGCTTTAAAAGATTAACTAAATATTAGCAGCTCTTTTAGTACTTTGGAAAGTTCTAATAAGACATGTTTATTTTTGAGTTTTTGAAGGGCATAAAAAAACGGGACCGACAGAAAACTGTGGGTCCCGTTTAAAATGGCGCGCATGGAAGGAGTCGAACCTCCGACCGCCTGGTTCGTAGCCAGGTACTCTATCCAGCTGAGCTACATGCGCGTATTCGGTACTGACTTTCAACACAACATTGAAAGGAGCGGTATTATCCATACCAGTCATAACGTTGTCAAACTATATTCATGAGAACAATGAATGAAAACACTAAAACCTTGTGCAAAAAAATAATGGCGGAGAGAGAGGGATTCGAACCCTCGATGGGCTATAAAACCCATACTCCCTTAGCAGGGGAGCGCCTTCAGCCGCTCGGCCA